>CAKQMI010000017.1 GCA_934254835.1 uncultured Clostridia bacterium | reverse complement strand
GGTATCACAAGATATAGGAGATTTTTTGTGAGTTTTCAAAAAATGGAATTGCAGGGGTTCAAGTCCTTTGCAGACAAAACGGAAATCACTTTTCAGGACGGTATCACCGTCATCGTAGGTCCCAACGGGTGCGGAAAGTCCAACGTTGCCGAGGCAGTCAAGTGGGTGCTGGGCGACCAACGCCCGTCGGCTATGCGCGGAAAGTCGATGACCGACGTTATTTTCAAAGGCACCGAGACGCGCCGTTCCTTGTCGTATTCTGAGGTCAATCTTTATTTTGACAACAAAAAAAGGATTTTCCCCATCGAGTCGGACGACGTCGTTTTGGGCAGAAAAATCGACAGAAGCGGTGTCGGCGAATACTTCATCAACAAGCAAAAATGCCGTCTGAAAGACGTCATCACGCTTTTGCACGACACGGGTATCGGCAGAGAGGGATACAGCATCGTCGGACAAGGTCGCGTCGCGCAGATTATTCAGGCAAAGCCCATCGACCGTCGCAGTATTTTCGAGGAAGCGGCGGGCATCGCCAATTTCAAGTCGCAAAAGGACGAAACCGAAAGAAAACTTGACCGCGCCAACGAAAGTCTTGCCCGCGTCAAGGACATTTTGCACGAGTTGGAACTTCGTCTGGAACCGCTGGCAAAGCAAGCCCGCGCCACCGAAAAATACAACGCTCTTTATGCGGAACTGAAAGACGCCGAAATCAACTACTTCATTTACCGCTACGAAAACAATAAATCGGTTGTCGACGCAATCACCGAAAAATTGCAAAAAATCATTCTCGACACCGTAAAACTTGAACAAGAATATCAGGAAAACGAGACAAATTACGAAAAATATAAAGACGTCATCAGCAAAATCGACGAGGAAATCTCGGTTTTGAACGAGGAACTTATTAAACTTAACGTCGGTCTTGCGACTGCCGAGGGCGAAAGCAAACTTTACGCCGAACGCGCTTTGTCCGTGAATAACGAAATCAAGCGTTTGGAACAGGAAGAAGTCGTAAAAAAGGCTGAATTGGACGAAAAATCGCAAGAACTTGTCGAAAAAGTCACCGAAAAGGAAGTCAAACAAAACAACCTTGTTAAGCTCGAAGCCGAACTCAAAGACGTCACCGAAAAGTACAACGCCGTCACCGAAAAGTTGTCCGACGACGAAAAGGCAAGGGAAATTTCGCAAAGAAACCTCGTGCTTACCGCAGAGGAACTCGGAAATATCAAAGCGAACCTCGGAAAATATATTGCCGAGCGCGATATGAGTGCCAAACGGTTGGAGTTTTTGAAGGGCACCTTAAAGGATAAAAAAGCCACGCTCGACGAGGAATACGTCGCACATTCGGTGCTCGAAGGCAATATCACCACCACGAAAAACAAAATCGCGTCGTTGGACATCACGCTGAACGAGGCGAACAATTCCTATTTCGACAGCGTCGAAACACTGAAAAGTTTCAACGAGGACAAAAATAAATTCACCAACCGCATCACCGCGCTCGAAACAAAGCATACGATCGCGTTGCAGGCAAAGGAAAACTACGACAGTTTTGGTCGCGCCATTCAGCTTTTGATGTCGGACATGAAGGTCAATCCCGAACTCAAAAGAAGGTCGCAGGGGCTTGTCGCCGAGATTATCAAAACGCCCGAAGGCATGGAAGTCGCAATGGACGTCGCGTTCGGCAACGGTCTGCGCAATATCGTCACAAACGACGAAGAGGACGCCAAATATATCATCGATTTTTTGAAGCGCAAAGGCTACGGTCAGGTCACCTTCCAACCCATCAACGTCATCAGAGGCAGAAAGCCCGACGGCGACCAAATGAAAGTCCTGAACGAGCGTGGAGTCATCGGTTTTGCCGCCGACCTTATCGAATACGAAAGCAGGTTCGAGGGGGTAATTCGCGGAATGCTCGGCAACACGCTGGTTGTCAACAATCTGGACACGGCAATCGGCATTTCCAAGATGTACCGCTATACCTTCAAGATTGTGACGCTGGACGGCGATTTCATCGCTTCACACGGTGCAATCACGGGCGGAAGCAGAAAGCCCGATGTTGCAAATATTTTGGCAAAAGACCGCGAAATCAGCGAAACAAAGGCGAATTTGGACAAAGCACGCCGAGATTTTGACAATATCGTCAAACTTTGTGCCGAGGCGGAAAGCGAAAAAATCATCGCCGAAAAAACCATCAAAGATACCGAGGCGGAAATTTCCGCACTTAAAATTCAACTGTCCGTCACCGAGGAAAAATTCAGCAAATCCACTGAAAATATTGAGACGTACGAGCAGGATATTAAGGCGCAAGCCGACGAAATCGAAAGCCTTTCTGATATCGTCCGCGACACCGAAGAAAAACTTCGTCTTGCCGACAAAATGGAAAGCGATATTAAGGCTCAGCGCGAAAACGCCGACGCCGAAAACGCGCAGTCCAAGTCGGTCACCGACGAAAACAAAAAATTACAAGCAGAGCTTAGCGACAGGCTTATGAGCGTCCGCTTGGACGTGACGAAAAGCAAGACGGATATCGACCAAATCGACCTCGATATCACGCGCTTGAAAAAGGAATGTCAAAGTATCAGCAATTTGCTGTTGGATATTACCGCGTCGCTGACCACCAACCGCGCAAGTCTAAAGCAAATCGAGGACGCCGGCAGGCGCAAGGCTATCAGCGATGAGGACAAGAGAAAAATCGAAGACCTCGAAAGCAAGATGAACGCATTCAAGGCGACGAAAGCGTCCACGAACGAGGAAATTTCGATTATCGACGGCAAGCGCGACACGTTGAACAAGACTATCAACGATTTGAAAGAAAAACGCTTCCGCGAAGAAAACAGGTTGGAACAGACCAACAACGAAATCAAGTATTTGCACGAGCATATTTGGGAAGAGTACGAGTTGACTTACCAAACCGCGCTGGAATTCAAGAACGAAGAGTTTGAAATCAAGGACGCTCAACAAAATATCAGCCGTCTGAAAAAGTCGATTAACGCTTTGGGCGACGTCAACCCGCACGCCATCGAGGAATACAAGGAAGTTTCCGAGCGTTTTGAAAACGAAAAGGCGCAGTGCGAAGACATCGAAAAAGGCAAAGCCGACCTCATTCAGATTATCGAAGACCTGACAAACGAGATGACGACGAGGTTCACCGACGCCTTCAACGAAATTAACGACAACTTCAAGGAGACTTTCACCGCATTGTTCGGCGGAGGTCGAGCTAAACTTGAAATCGTCGAAAATCCCAACGGCAATCCGCTGGAATCGGGCATCGAAATTTACGCGCAACCCCCCGGGAAACGCATGCTGAACATTTCGTCCTATTCGGGCGGGGAGCAGACGCTTATCGCAATTGCCATTTTGTTTGCAATCATCAAAATGCGTCCGATGCCGTTCTGCGTACTGGACGAAATCGACACCGCGCTTGACGACGCCAACGCCGGGCTTCTTGCAAAGTATCTGAAACATTTTTCGGAGCGCACGCAATTTATCATTATTTCGCACAGAAAGCCTACGATGGAAATCGCGGACAACATTTTCGGCGTATCGATGGAGGAACGCGGTGTATCGACGCTGTTGTCGGTCAACCTGTCCGAGGCGTTGAAGTTCGCGGAGAAGGAGAGTTAATATGGGATTTTTCAGCAAACTGAAAGAAGGACTTAAAAAAACAAAAGATAACATAGGCAAAAAGATTTTCTCGGCGTTTTCGGGACGCTCGCTCGACGACGATTTTTATGAGGAACTCGAAGAAGCCATGCTCACGGCAGATATGGGCGTGACCGCAACCGAGCAAATTCTCGACGAATTTAAGGACGAGGTCTATCGCGAAAAAATCACCGATACCGAAAAGGCGAAAAACCTTTTGAAACGCATAATGGTGGAAAGCATCAGTTACGACATACCCGACTACGACTATCCTTTGGTGATACTGCTTGCGGGCGTGAACGGCGTCGGAAAGACTACGGCAATCGGCAAACTTGCAAACTATTTCAGGTCAATCGGAAAAAGCGTCGTGGTTGCGGCAGCCGACACGTTCAGAGCGGCGGCGTCCGACCAACTGGAAGTCTGGGCAGAGCGCGCAAACGTCAGAATTATCAAGCACCAAGAAGGCAGTGATCCCGCAAGTGTGGTGTTCGACGCCATTTCTTCGGCAAAAGCAAGGGGCGACGACGTCATACTCGTCGATACGGCGGGGCGTCTGCACAACAAGAAAAACCTTATGGACGAACTCAAAAAAATCCACAAGGTCATTATGAGAGAATTGCCGAACGCCGACTACCGAAGCTATATCGTTTTGGACGCGACGACGGGACAAAACGCATTGTCGCAGGTTGAAATTTTCACCGAAGCCATCGACATCGATGGCATTATATTGACAAAGCTCGACGGCACGGCAAAGGGCGGTGTCGTGATGGCAATTTCAGCCGAACAGGAAATCCCCGTGGTGTTCGTGGGCGTCGGCGAGAAAATCGACGATCTTTTGCCGTTCGATCCCGAGGAATTTGTCGACGCAATTTTTGAAAACTGACGTCAATCGTTTGACAATATAATTTAATTTGATATAATAGCTGTAAAGGTAAAAGCCTTTACAGTTGTTTTTTATGATTGATATTGACGAAAAACTTAACGTGAGCGAACTTTTACGGGTTTACGGGGCGCTACTTACACCGCATCAGGCGGAAATTATGCGCCAGTATTACGACTGCGACATCTCGCTTTTCGAGATTGCGTCCGATTTTGACGTTTCGCGCCAAGCCGTCCGCGACGTGCTGGTCAGAAGCGTGAAAACTCTGAAAGACGTCGATTCCAAACTTCGCTTAATCGAAAAGTCGTCGCGTATCAAAGAAGCACTCGACAAAGCGTCCGAGGATGCAAAGTCGGGCGACCTTGCGAATGCGTTATTAAAAATCGACAACGCCGTCGCAATCTTGGAGGAATAAAATGGCATTCGACAGTTTGTCCGAAAAACTCAATCACGTTTTCTCAAAAATGCGTGAAAAAGGAAAATTGACCGACCTTGAAATCAAACAAGCCATGCGAGAAATCCGCATCGCGCTTCTCGAGGCGGACGTCAACTTTCAGGTCGTAAGAGATTTTATCAATAAAGTGTCCGAAAAAGCGTCGGGCGAAGATATTTTGAAAGGGCTCAACAGCACGCAACAGGTCATCAAAATCGTCAATGACGAGCTTATTGCGCTTATGGGCAGTACCCACACCAAACTTGCGATTGCGGACAGACCGCCGACAATCATTATGATGTGCGGTTTGCAGGGCGCGGGCAAGACCACAATGTGCGGAAAACTTTCGGGTATGCTGAAAAAGCAAAACAAGAAAGTGCTGTTGGCGGCGTGCGACGTATATCGTCCCGCGGCAATCAAGCAGTTGCAAGTCGTCGGCGGAAAGGTGGGCGTTCCCGTCTTCACCGAGGGACAAATCAACCCCGTCAAAATCGCCAAAGACGCTCTGGACGAGGCAAAACGCACGGGCGCGGACGTCCTTATCATCGACACTGCAGGACGTTTGCACATTGACGAGCAACTTATGGAAGAGTTGCAAAATATCAAGTCCGAGGTCAAACCCGACGAAATCTTGCTTGTCGTTGACAGCATGACGGGACAAGACGCCGTCAACGTGGCGGATACTTTTAATCAAAAACTGGATATTACTGGCGTCATCATCACAAAGTTGGACGGCGATACGCGCGGTGGCGCGGCGCTTTCGATAAAAGCGGTGACAGGAAAGCCCATCAAATTCGTCGGCAGTGGCGAGAAGATGGAAGATATCGAGCCTTTCTATCCCGACCGTATGGCAAGCCGTATCTTGGGCATGGGCGACGTTATGACGCTCATCGAAAAGGCGCAAGAGGCGTTTTCCGAAGAAGAGGCGTTGAAACTTCAAAAGAAAATGAAGAACAACTCCTTCACTTTGCAAGATTATCTCAATCAGCTGGAAAGCGTCAAAAAAATGGGCGGTATCGGAAAGTTGATGTCGATGGTGCCGGGGCTTGGCGGAAAGGTCAGCGAGGACGATATCGACGAAAGCAAAATCGTCAAAACCAAAGCGATTATTCTGTCGATGACTCCCGAAGAAAGGAACAATCCCGACATTATCAAGGCGTCCAGAAGGAAAAGAATCGCTCAGGGAAGCGGTACGTCGATTCAGGACGTCAACCAACTTTTGAAGCAATTCGATATGAGCAAACAAATGATGCGTCGCGTATCGAAAAACGGCATGAGAGGCATGAAATTCCCGTTTTAATCACGATAATAATTAAAAGTATTATATAAAACAACCTAATTTATAACAATTTACATTTGGAGGATTTAACAATGGCTGTAAAACTCAGATTAACCAGAATGGGCGCAAAGAAGGCTCCTTTTTATCGCATCGTCGCAACCGACAGCAGAAAAGCACGTGACGGTATGTATATCGAACAAATCGGTTACTACGATCCCACGAAAGAACCCGCCGTCGTAAAAATCGACGCCGAAATCGCGAAAAAGTGGCTGAACAACGGCGCACAACCCACCGAAACCGTCCGCAACCTTTTCAAAGCCAACGGCATCATCGAAAAATAATTTATCGCTATGAAAGATTTGGTGAAATATATCGTCGATACGCTGACCGAAGGCGCTGACGTCACGGTCGAGTATGCCGATGACAAACCCACCGAAATTGTTATTTCCGCATCGAAAGACGATATCGGAAAGGTAATCGGCAAACAAGGTCGCATCGCAAAGTCCATTCGCACAATCGTGAAAGCGGCGTCAGGAAAACAGGGTAAGCGCAAGTTCTATACCGTTTCCATCGTCGAAAAAGAGGACGGCGACGCGACGCCACAAGAAAATCCGCAGGAATAATCAATGTTGATTATCGGAAAAATCGTAAAAGCACAGGGCATTAAAGGCGAGGTAAAAATCATTCCCATCACCGACGATGTCCTGCGTTTTAATAAGCTGAAAAAAGCAACCGTCAAAGGAAACGAAATGACGGTTGAGTATTCGCGCGTTCAGGGCGGGTGCGCTTTTGTGAAGTTTAAGGGCGTCGATAATAGAAACGATGCCGAACTTTTGCAAAACGAATTTGTGTCCGTCGCGCGCGAGGACGCCGTAAAACTGCCCGAAAACACTTGGTTTATCGTGGATATTTTGGGCTCGAAGGTGTTTGTCGGCGACAAGGAAATCGGCGCGCTCGTTGACGTGATGCAAAACTCCGCCGTTGACGTGTACGTTGTGTCCGACGGCAAAAACGAGGTTATGTTCCCCGCGCTCAAAAACTTGATTTTGAAGGTCGATACCGACAAAAAAGTCATAATTTTGGACGAAAAACGCTTTAAGGAGGTCGCAGTTGAACAAGTTTGACGTGCTTACGCTGTTTCCCGAAGTGTTTTCCGCACTCGACAGCGGTATCATAAAAAAGGCAATCGACAACAAACTTTTCGAGGTTTCGCTGACGCAAATCCGCGATTTCTCAAAGGACAAGCACCACAAAACCGACGATTATAGTTTCGGTGGCGGTGCGGGTATGATTATGACGCCCGGGCCCGTGCACGACGCAATCGAAAGCGTCGATCCGTTGCACAAAGCAAAGCGCATTTACATGTCCCCGCGCGGTGTTCCTTTGACGCAAAAACTTGTTGAGGAACTGTCGAGAGAGGAAAATATCCTTATCCTTTGCGGAAGTTACGAGGGCGTTGACCAAAGGGTCATCGACCTCGATATCGACATGGAAATTTCAATCGGCGACTACGTTCTGACAAGCGGTGAATTGCCGGCACTCGTGCTTATCAACGCGGTTTCTCGCTATATCCCGGGCGTGCTTGGGAGCGAGGAGTCCACGACGGAAGAAAGTTTTTCCGAAAATCTTTTGGAATATCCGCAATATACGCGCCCGCAAAACTTTATGGGAATGGAAGTCCCCGCCGTTTTGACGTCGGGCGACCACGAAAAGGTCAGAAAGTGGCGTTACGAACAGGCGCTGGAAATTACAAAACGGGTTCGTCCCGATTTATTGACGAAAAAAGATGCAGATTAACTGGTTTCCCGGTCACATGACGAAAGCCATGCGACTGATTGAGGAGAATATCAAAATCGTTGACGCGGTCATCTACGTTCTGGACAGCCGTGCCGTTTCCGCATGCATAAATCCGTCGTTTTCGGACGTCATCAAAAACAAACCAATCGTTTACGTTCTGAACAAAGCCGACCTTGTCGAAGATGCCGACCTCAAAAAATGGCGCGACTACTTCGACGAAAAAGGTTTTGCCTACGTCACAAGCAACAGCGCAAACGGCAAGGATAACGCAAAAATTCTGAAAAAACTGCTGTTTGTCTTGGACGATAAAATCAAAAAATATCGCGAAAAGGGCGTCAAAACCCCCGTCAGAGCGATGGTCATCGGTATTCCCAACAGCGGAAAATCGACGCTCATCAACAGCCTGTGCGGTGGCAAACGCGCAATTACCGGCGACCGTCCGGGCGTCACGAAGTCCAAACAGTGGCTGAGTGTGCAAAAGGGCGTCGATATGTTGGACACCCCGGGGACGCTGTGGCCGAAGCTGGACGATCAGGAAGTCGCGATGCACCTTGCCTTCATCGGCAGTATCAAAGACGACGTGCTGGATATCAACGACGTCGCGTTAAATCTTATCGATTTTTTGAAAACGAATAAAAACGGCGCATTGACCGAAAGATACAAAATTTCAACGGAAAACGCCGAAAATATACAAATTTTTGAGGAAATAGCCACAAAACGTGGCTTCGTTTTGCGTGGCGGTGAGTATGACTTCGACCGTACCGCACGCGCCGTCATCGACGATTTCAGAAAACAAAAATTCGGAAAAATTATGTTGGAGTACCCCGTATGAACGAAAGACTACCGGTGACTGTCACCGAGTTTTGCACCGTCATAAAAAGGATTTTTCAGGCGGAAGAAATGCTGAAAAACATCGCAATCGTCGGCGAGATTTCGGGATTTCGCGCGTCGGGCGCGCACTCCTATTTTTCATTGAAGGACAGCGGTGCGGTGCTCCCGTGCAGTTGTTTTAACTTCAAAAAAACCTACGTCCCCAAAGAAGGCGAAAAAGTCATCGTGGTGGGTTCGCCCGATTATTACGTCCAAGGCGGGCGATTTTCTTTTATCGTCAACCAAATCGAACCGCAAGGCATCGGACTTTTGTTCCAACAAATCGAGGAACTGAAAAAGAAACTGTACGCCGAGGGCATTTTCGACGAGGCACACAAAGTGCCGATTCCTCGCTTTCCAAAAAACGTAATTGTCGTGACAAGCAAGTCGGGCGCGGTCATCAGGGACATTTGCAGGACGATAAGAAAATACAACGACAATATCGATATCGTCGTCAAAGACGTCAAAGTGCAGGGTGAGTTTGCGGTAAGAGAGATTACTTCTGCGTTAAATGCCGTCGATAAACTCGGCTACGACTGCTGTATTTTGGCGCGCGGTGGCGGAAGTCTTGAAGATTTGATGCCGTTTTACGACGAAAAAGTCGTGCGCGCGATATACGATATGAAAACTCCGATTATCTCGGCAATCGGACACGAAACCGACTTTTCGTTGTGCGACTTCGTGGCGGACGCAAGGGCCGCTACGCCTACCGCCGCCGCCGAACTTATCGCGTACGACGTGAAAGAATACAAGAAGAACGTTTTTGAATTTTTGTCGCGCGGGAAGTTTGCAACGATAAAGCACCTCGAAAACGCCGAAAACCGTACAAAACTTTTGGCGCAAAAGGTCGGAAGCGGTATGGAAAAACTATATCGCGACGATTTTTCAAGGCTGAAATTGTTGCTAAGTCGTATGAACAACGCCGAGGAAAAGATTTTTAAGTCGAATGAATATCAGGCGTATTTGTTACTAAATCGCATTAAAATTGCTGAAGAAAATCTTGTCAAAACCAAAGAGTATCAAATCAATAAATCCATAAATTCGCTGGACAACCTCAACCCGACCAGAATCTTAAAAAGCGGATATTTCAGGGTTTACAGCGACAATTTGCCTGTTTTAAGCGTCGAAAACGTCAAAACGGGCGATGATATTTCATTGAAGGGCGCCGACGGAAAAATCTACGCAACCGTCACCGGCGTCGATAAGGAGAACGTATGAATTTTGAAACTGCCTATTCAAAACTTGAAGAAATCGTGAAAAAACTGGAAGGACAAAACGTCAGCCTCGAAGAAAGTATCGCGTTGTTCAACGACGGCATCGAACTTTCGAAGGTATGCTTGGACTTTTTGAATGAATCGAAAGGCAAAATCAAACTTTTGACCGACGAACTCAACAACCTTTGCGAAGAATTTAAGCCCGAATAATCATATTGAAAGGTCGTGCGTCATAATTACTTTTTGTGAGAGATGACGGCGGGGATAAAAAAGTAAGTCTGTTAAAACGCAAAGGACGCGTCAAAAAATCGTACTGGGCGATAAAAGCAACGCTCATCACGTTTTTGACGTCGGCTTTTTTCAGTTTTATCGCCGAAACGACCGAGTCAAGCGGAAATCTTATCGTCATATTTTTGCTTCTCACGTTTTTGATTGTCGGAAACGTCGTGTTTGACGGCATCGGCATTGCGGCGGCGACTGCGGACGAATCGGAAGTCAAAACTCTTGCAAAAGGCAAAGGACGAGAGGGTAAAATCGCAACGAAAATCGTTGAAAACGCCGACATCGTGTCGAACGTGTGCAACGACGTAATCGGCGATATGTTCGGAATTTTGTCGGGCGCGTGCACGGTCGTCATCACCGCAAGCGTCACGAAAAGACTGGACGACGCCGTTGCAAAAGCCATAACCGTCGGCGTCAGCGCAATGATATCGGCGATAATAGTCGGCGGAAAAGCGGGGCTAAAAAATCTGTCGATAACAAAATCCACCGAACTGATTTTTATGTTTTCAAGGGCGCTTGCAACGCTGTTGCCCGAACGAAGAAAGAAAAACCCCGCGCGAAAATCCGCGAAAAAGTGCAGGAAAAAGTAATGCGTCTTGATTTGTACATTTTACAAAAATTCAATCTAAAATCCCGCAGTTTTGCCGAAAATTTGATAAAAAAGGGCAAAGTCAGCGTAAATAATGTCACTGTAACAAAGCCGTCATACGACGCGTGCGACAGCGACGACATTAAGGTGTTTTTGGAAGACGAGTTTGAAAGTCTTGGCGGGGACAAACTTGAAAAAGCGTTGACCGAGTTTAATATTTGTGTCCAAGATTTCGAGTGCGTCGATATCGGAGCGTCCAACGGCGGGTTCACCGATTGCATGTTGAAGCACGGTGCGAAAGTCGTTTATGCCGTGGACGTCGGCAAAACGCAACTGAACGAAAAACTTTTGTGCGACAATCGAGTTGTCGTCAAAGATTACTTAAACGCCCGCGATATTGTCCCCGATGACGTCAACGGAAAAAAAGATTTTTTGACAATCGACGTCAGTTTCATTTCCTTAAAACTAATCCTTGAAAATTGCTTTAATCTCTTAAAAGACGACGGTGAAGCGGTGGTTTTGATAAAACCGCAATTCGAGGTCGGCAAAAAACTTCCGAAAAGCGGTATCGTAATAAACCCCGTCGACCGCATGAAAGTCGTCAACGATATTTTGGCGTTTGCGAAAAATTTGGGGTTTTTGGCGGGCGGTATCACAAGCGTTCCGAACAACTTCAAAAACAAAAACGTCGAATATCTCGTGCATTTCAAAAAAGACTTTGAAAATTCGCGCCCCGTCGCAAGCGTTGATTTGAGTTTTATAAAAAATTTATAAAACTTGCATAATCGAATAGACTTTTTTATTATTATTCCGTATAATGGATATTACTTAAAAAGGTTTAGGGGTTTTATGCATTTTATCATTTATTCCAGTTTTGACCGCGAGGCGGACGTTGCGGTCGTAAAGCAAATCGAAACAAACCTTAAAAAACGAAGCGGAGTGACTTTTTCGCTGGCGTCCTATCGTGAAAGCGGATTTTTGGGAATGACCTACAACCGTTTTTCGGACGTCGTGAAAGACGCGGACGCAGTGATTGTCGTCGGTGGCGACGGCACGGTTTTGCGCGCGGTGGAATGTATCACGTCGCACGGGCTCGATACGCCGATTTTTGCAATCAATCGCGGACAATGCGGGTTCCTTGCCGATACCGAGCCGAAAGATTTTGACGAAGAAATCGATATGGTCATCGCAGGCGATTATGAAATCGAAAAACGCACCGCTCTCGAAGTGTCTTACGCCCGCAAAAAATATTATTCGCTGAACGAAGTCATCGTTTATAAAAAAGAAATCACGCGTCCCATCGTCGTTGAGGTATTCATCGAAAACGACACGATTCTGGGAGCGCTGAAAGCGGACGGTGTTTGCCTGGCGACGCCCACGGGCTCGACCGCCTATTCGCTCTCGGCCGGCGGATCGATTTTGTCGCCCGACGTCAACGCGGTGTCGATATGCTCGATTTGCTCGCACTCGCTCGTCAACAAACCTATGGTGGTGTCCGATAAACACACCTTTGTAATAAGGCTTGTCAAGGGCAGTCTTGAGGCGCTTTTGATGGTGGACGGCGACGTCAAGGCTGAAGTCTCGGACGGTTCGTACGTCGTTGTTAAAAAGGCAAATCTCACCGTCAACTTCATAAAAACCCGTCACCACGACTTCTATAAACGCCTCGTCACCAAGCTCAATCGCTGGACGATGCCCGAAGCCGAAGACTTTAACGTCGATCAAGAAATTTAAGAGGAATATTATGGCAAGAACAGGAAGACAATTAAAACTTATCGAAATTATCAATAAAAACGAAATCGAAACGCAAGAGGCGCTTGCCGAGGCTCTGAGAAACGAGGGCTATCTCGTCACGCAGGCAACCGTGTCGCGCGACATAAAAGACCTTGGGCTCATCAAAGTTATGACGCCCAACAAGACCTATAAGTACGCCCAACCCGCTTCGACCGAGCAAAAAAGTTCGGGCAAAATGCTGAATCTTTTCAGGGAATGCGTGCTTTCAATCGACTACGCCGGTCACCTTATCGTGATTAAAACGGTTGTTGGCGGTGCGAATTCGGCGGCGATGCTTGTGGACAAGCTGAATTTCCCCGAGGTTATGGGTTGCGTTGCGGGCGACGATACGATTTTGGTTGTCATAAAAGACCAAACGAAAATGGTCCCCATCGTCGAAAAGTTGAAATCTTTGCTTGACTGAAAATGATTGATTCTTTGCATATTCAAAACGTCGCTCTTATCGAGGATTTGACGCTAAATCTTGAAAGAGGGCTGAATATTTTAAGCGGTGAAACGGGCGCGGGCAAGTCGATAATTATCGATTCGCTCAACTTTGTTTTGGGCGAGCGCACCGACAAGACGCTCATCAGAAACGGGGCGCAAAAAGCCGAGGTCACCGCCGTGTTTTCGGACGTGTCGAAAGACGTCGAAAGCGCATTGACCGAGTTTGGAATCGAGTCGGACGACGTGCTGATTTTGCGACGTGCGATGACAAAGGACAAAAACGAATGCAGGATAAACGGCACGCAAGTCACCCTGAATATGCTGAAAAACGTCGGCGAAAAACTGGTGGATATCCACGGTCAGCACGAGCATCAGTCGCTTTTGAAGGTGTCCACGCACGTTCATCTTTTGGACGCTTTTGGTGGCGAAAATATCGAAAAAGCCAAAAAAAATCTGCAAAAATCCTATTTTTTATATAAAGAATTGTCCGAAGAGTTCCAAAGTATCGGCGATGCCGAAACCCGCGAAAGGAAGTTGGACGTCCTAAATTATCAAATCGAGGAATTGAAGGAAGCCGAACTTGTCGAGGGCGAGGAAGAGAAACTTTTGGCGGACAGAAAAAAATATCGGAACGCCGAAAAAATTCTGAACGCCACGAAAGACGCAAGCGCGCTTGTGAACGGGGGCTCGGACTTTTCGGTTGTCGGCACGCTCAACAAAGCCATCAATCTTTTGAACGTCGCGGGTGCGTTTGACGAAAACTTTTTGAAGGTTGCGGAACGTTTGGAAAGCGCAAAAATCGACGTAAAAGACGTCGGGGACGAACTCGAAGGCTTTGTCGACGACTTGTCCTTTGACGATTATTCTTTGGAAAAGGTCGAAAAACGTCTGGAAAAAGTCAGGCAAATCACAAGGAAATACGGCGGTAGCGTCGAATCCGCCAACGAGTTTTTGAAAAACGCTGAGGAAGAATACGATTTTTTGATAAACGCGGACGCGCGCGCAATTAAACTTGAAAAGGAAATCAAAAAAACGCAAGCCGAACTTTTGGAGTGCGCCGAAAAATTGAGCGACCTTCGCAAAAAGTACGCAAAAAGTTTTGAAAAGGAAATAAACGATCAGTTGAAGGAATTGGGTATGCCGTCCGCAAGGTTTTCGGTGTCGTTTGACGACGAGGAAAAGTTTGTTGACGACGTCACCGCCAACGGATTTGACAAAGTCGAATTTTTGATTTCCGCAAACAAAGGCGAGCCGTTGAAACCCTTGCAAAAGATAATTTCGGGCGGTGAAATGTCGCGATTTATGCTTGCGCTCAAAAACATTACGGCGCGTCTTGACGGCATCGACACAATGGTTTTTGACGAAATCGACACGGGAATCAGCGGATATATCGCGCAGGTCGTCGCCGAGAAACTTTTCAATATCAGCGTTGACAGGCAGGTCATTGCGGTGACGCATCTTCCGCAACTTGCGTCGATGGCGGACAATCATTACAAAATCGAAAAGCACGAAACAGCCGACAAGACGATCACAAGCGTCACGAAACTCGACACGGACGGCGAATTGCAAGAGATTTCGCGACTTATCGGCGGAAATACTTACAGCGAACACGCTCTCCCGCACGCGCTCGAGATGAAAAAACACGCCGACGAATACAAGAAGTCGAAGCAAAAAGAATAATTTTGAAAGTTTTATAGACAATAATCGGGTATGAAGAAAATTTGTGCCCGATTTTTTATTATCCTGTTTTCTGTGGTTTTGTGCGTAAGTTCGCTTGGCGCAAAGATTACAAAGCCCGCCGACACCGCAACCGAAGTCTATCTCGGAGGGCGTCCGCTCGGCATCGAGATCGGCGCGGACGGCGTGATTGTCACGGGAATTTCAAAGGTTTTTACTGATAACGGCGAGGAATTTCCAATGAAAGACAGCGGGGTGAGAAGCGGTGACGTCCTGACGAAAATTGCGGGACGAAGCGTCGTAAAACCCGAAGATATTTCAAAAATCGTCAAGTCTTTGCCGAACGCCGAAGTCGTTTTGTCGTTTTTGAGGGACGGAAAGCCTTTTGAAGTGCGTGCAAAATTCGTCACCGACAAAAACGGCGCAAGGAAGTTCGGAATTAACGTCCGCGACAGGGTGACGGGTATCGGTACGCTGACTTACGTCACGAAAGACGGTCGGTTCGGCGCGCTCGGTCATCATATCGCGGACTCGGAAACGGGGATAATATCCCAACTTAAAAACGGGAATATTTTCGACGCGTATATCGACGGCGTGAAAAAATCCGAACCCGACAGCGCGGGCGAACTTATCGGCACGTTTTCAAAAAGCAATCCGTTGGGGCGCATAAAAAAGAACAACGAATTCGGGATATTTGGGGAATATGTCGACGCCGAGCACGATTATCAAAAGATAAAAACTGCAAATATTGACGAAATTAAGCCGGGGAAAGCCTACGTTTATACAACGGTTGCGGGCGGAAAACCCGAATATTACGAAATCGACATCGTGAAAGTCGCGCATCAGGAAAAAGCCGACGTAAAATCGCTGGTAATTTCGATAACCGACAAACGCCTCCTTGAAAAAACGGGCGGTATCGTGCAGGGTATGAGCGGAAGTCCCATTATCCAAAACGGCAAACTCGTGGGCGCGGTCACGCACGTTTACGTCGGCGAGCCGTCAAGGGGATTCGGCGTGTTTATCGGGTGGATGTTGCAAAATTAGAGTTTATCCTACAAATTATCCAACGTTTTTTTGGGCGGTTGACGGTATCGTAAAGGTATGCAAAAAACCATTTCCGATTATCTTTTGTCATTGGGATTTATCCCGAATAAGTGTGGCTACCGCTATATTTTCGATCTGATTTTTATGGCGACGATGGGGCAAGAAATCCTGCCTTTGAAATACGTCGGATACCCTGAAATCGCAAAAAAATACAAAAAATCCGTCGAAACCGTCGAAAAAGACGTGCAAAATGCAATTTCGTCGGCGTGGCTTAAAGGCGACGTCGACGTCCTTTACAAAGAGTTTGGCGAAACAATTGATATGAAAAAGGGCAAGCCCGGCAACAAGCAGTTTTTGATGACCGCCGTCAATAGCATAAACCGAAGAAGCAACGCATAAATTTTAAGGTGAATTACAAAAAGCACGGCATCGCCTTTTTAATAAAAGATTTTTTTGCGACCTCGAAATCGCAGATATTTTTTTCGTGTCTGCTGTTTTTGTCGGGGTTGATATTTGCGGTGATTTTCTTTGTTGCGCCCGAAATGCAAAAGGAAATAAACGTCGGGAAAATCATCGGAAAAATGATTTTGATAATTGTGCCGTGCTACGTTTTGTCCTTGCTTTCGACGGTTTTCAAGTACGCCGTCATTTTCTTTTTTGCGGGGTTTTGTTATCTCGGATACTTTGCGGGGCGGATTGCAAAAGCGGTATATTCGCTCCAAAACTTTTTTGGGATAATACAATTTTTGCTAATTTATATCCCCGCGTTTTTGGTGACGATAATATTATTGAACGCACTGATAAATTTATTGTCACCGCATATTTCCTTTTCGTGCAATTCCAAAATTTCGACGATGTGCAAAAACAGTTTTGTGACAATAATCAAGTATGTTTTGGTTGTTTTTGCGATAAATATCGTGTTTTTCACGCTTTGGTTTTTGATTTTTGCAAAAATATTTCGCCTTTGCGCCTTTTGACGGAATAAAAATTCGTCTTTTACAAAGACTATTCGCGAGGTGAAATATGAAAAGAAAAATCCAAAAAATTATAACGGCGTTTGCGTTTTTTGCGGTGCTGTCGCCGACGGCTTTTGGCAGAGTGTCCTATGGGAAGACCGAAACGACAAGCGAAATAAACACGTCGGCAAAATCGGCGTACGTCACCGACTTCGATACCGACACGGTGATTTTTTCAAAAAACGAAAACGAAAAACTGCCCATCGCGAGCATGACCAAAATTATGACCGCGTCGATTATTTTGGACGAAATAAACGCGGGAAAACTTTATATGACGGACGAAGTCACCGTGTCCGAAAAGTCCGCGGGAATGGGCGGAAGTCAGGTTTTTTTGGACAGAGGGAGCGTCCACACGATCGAAAACCTTTTGAAGGCGGTAATCGTGGCGTCCGCAAACGACGCGGCGGTTGCGTTGAGCGAGGCTTCGGCGGGTAGCGAAGAGGCTTTTGTAAAGAAAATGAACGATAAAGCGACGAAAATGGGACTTATAAACACAAATTTCGTCAATGCGACGGGACTTCCTGCGTTGAATGCCTATTCGTCGGCAAAGGACGTTTCAAAAATGCTGAAAGACCTTTTGTCGCACGAACAGTACTTTAAGTTTTCCAAAATCTGGCTCGAAGACTACGTCCACCCCGACGGGCGCAAAACCACGATGACCAACACCAATAAACTTGTCAAATTTTACGACGGGTGCGACGGTGGCAAAACGGGATATACGTCCGAGGCGTTGTTTTGTCTGTCGGCAAGCGCAAAGCGAGGCGACACAAGGATAATCGCGACGGTCATCGGCGAGCAGAACGGAAAACAGCGATTTAAGGACGTCAGCGATATGTTCAATTATTCATTCAAGGCGTACGAAAACGAAGTCGTTGTGAAAAAGGGCGAAAATATCGACAAAACCGTGGCGGTAATTAAGGGCAAACAAAAGGAAATTTCAGTCTATGCCGACGAAAACGTGTCTGTTTTCAAAAAGCGCGGTGACGGCGACAACGTGGAAATAATCTATGACTTGCACGACAGCGTAAAAGCCCCGATAAAACGCGGAGAAGTCGTCGGAAACGCCAAAATCGTGAAAAACGGCGTTGTAATCAAGACGATTGATTTGAAAGCGTCGGACGACGTCAAAAAAGAAAACTTCTTCGACGCGATAAGACGTATCCTCTCAAAATGGTAAAAAAACCGCGTCCTATGCCTTCTTCTGATTTTCGGAAGAAGGTTTTTTATTGACTTTATACTTATTTTTAAGTTATAATATGTACTATATTGTGTGAACAAAAAAATAATACACAATAGGTAGTACATTATGATTTTCAGTATTCTCACGTCGTCGAACTCGGCGCGCGACAAATTCATACTTATCATCGCTTATGCTTGCGCCGCGATTTTTGCGATTGTCATACACGAGTATTCGCACGCACGCGTTGCGGTAAAATGCGGTGACCTTACGCCGAAACTTGCAGGGCGACTTACGCTTAACCCGACGGCGCACTTTGACGCATTCGGTCTTATTTTATTTTTCCTTATCGGATTTGGCTGGGCAAAACCTGTGCCCATAAATTCGGACAATTTCGAGCATAAAAAACGCGGAATGATATTGACGTCGCTTGCGGGCGTCTTTGCCAATCTTTTGACGGCGTGCGTGCTGTTGGGGCTTTTGTGTCTGATAAACCTTATCCCGAACGACGCTATTTACGCATCGGCGTTTGGCGAGGTAATGTATTCGTTGTTTGCGTACTTTTTCATCTACGGCATTATTTTGAACTGTTCGTTGATGTTGTTCAACTTGCTTCCCGTTTATCCTTTGGACGGTTTCCGCGTGGTGGAGTCACTTGCCGGTCCCACCAACAAATACGTCAAATTTATGTATAAATACGGCAGTTGGCCCCTTATCGTCGTGCTTATCGCGATATCGTTCATTCCCGCAAAATACAATATGTTCAGCCTGTTTTTGAACGAGATTTTCAGCCTAATCTTCAAGATTTTGGGAGCGTTTTGATGGATATTAAAAAGTTTTCGAAAAAGGACGAAGAATATTTTAAGAAAATCGACGGAAAAACAGTTGCCGTCGAAAACGTCCTTATGGGCGACGACGAGGATATCTACGACAAGAAAAAGTACCGCTATGATTTGAGCATCTACGACGGTCCTTTGGATCTTTTGTTGTATCTCGTCAGGCGCAACAAAATCGAAATCGAAGACATATTCGTCAGCGACATCACCCAACAATACCTTGACATAATCGGTCCTATCGAAGACTGGACGGAGGAGGAAATCGAGTACGCCGGCGAGTTTATCACGATGGCTGCCGAACTTATCGAGATTAAGTCGAAGTTGCTTATCCCCACCGAAAACGTCACGGACACCCCCGACGACTTGCCGGAGCGCGACTTGTATCGCCGTCTTGAGGAACTGAAAATGTTCAAAATGCAGGCGGAAAAATTGCAGGCGCAAGAAACCATAAACCGCTTTTTCAGAGAACCCGTGTTTTCGGAGGACGACTATCGTCTTGCAATAAAGGACTTTGACCTCGACAAACTCATCGACGCCTACGCCAAGATGACGTACCGCGCCGTCCAGCAGGAATTGAGGCTTGAGCCGAAAACCATTCAGAAAGAAAGATTTTCAATCGACAATCGTATGCACCATATCTGCGAGGTGCTTATCGAGCAAAAGAAAACGTCGTATTTTAACCTTATCGAAAAAGATTTCAACAAAATCGATGCGATAAACACCTTCCTTGCCACGCTGGAACTTATGAAAAAACAGCAAATTTCGGCGCATCAGGAAGAAAATTTCAAGGATATCGAAATTACCGTCAAAGAGGGCGTCGATGCGCCCGTTGTCAACTCGGAGGAAAAATTAGATGGAGAATATTAAGGAAACAATCGAAGCGTTGATTTTCGCCTCGGGCGAGCCCGTTTCCAAAAAGGATATTATCGAGCGTATCCCCAGCCTCACCACGCGTGAACTCAACAAAATCGTCGAGGAACTAAAGGTGAAGTACGGCGGGGACAGCGGTATCGTCCTTGCAAGTTTCAACGATAAATTGCAATTCACGTCAAATCCGCGCTACGGCGATACTTTGGTGGAGGTTTTGACGCCCATACGCGAAAAAGCCTTGTCGCAAAGCCTTTTGGAAGTGCTGTCGATTATCGCCTATAAGCAACCCGTCACCCGTCAGGAAATCGAGGACATAAAGGGCGGTAAAGATCCCGACTATGCGCTGAGCATGCTGATGAAAGTCAATCTTATCGAGGTCAAGGGCAGGAAAGACGCAGTCGGACGCCCCTTCCTTTTCGGCACGACAGACGAGTTTTTAAGGAAGTTTGAACTGGAAGACATCGGCAAATTGCCCGACTACAACGAGGTTTTGGACAGAATTTCAATCCTCGACAAAAACTTCCGCGACACCGCGCGCGACGGTCTGTATTTTGAAAAGGAACTCAACGTCGATCAGCCCGACTTTATCGAGGTCGGCGGGACGGTGCCCGAGTTTTCGGCAAAAGACGCATCGGACGAAGAAACGTCCATTGAACCCGAAGACCACGAAGATTTCGACGGTGACGACTTCGACGAAATTCCCGACTTCCTGAAAGACGAGGAATTTGAAGAATATAACTGATAATAATTCATAAAATCACGCCATACGCACAAAATAAGCGTATGGTGTTTTTTTTGTTATTTTTAATTATTTTTCTGTCGTTTTTTCTTATCACGGCGGAGATTTCGGGGTATTTGAGCGTCGATAAAAAGTGCGTGATTTTCGTCGTGAAAATTTACAAAATCAAGGCGTTCAAGATAATTATAAGAGAAAATAACGGGATATTTGAATTTACAATAAACGGACAAGTTTTTAATAAAAAACCCAAAAAAACCGACAAAAAGATAAATTTCAAAAATATTATTGCAATCGATAAAATATTTTTGAGGATAAATGCGGGCGACTTCGACGCTTATAAAACCGCATTGATTTTGGGCGCTATAAATACGCTAAATATTAAGCGCGCCGATGTGAAAGTGTTGGATAGTTTTAGAAAGGAAAGCGAAGCGTTTTTTGACCTTAAACTTCGCGTTTCGCTGTATAAAGGAGTGATAAATGGATATTGAGAAAATCAAAAACAATTTCGACTTTTCCGAGGTCGTCGGAAAACCCGTGTTTGTGGACGACAGAACTACGATTATCCCGCTGTCGAAAGTCAGTTGCGGATACGTCGGCGGGCAAAGCAACGCATTGAAAAACGACAAAAAGGCGTTGGACGTCGATGCAGGCGGATTCGGAATGAGCGTCACGCCGGTGGGAATTTTGATTGCGGGCGAAAAAACGACGTATATAGGCGTCGATAAAAACTATACGGAGGACAAATGGATAAACCTTTTGAAAACGGTTGCGGACACCGTCAGAAAGTAACGAAAATTTTTGCATTATTGTTTATTTTTGCGATAATTTTTGGAAATTTTATTGTTTTTTCCCAAAAAAGCGTTGCAAAAGCAAGCGGGAAATCCGCCTACGCCGTCATAAATTTGAACAGCGGTGAAATCGTGAAAAGCGAAAACGGAAGCGCGCGTCTTCCCATTGCCAGCACAACAAAAATTTTGAGCGCGATAACCGTCATCGAAAACGTTTTTGATTTGGACGAAGAAATCATAGTGCCGTCGTCCGCCGTCGGAATCGAAGGAAGTAGTGTATATTTGACGCTTGGCGAAAGAATATCTTTTCGCGATTTATTGTACGGACTAATGCTCAGGAGCGGAAACGACTGCGCCGTCGCGCTTGCGATAAAAACCGCGGGTAGCGTCGAAAAATTCGTTGAAAAGATGAACGATACGGCAAAAAGGGCGGGCGCGATAAACAGCAGTTTTGCAAATCCGCACGGACTTGACGACGAAGGTCATTTTTCAACCGCCGACGACCTTGCAAAAATCACCGCATACGCCATGAAGAACCCCGTTTTCCGTGAAATTGTCGGGACAAAATATCACACGACGACGGGCGAGATTTCAAGGTGCTTTAAGAACAAAAACAAAATGCTGTGGAACTTCGACGGCGCAATCGGCGTCAAAACCGGATTTACGAAAAAGTCGGGAAGATGTCTTGTCAGCGCGGGAGAGCGAGGCGAAAAAGCGTATGCCGTGGTCGTTTTGAACGTTTACGATACGTGGACGGTGTCCGAAAATCTTTTGAACGAAGCATTCTCGGCGCAATAATACTTGCCTATTTTTAATATTTTTTATATAATAAACTTATTAAGTTTTAAGGAAAGTTGTATGCGAATCAATAAATATATCGCAGGCTCGGGCGTTACTTCCCGTCGCGGTGCCGACAAACTTGTCGAAGAAGGTCGCGTAAAAGTCAACAATAAAACCGTCACGACGCCGGGCTTCGAGGTCAACGAAGACAACGACACCGTCACGGTTGACGGCAGAAAAATCACACTCGTCAACAGATTTACTTATCTGATGCTTTATAAACCGAAGGGTTGCGTATGCACGGCAAGCGACGAATTCAACAGAAAAACCGTGTTCGACTACGTTGACGTCGACAAGCGTTTGTTCACGGTGGGCAGGCTCGACTATGACAGCGAGGGGCTGATTATCCTCACCAACGACGGCGCGCTCGCGCAATATCTGACGCACCCCAGCAACGAAATTCCGAAGTCGTATCTTGTGAAAGTCGAGGGCGATATTTTGGAAGCCGACCTTGCAAAACTCAGGAAAGGCGTCACGCTCGATGACGGTCAGACGACCGCCCGCGCCAAAGTAAAACTCAGAGGCTTCGAGGGGAATATTTATTCCTACGACGTCACCATATTCGAGGGCAAAAACCGCGAAATCAGACGTATGTTCCAAGCAATCGGCAAAGAGGTCGTTTTCTTGAAGCGCGTCGCAATCGGCGATTTGAGGCTCGGCGGTCTCGGGAGGGGCGCGTCGCGATACCTCACCGAAAAAGAAATCAACTACTTGAAGAACCTTTGATTTGGTTTTTCAAGTTTTTTAATGCAATCTAAAAAGTATTCGTTTTTCGATTGCAAAACACATTATTATTGTATATAATTTAAGTTATATAAATAAGGATTTGGAGGATTTATGAACACCACTAAAAGACTTAACGACAATCTGTCAAAACTTGACGAAACAAGAAAATCGGCACTCGGTTTTCTGAACGATTTGACAGATGATAAATCTTTTGTCGAAACCGGCGCGTTCACGTCGGGTACGACATTCGAAGACGGCGTCGAGGCTCTGGGCGAAGGTATCATAACGGGATATGCTACTATTTTTGGCATTCCCGTTTATTTATTTGTCCAAAACTTTGAGGCAATGCGCGGAAGTTTTTCAAGCGCGCAGGCGACGAAAATCAAAAACGTAATGGAGTCCGCCGTCAAAAACGGTGTGCCTTTCGTGTCGGTCATCGACAGTGCGGGCGCAAGACTTGACGAGGGCGCAAAGGTGCTGGAAGGCTATGCGAAAATAATACGTCTGGCGTCGAGTATGAAAAACGAAGTCCCGCACGTTGCGGTTATCCGTGGCGCGACAACGGGGCTTATGGACGTGTTTGCAAACATTGCGGACGTCGTGATTGTTGGAACGGACGGATATGCGTCGCTTTCCGCGCCGTCGGTCGTGCTTGCAAAGGACGGAAAACCCGCGTCGGACGCAAAGAAATATCTCGGAAAAGACACCGTGCTTAAATCGGGCGTCGCTTCGTTGGAATTTTCCGACGTCAAAACGCTGAGAAACCAAATCGCAAGCGTGCTGTCGTTCTTGTCGGGCATCGGTCAGGACGCCGACAACCCCAACAAAATCGCAAAATCCGTCGAAAGCGTGGCGGACGCGGTCACCGCAATTTGCGACAAAGGCTCTGCGCTCCAAATCGGTGCGGAAGACATCGCAACCAAAACGTACTTCGGCTACGTCAACGGTGCGCCCGTCGGTCTTCTTTCGGTCGATGGGGAACTGAAATGCAAGGATTACAGAAAGATTAAAAAGTTTGTCAATCTTTTGGACGCATACAATCTTCCGCTTGTCACCGTCGTCGATTCCGACGGGTTCTCGACTCGCTTGAAATGCGAAGAAAAGGGCGTGGCAAGGCTTGCGTCCGAGGCGTTCACGGCAATGGCACTTTCCGAAAACCCGAAAGTCGCGGTCATCAAAAACGCAATCGGCGGGGCGTACGCACTGCTTGCTTCAAAGGAAATCGGCTTCGATTATTCGGTGGCGTTTTCGGATGCGACCATCGCACCGCTTTCGTCCGACCAAGCCGTCAATTTCTATGACGAGGAATTGTCCGACAACCCCTTGAAAGACAAGGAAGAGTTGAAGGCAAAATACACGTTCAATGAGGGCGATCCGTTCAAGGTTGCGAAAGACGGCTATCTCGACGCGGTTATCGATGCGCGCGAGGTCAAGTTGTACGTCGGAAGCGCGCTCACGATGCTTATATGAGGTGACGTATGTTTGTATCGGCACTTCTTAACACTTCCGAAAACTTGGCAATCGGCGGAAAATTGACGCTTATGGGCGTGCTTATCGTTTTCGCCTTGCTGGGGTTGATTGTCGTCATTTTGACAATTATGGAAAACGCAATGCGAAAATCCGCGCAAAAACCCCCAAAACAGCGCAAAAGTTTGAAGGAATTTGTACAAAGTAAAAAGAAAGAAAAAGCAGATGCAAGCGATGTCGTCGTCCCCGAAGAAGTCAAAGCGGACGCCGAAAGCGCGGGCATCTCGCCCGAAATAATTGCTGCTATCACCGCGTCAATCGCATGCGTGACGAGCGACGAGGGCGAAAATTCAAATCAAAAATTCATCGTCAGAAATATCAAAAAGTTAAGTTATCGGAGGTAATAATTATGAGAAAGTTCAGTATAAAAGTAAACGGTCAACCTTACGAGGTCGAAGTTGAAGAAATCGGTGGCGGTTTCAGCGCGCCCGTTGTGCCCGTATCGGCTCCCGCACCCGTTGCGACTCCCGTATCGGCACCCGCTCAAGAGGCAAAACCCGCTCCCGCACCCGCACCCGTAGCGACTCCCGCAGGCGGAACGCAACTCAAAGCCCCGATGCCCGGCACGGTTATCGACTTCAAGGCTACAAACGGCTCGTCCGTCAAAAAAGGACAAACCGTCATTATCCTCGAAGCAATGAAAATGGAAAACGAAATCGTTGCTCCCGCCGACGGCGTTATCACTTTCGTCGCAACGAAGGGCGCAAGCGTCAACACCGACGAAGTTCTCGCAGTTATCGCGTAAGGAGGCAGTATGTTTCAAAGTATATTGCTCGATTCGACGAGCGGTACGCTGAAAGAATGGTTCCAAAACCTCTGGAACGACACGGGTTTTATCGTTGATTATTCCCGTTTCGAGGGTTACCACCTTGGTATTTGGGGCTGTCTTATCATGCTGGTTGTGGCGTGTTTTTTGGTGTACCTTGCCGTCGTCAAGAAGTTTGAGCCGATGCTCCTTGTAGGTATTGCATTCGGCGCGTTTCTCATAAATATCCCGGGCGCGTACGACGCGTTAATGTGCGCCCCCGCAAACGGTCAACCCGGCGGACTTTTCTGGTATCTTTATAAAGGTGTCGAATGGGTTATTTTCCCGCCGTTGATTTTCTTGGGTATCGGCGCGATGACCGACTTCGGTCCGCTTATCGCCAACCCAAAATCGTTGCTCCTCGGTGCCGCCGCGCAGGTCGGTATCTTCCTTGCGTTGCTTATCGCGCTTCTTATCGGGTTCAATCCGCAAGAGGCGGGCGCAATCGGTATCATCGGTGGTGCGGACGGTCCTACGGCAATCTACGTCACGTCGAGGCTCGCTCCCAATCTTATGGGACCTATCGCGATTGCGGCGTACAGTTATATGGCGCTCGTTCCCGTCATTCAACCGCCTATTATGAAGTTGTTGACGACGGAAAAAGAACGCAAAATCAGAATGGAACAACTCCGTCCCGTTTCCAAAAAAGAAAAGATTATGTTCCCGCTTATCGTCACGGGCATCGTCGGTATCGTGCTTCCCAGCGCATTACCGCTTCTCGGAATGCTTATGCTTGGAAACTTGTTCAAGGAATCGGGCGTCGTGCCTCGTCTTGTGAAGACCGCAAGCAACGAACTTATCAATATCGTCACGATACTGTTGGGCGTCGTTGTCGGCACGAAAGCGTTTGCTCCTTACTTCTTGACGCTTAAAACGTTGAAGATTTTGTTCCTTGGCGTGTTCGCGTTTGCGATGGGTACGGCAGGCGGTGTCCTGTTGGGCAAAGTTATGTGCAAACTCACGAAGGGCAAAATCAATCCGCTTATCGGCGCGGCTGGCGTATCGGCTGTTCCTATGGCGGCGCGTGTCGTTCAGGACGTCGGACGTCAGTACGATCCTGAAAACTATCTGCTTATGCACGCTATGGGACCTAACGTCGCCGGCGTTATCGGCAGTGCAATCGCTGCAGGCGTCTTGCTTGCAATACTGTAAATGGAGAAGACTATGGCTGAAATTACAAAAAAACCGGTGAAAATTACCGAAACAATATTTCGTGACGCTCATCAGTCGCAGGCGGCGACTCGTATGCGCCTTGAAGAAATGCTTCCGGCGTGCGCGCTCCTCGACAAGGCGGGCTTTTACAGCCTCGAATGTTGGGGCGGTGCGACCTTTGACAGTTGTTTAAGATTTTTGAACGAAGATCCGTGGGAAAGACTGCGCGCTTTAAGAAAAGCGATGCCGAATACCAAACTTCAAATGCTTTTCAGGGGACAAAATATCCTTGGATACAAGCACTATGCGGACGACGTCGTTGACAATTTCGTGCGCCTTTCCATCAAAAACGGTATCGATATCATTCGTATTTTCGACGCGCTGAACGACGTCAAAAACTTGCGTCAGGCAATCGAAAGCACCAAAAAATATAAGGGTATTTGCGAATGTGCGATGAGTTATACCGTCAGCCCCGTGCATACGACCGAATACTTCGTGTCGCTTGCCGAAACACTTGCAAACATGGGCGCGGACACCATCTGCATTAAGGATATGGCAAACTTGTTGTTGCCGTACACCGCCTACGAACTTGTGTCCGAAATCAAGAAAAAAGTCAACATTCCCGTGCATATCCACACGCACAATACAAGCGGTACGGGCGATATGGTCAACCTGAAAGCAATCGAGGCGGGCGCGGATATCGTTGACACCGCTTTGTCACCGCTCGGAAACGGCACGTCGCAACCCGCAACCGAACCCCTTGTCGCAACCCTTCAAGGTACCCCGTACGATACGGGTATCGACCTCGAAGTGCTGTCCGAGGCGTCCGACCACTTCAGAAAAGTCGCGGACCGTCTGAAAGCCGACGGCTTCCTTTCGGACAAAGTCTTGAAAGTCAATATCAAGGCGTTGATGTATCAGGTGCCCGGCGGTATGCTGTCCAACCTCATCAATCAGCTGAAAGAGCAGAACGCCAGCGATAAGTACCAAGAGGTTTTGGAAGAAGTGCCACGCGTCAGAAAGGACCTCGGATATCCGCCTCTTGTCACACCGACCAGCCAAATCGTCGGTACGCAAGCCGTTCTCAACGTAGTTATGGGCGAAAGATACAAGATGGTCACAAAAGAAACAAAAGGTCTTTTGCACGGTGAATACGGCGCGCTCCCTGCCGAGCCCGATCCCGAACTTTACAAGAAAGTCTGGGGTGACGAGCCTCGCATTACTTGCCGTCCCGCCGACCTTATCGCGCCCGAGTACGACAAGTTCAAAGACGAGGTCAAACCTTACTACGAGCAGGAAGAAGACGTCTTGTCTTACGCACTGTTCCCGCAGGTTGCCACCAAGTTCTTCGAGCAACGCAAGGCAAAACTTCACGGCGTGGACGACGTCCTCGGAAGTAAAACTGAAAACATTCATCCCGTATAAAAGATGAAAATCGTTGTTATAGGCGGAGGAGCGAGCGGTATGCTCGCTTCTTCAATGATTTCAAAAAATAATAAAGTCATTCTTGTCGAAAAAAACGAAAAGCTCGGCAAGAAGCTTTATATTACGGGAAAAGGCAGATGCAACGTCACAAACGACTGCGCCCCGCGTGAGTTTTTGGAAAACGTCGTCACCAACGCAAAGTTTTTGCAAAGCGCGATTTACGGCTTTACAAGCGAGGATATGATGGCGTTTTTGGAAGAAAACGGGCTGTCGCTTGTCGTGGAGCGGGGCAATCGCGTTTTTCCCGAAAGTCAGAAATCGTCGGACGTAATAAAAACGCTCGCAAACGCATGCGCGAAAAATAACGTCGAAGTGCGACTTAATACGACCGTCGAAAGCGTAAAAAAAGTCGAAAACGAGTTTATCGTTGCAACAAACAAAGGCGAGATAACGTGCGACGCCGTCGTGGTTGCGACGGGCGGTGTGTCATATCCGCTGACGGGAAGCACCGGCGACGGCTATGAGTTTGCAAAGAGTTTTGGTCACGACGTGATTAAACCGTGCGCGTCCCTTTGTCCCATAAGGGTTGAAGAGCAAAAAATCGCAAAGGAACTTGAGGGGCTTTCTCTTAAAAACGTGGACGTGAGCGTATTGAAAGACGGCAAAAAAATTGCGGGCGAGTTCGGCGAGATGATTTTCACGGCGTTCGGCGTGTCGGGACCTACGATTTTGAGCCTGAGTGCGAAAATCAATAAAATATGTTTGATAAACGTCAAAATTTCAATCGATCTTAAACCCGCCTTGACATACGAAACCCTTGACAAGCGTGTGCTGTCCGACTTCAAAAATTACAGCAATAAGGAGTTCAAAAACGCTTTGTCCGACTTGTTGCCAAAAAAACTTATCCCCGTTATCGTCAAACTTTCGGGGATAAAAGAAGACACAAAAGTTAATGTAATTTCGGCAGAAAACCGCAAAAATTTGGTCAATTTGCTGAAAAACTTTGATTTTTCTGTTAAGTCGCTTGCGCCGATTGAAGAAGCCGTCGTAACGAGCGGTGGCGTAAACGTCAAAGAAATCAATCCAAAAACTTTTGAAAGCAAACTTGTTGAAAACTTGTTTTTCATCGGCGAAGTCGTTGACGTCGATGCGTACACCGGCGGGTTTAATTTGCAAATTGCCTGGTCGAGTGCGGTCGCCGTTGCGCGTGCGTTGTCGCGCTGATTTTCGTCACGCGAAAAAACGCTTGATTTATTCAGTAAATTATATATAATTATTGTTATGGCAAAACAAGAAAATCATTTCAATATCGCGCTTGACGGACCGTCCGGCGCAGGAAAAAGCACCGTCGCAAAAGCACTTGCAAAGCGACTGGGCATAATTTATCTCGACACGGGCGCAATGTATCGCTCGCTTGCGTACGTCGCTGTCAAACAGGGCGTTGACGTCAATAACGAGCAGGAAGTCAAGCCACTTCTTGACAATCTCGATATGAAAATTATCACGGGCGACGCTCAGCAAATTTTTGTCAATGGCGAAAACGTCACGCCGTTCATTCGCGAGCATTACGTTTCAAAAGCAGCGTCGGATATTTCGGCGTTGCCGTCTGTCAGGATAAAATTGGTGGAACTTCAGCGAGAAATCGCAAAAAGCGACTCGGTCGTTTTGGACGGGCGTGATATAGGAACCTACGTCTTGCCCGACGCAAAATACAAGTTTTTCATCACCGCAACGCCCGAGGAGCGCGCCAAACGTCGCTTTGAGGAACTGCAATTAAAGGGCGGTGACGTTCCGTCGTACGACAAGGTTTTGGAAGATATCAAAACCCGCGACTACAACGATTCTCACCGTGCGTTCGCTCCCTTAAAACAAGCCGACGACGCCGTTTACGTCGATACGACTGATATGTCGATTGATGACGTTATTAAATTTGTTTTGGACAAAATGGAGAAATAAATATGGCAAAAATTGGAAAAATTTCGCAATTAATCGCAAAAGTTCTGCAAAAAACGATGTGGCCGACAAAAGTGTACGGCGCGGAAAACTACGATAAATTCAAGGGTGGTATCATCATTTCCAACCACTACGCATCGTCTGCCGACGGCTCGATAATTTTCAATGCTTTTTTGAAAGACTACGCCAACGTTCTTGTCAAAGAGGAAGCGTTCAAGACGAAAATCGGCAACTGGTTTTTGACAAGTATCGGTTGTATCCCCGTAAAGCGCGGTGAGGCGGATATCGACGCGTTCAAAAAAGTTATGGCAGTCTTAAACAGTGGCGAAAATATTTTGATTTTTCCTGAGGGCACCAGAAACAAGGCGGGCACCGAGGTTATGGCTCCGTTCAAGAAGGGCGTTGCGGTGTTTGCGATGCGCGCAAAAGTCGAAGTCTTGCCGATGCTGTATTTCAGAATGCACAAACTGTTCAGAAGAAATATTCTTGTCGTTGGCGAACCTATCGATTTGCTTGCCGAGGGTTTTGACCGAAAACACGAAGCCGAGGCAACCGAGTTTTTGTATAAAAAAATGCAAGAACTCCGTGTGAAAGCCAACGAAATCGCAAAAAGTCGCGGGCTTAAACAATATCCGCCGAAAAAAGTCAAACCGAAAAAGTAAGAGGTAGTTTTTTGAAAATTATAAAATCAAAATATCTCGGTTTTTGCGGTGGCGTAAAGCGTGCAATCTCGATTGCAAAAGAGCATGCGCCGTGTTTGACATACGAGGAATTAATACACAACAAAAAGGTCGTTGACGGGTTGGAAAAGGAAAATATCGTGCCCGTTCACGACCTTTCTTGCGTAAAAAGCGGGCAAAACGTCGTGATCTCCGCCCACGGAGCAACTCCGAAAGACGTCGATTTTCTTATGAGTATCGGCGCAAACGTTTTTGACGCAACCTGTCCAATGGTCAAAAAAGTGCAAGAAATTGTGCGCGAGTATTCTACAAAAGGCTATAAAATTATAATACTCGGCGACAAAAATCACCGTGAAGTGCAAGGAATTTGCGGTTTTTCAGTCGAAACGCCCCAAATTGCCACGACTTTGGACGAAATCTCGCTCGATATCGGTGAAAAATTTGCCGTTGTCACTCAAACCACTTTTTTTGAGGAAAAATACCAAAAAATCAAGGAAAACATACAAAATATTACATTGGATACCTGTAAAACAGTTGTTTTTTTTGATACAATTTGTTATACTACAAAAGCAAAACGAGAAGAAGCGATTTTTCTTTCCAAGTCATCGGACGCGGTGGTCGTCGTCAGCGACGTCACAAGTGCCAACGGCAATCGCCTTTTCGAGCTTGCAAAGTCAATAAATGACAACACTTTTTTCATTACGAAAGTTTCGGACTTGCAGTCCGTGATGATATCAAAATACAACACATTGGCCTTACTGGCCGCAGCATCAACTCCCGATGAGTTGATTGAGGAGGTTTTAAGTTTTATGAGTGATACTCAAAACGAAGTTCTCGAAAACGCCACCGAGAACACCGCTACCGAGGAAATTACCGAAGTAGCCACCGCCACTCCCGAGGCAGGAGAGATGGCAGAAGCAGCGGATGCGCCCGCTCAAAGCGCAAAGACCGAACTTACGATGGACGACATCATGGCGTCCGACAAAGCCGCAGGTTTTACAACCTATCGTGAAGGCAAACGCGTTCACGCCAGAATCATCAACGCCGACGAATCGGGCATTTTTGTCGAAATCGGCGGAAAAAAAGACGGCTTTATCGATAAGTCCGAAGTCAACATCGACGGCTCCTACAACCCCGCCGACTTCCACGAAGGCGACACCATCGAGGCCGTTATCATCAACAAAAAGGGCGACAGCACTTACGTAACGCTCTCCAAACGCGAAATCGATCTCGTCAAGAAAAACGACGAAGAAGCGTTGAAAGCGTTCGACAGCAAAGAATTCACCGTTGAACCTCCCCTTAAAATCGTTAAAAATAAAGAGGGCAATCCTGTCGGTCTGGAAGGTCGTCTGGGCGCTTTCACGGTATTCATTCCCGGCAGTCAAATCCGCATCGGCAGAGTCAACAACCTCGAAGATTACCTCGACAAGAAACTCCGCCTTCGTATGCTCCAAAAGAACGGTCGTCGCGTAACAGCGTCGCAACGCGTCATTTTGGAAGAGGAAAAGGCTGAAAAAGAAGAAGCATTCTGGTCAACCGTCGTTCCCGGCGCAATCGTAAAGGGCAAAGTCAAACGTTTTGCATCTTTCGGAGCGTTCGTCAGCGTCAAAGGCTACGACTGCCTCGCTCACATCAGCGACCTCAGCTGGAAGAAAATCAACGAGCCGTCCGAAGTTCTCGAGCTCAACCAAACTTACGATTTCATCGTTTTGAAGGCTGACCGCGAAACCGGCAAAATCTCGCTTGGCTACAAACAATTGCAAAAGAAACCTTATGAGCTCGCCGCCGAAAAATATCCTGTCGGCACGGTCATCAAAGGCACCATCGCAAGGATTCATCCTTTCGGAGCATTCGTGCAAATCGAGGACGGCATCGACGGTCTGATTCACGTTTCGCAAATTTCGCACAAGTACGTCAAAGAGGCGTCCGAGCTTTTGAAAGAAGGTCAGGAAGTCGAGGCGAAAGTCATCAGTTTCGAGGGCAATCGCATCACTCTTTCGATGAAGGAACTTGAGCCCGCTCCCGAAGAAAAGCCCGCTTTTGACGACGCAACCGCAGAAAACGCTGACGCTGTCGAAGGAGAGGTCAAGTCCAAGGCTCCTCGCGCTCCCAGAAAGAAGTTCGAGTACAACCCCGAAAAGGCCGAGGAACGCAAGCGCGATCGTCGCGACAACTCCGACGAACCGCACGAATGGGTAAGCGACAGCGGTAACGCAACTCTCGCCGACCTGTTGAAAGGCATCGATTTCAAGTTCGATGACGAAGAAAATAAATAAGGGTTAAAGCCCTTGTGCTGTATGGGCGACACGATTGTCGCCCGTATTTTTTTATCGGAGGTATTATGTCTGATTACGCAAATCCGCTTGTGACAAGATACGCATCGCACGATATGTCCGAAGTGTTTTCGGAAGAAGAAAAAATCGTTTTGTGGCGCAGACTTTGGGTTGCGCTGGCGGAGTCCGAAAAGGAACTCGGGCTTGCCATCACCGACAGGCAAATCGAGGAATTGAAGCAAAACGTGACAAATCTCAACCTCGACGTCGCGCGCGAACGTGAAAAAATCGTGCGTCACGACGTTATGGCGCAAATTTACGCTTATGGCTTGCAGTGTCCGCTCGCCGCGCCGATTATCCATTTGGGCGCGACAAGTTGCTACGTTGACGACAATGCCGATCTTATTTCCTATTATAAGGCTCTCGTTCTTGTCAGAAATAAGGTTGTGGCGGTGATTGCAAAACTGAAAAATTTTGCCGAAAAATACAAAAATCTTCCGACGCTTGCGTTCACGCATTTGCAACCAGCTCAGCCGACTACGGTCGGAAAACGCGCGACGCTTTGGGCGCAGGACCTCGCAAAAGACTACGACAATCTTTCGGCAATCCTCAAAGATTTCAAGCTCCGCGGGGTAAAGGGTACCACCGGCACGCAGGCGAGTTTCAAGGATTTGTTTCAGGGCGACTATCAAAAGGTCAAGGAGCTTAACAAGCTTGTTTGCGCAAAAATGGGTTTTGATAAGTACTATGCCGTCAGCGGTCAGACCTATACGAGGAAATTCGATTTTGAACTTTTGAACGTCCTTGCGGGCGTCGCCGAAAGTGCGATGAAATTTGCAAACGACATCAGAATTTTGCAAAATATGAAGGAAATCGAGGAGCCGTTTGAATCGACGCAAATCGGAAGCTCCGCGATGGCTTATAAACGCAATCCCATGCGCACCGAGCGTATGACGGCATTGTCACGCTACGTTTTGTCGCTTCCGATAAACACCGCGATGACCGCCGGCACACAGTGGCTTGAACGCACGCTGGACGACAGCGCAAATCGTCGTATCGTCATTCCCGAGGCGTTTTTGGCAGTCGACGGCATTCTCAATCTTTACAACAACGTTGCGTCAAATCTTGTGGTTTACGAGAATATGATTAAGCGCCGTTTGAATGCCGAACTTCCGTTTATGGCAACCGAAAATATCCTTATGGAATGCGTGAAAGCGGGCGGAAACAGGCAAGTTTTGCACGAAAAAATCCGTGTTCATAGCATGGAAGCGGGCAAAACCGTCAAAGTCGACGGCAAAGAAAACGACCTTTTGACAAGGATTGCGGGCGACGATGCGTTTTCAGCGGTAAAAGATAGGCTTTCTGCAATCGTCAACGTCCAAAACTTTATCGGGTTTGCTCCCGAACAAGTCGATGACTTTATCTTGGAAGTTTTGAATCCGATTCTTGAAGAAAACCCCGTTGCATCAAAAATCGAATCCGAAATCAACGTATAAAAGGGCAAACGAAAAACATTTGTCAATGCAATGAACTCCCTCGACAACGAAATAACACATTTGTCAATGCAATGAACTCCCTCGACAACGAAATAACACATTTGTCATTGCGAGGAACGAAGTGACGTGGCAATCTCGTGGGAACGCACCTTATAGCGTTTGTTGCGTGTTCGACAGAATAAAACCTAATAAAAAAACTTACTCATAGAGTAAGTTAGTTGGCAGGGGAGACGCGATTCGAACAATAGCGGAACGAAGGAATTTATTCCGAAAGTGTAGCGTCCAGACGCAACCGAAACGCGATAGCGTTTGTTGCGTGTTCGACAGAATAAAACCTAATAAAAAAACTTACTCATAGAGTAAGTTAGTTGGCAGGGGA
>CAKQMI010000016.1 GCA_934254835.1 uncultured Clostridia bacterium | reverse complement strand
ATTGCCGCCGTCATCATCAGTTCCTCAAACGAGAAAGCATTATATTCCCATTTTGAAAAATTCGCAACGATTATCGCGTGATAATTTCGATTTTGTTTTCAATTACTTAAAGCGGTGCTTTTCGGGAAGCGTAAGGCGAGATTTCTTTGACAAAATGCGACAAAAAACGACGGGCGGGAAGGCTCGTTGTTTTGGTGTGGTTTTTATATTTTTTAACTGTATGCGTTCGAAAGAAAACGAACAAAACAGGGCGGGTTATTTTGAATAATTTTCCTGCATTTTCGTTAAGCGTTCCTTGATTTTTTCGCGGAGAGATTGCGGTTCGACAACCTCGGCGTAAGTGCCGTATTGCATTGCCCAAAACTGCATTGCATTCGGACTTGCGACGATTTCGATAGTTAAAACACCGTTTTCGTTATTTTTAACATTGATTTCTGTGCCAAACCAGTCGAAGATATCGTCGATAAGCCATTCGGGTGCTTTGATGACAATGCGCTCGGGTTTGTCCGAGTACATATACGGACGCGCTGTCGAAAGCTCCTTATAATTGATGCCGTTTTTGTAGCCGTCGATGGATTTAAGAGGTGTGCGGGCGTCGTCGATAATTTTCATTTCGGTTATTTTGTCCATGCGGTAAAAGGCGACGTCGCATTGCTTTTCGTTGTACGCCATAAGGTAGTAGCGTTGGTTGTGCAATGCCAACCGTGAATAATACGAACTGTGCCAAAACGCCGATATTTCCGCGCTTTTTTGAAAATACTCACTTGTAGTACAAAAAGTACAACTGCGTTCGTTTTTTCCAAAAATCATCGAAAATCTCGATGGTTTGGTCTAAGGAGTATTGCCCCGCGTTTTTAGACGAAAACAAGGCACGCGAGCGGGTTAATACTTTTTGTATAAGCCGTGAGCGTAACGAGGTTTTAGTCAAAAACGCGGAGCAAGACCACGGTTCGCATTACTCACAGTTGGCATACCATTTGATACGGGCTAGCTTTATGGTGTGCCGTGCGGTGCAATTTCTTGTCCGCTCGTCGAGTTTTCTTATGGAATATATAAATTATAAGAAATTATAAATATTATAATATCCAAAAAATACAGCATTGAATTTTTGGGGAACGGACGATTAAAAAACGGGGTAAAAAATATTTTTTTAGGGGCGGAGAGGGGGTGTAAAAACTTGAAATATTATTTTTTTCGTGCTATAATACACTCGTCATTACGGATACGACGATATTAAGTATTATTGTCGGGTGGCAACAAGCGGTCGGATTTGTCAAATCTTGCCGAAAGATATGCGCCGACAACGGCTGTATCGAGCGTGGCAGACATATCCGAAAAACACTTTTGGACGGGAGGTAACCGCCAATGAAAATCGTTCAGGTTTTAAGCGTAAAGAGGGTTTATTGTCCTTGCGTTTTTGTGAATGGATTAGGCAAGCCGAAAACCGCCCAAAACAACAAAATAATACTGCATAGGTGCGCAAACTTTTGAAAAGTTGCGCGCTTTTTTTATTAAAACGAATTTTTAAGAAAAGTCGAAAACAGGAGGACTTGAAAAATGAAAAAGATTGCCGTTGTAATGGGTAGCGACAGCGATTTGGAAGTGGTGAAAAAGGCAAAAGACGTGCTGGATCAATTCGGAGTGGAGTGCGAAATGCACATTTTCTCCGCCCATCGCACGCCCGACGAGGCAAAAGACTTTGCGGAAAACGCCCGTAAAAACGGATTCGGCGCAATCATTGCGGCGGCGGGCATGGCGGCGCACCTTGCGGGGGCAATCGCCGCAAACACCACTCTGCCGGTTGTGGGGATTCCCATAAAGGCGGGCGCGTTCAGCGGACTGGACGCATTATTGTCAACGGTGCAAATGCCGTCGGGTATTCCCGTTGCGACGGTGTCGGTGGACGGCGCAGTCAACGCAGGACTTCTGTGCGTCGAAATGCTGGCGATAAACGACGAAGAACTTCAACAAAAGTTGTCCGATTATCGCGCGACAGCCAAGCAAAAAGTCTTGGCAAAAAATGCTGAAATTGAAAAAAGATTTATATAAGCGGAGGGTTTTTTAAGATGAACAAAAATTCATTACTTTACGAGGGCAAAGCAAAAAAAGTATTTTCGACCGACGATCCGTCGCTGGTCATAGTGTCTTACAAGGACGACGCGACTGCTTTTGACGGTCAAAAGAAAGGCACGGTCCGAGGCAAAGGCGAGGTCAACAACAGAATGACCAACTACCTTTTCAAAATGTTGGAAAGCCGTGGCGTACCCACGCACTTTGTCGAAGAACTGTCCGAAAGGGACACGCTTGTCAAAAAGGTGAGCATCGTGCCGTTGGAAGTCATCATCAGAAACGTTTCCGCGGGCTCGTTTTCCAAGCGTTACGGCGTTGAAGAAGGCAGAGTTTTCAAGTCCCCCACCATCGAATTTTCTTATAAAAACGACGACCTTCACGATCCGTTGATCAACGACTATCACGCATTGGCACTGGAACTTGCGACTCGTGAAGAAATCGACGAAATCACGAAAACCGCATTCAAAATCAACGAAATTTTGAAGGAATATTTCCTGTCGCTTAACGTCAAACTCATTGATTTCAAACTGGAATTCGGAAGACTTCCCGACGGAAAAATCGTCCTTGCCGACGAAATCTCCCCCGATACTTGCAGATTTTGGGACGCGACCACCGACGAAAAGTTGGACAAAGACAGATTCCGTCGCGACTTGGGCAAGGTCGAGGAAGCCTACGGCGAGATGATGAGAAGAGTTTTCGGCGAATAAAAGGAGAAATAAAATGAGCGAAATCAGGGAAGAATGTGGCGTATTCGGCGTATATTCGCCCGAAACCGCAGACGTGGCGCGGACGGTTTATTACGGATTGTTCGCCTTGCAACACAGAGGGCAGGAGTCGTGCGGAATCGTCGTCAACGACTGCGGTGTTTTCTCGGCGTACAAGGACGTCGGCATCGTCAACGACGTGTTCACTCCAAAGAAATTCGCGTCGCTTGGCAAAGGCAATATCGCGATAGGTCACGTCCGCTACGGCACCTCGGGAAGCGTCGACAGAATAAACGCCCAACCGCTGGTCATCAACCACATTAAAGGCAGAATGGCGATTGCGCACAACGGACAACTTGTCAATTCGCAACAACTGCGCTCGATGTTGGAACTGAAAGGCTCGATTTTTCACACGACAAGCGACACCGAGGTCATAGCCTACGTCATCACCGAGGCAAGATTGACCGCGCCGTCGATTGAGGATGCGATAAACGTTGCCATGAACAAATTGAAAGGCGCGTATTCGCTTGTGATAACCTCGCCGTCAAAGCTCATCGCGGTCAGGGACGAAAACGGATTTAGACCGCTGTGCTATGGAAAAACCGTTGACGGAAGATACGTCGTCGCGTCGGAAAGTTGCGCGCTCGACGCCGTCGGTGCAACGCTTATTCGTGAAATCCTCCCCGGCGAAATTCTTGTCTTCGATAAAAACGGAATTCGGTCGATTAAGGACCATTGCGGAAAGGTAAAGCAGTCGTTTTGCGTTTTCGAGTACGTTTATTTCGCGCGTCCCGACTCCATTATCGAAGGACAAAGCGTGCATTTGGCGAGGGTGAACGCAGGAAAACTTCTTGCCGTCGAGCACCCCGTCGAGGCGGACGTCGTAGTGGGCGTTCCCGACACCGGCATTGACGGCGCAATCGGATATGCGTCGCAGTCGGGCATTCCTTATGAAATCGGATTTATCAAAAATAAATATATCGGACGCACCTTTATCGCCCCCGGTCAAAAGACCAGAGAAGATAAGGTGAAAATCAAACTCAACCCCGTCAACGCCGTCGTGAAGGGCAAAAGAGTCGTGCTTATCGACGACTCAATCGTGCGCGGAACCACCAGCGCAAGAATCGTCGGCTTGTTGAGAGACGCTGGCGCAACCGAAGTCCACATGATGGTGACGGCTCCCGCTTTCGTCAATCCCTGCTACTACGGCACGGACATCGACTCGCGCGAAAATCTTATCGCGTGCAAACACAGCGTCGACGAAATCGCAAAACTTATCGGCGTTGATTCTTTGGGCTATCTCAGCATCGAAAGCGTGCAAAAAATCGCGGGCGTCGATTGCTGTACGGCGTGTTTCGACGGGAAGTACGCAACTGAAATCCCCGCCGAATCGCAAAAAAATCCTTACGACGCAAAAATAAAAATCATCGAAGAGGAGGATGCGTAATGAAAGACTCTTATTCAAAATCGTACGCCGATGCGGGCGTCAGCGTGACTGCCGGTTACGAGGCGGTTGAACTTATGAAAAAACACGTCGCGCGTACGTTGACGAAAGGCGTGTCTTCTGATTTGGGCGGTTTCGGCGGACTGTTTTCGCTGGATTTGTCCGACACCCCCAACCCCGTTTTGGTCAGCGGTACGGACGGAGTCGGCACAAAACTGAAAGTCGCGTTCCTTATGGACAAGCACGACACGGTGGGCATTGATTGCGTCGCAATGTGCGTCAACGACATAGTGTGCTCGGGCGCGAAACCGCTGTTCTTTTTGGACTATATCGCGTGCGGGAAAAACGTGCCGACAAGGATTGAACAAATCGTCAAAGGCGTTGCCGACGGTTGCGTCCAAAGCGGGTGCGCGCTCATAGGCGGTGAGACTGCCGAAATGCCCGGATTTTATAAAGAGAACGAATACGACCTTGCGGGCTTTGCGGTGGGCGTCGTCGACAAAAACAAAATCATCGACAACAAGACGATGAAAGAGGGCGACGTCATCATAGCACTTCCTTCGTCGGGCGTACACTCCAACGGCTTTTCGCTTGTAAGAAAGGTTTTAGACATCGAAAATCGCGACTTAACTGCCGTTTTGGACGAATTAGATGGAAAATCGCTGGGCGAAACACTGCTTGCTCCCACAAAAATTTACGTCAAACCCGTGCTTGCTTTGTTTGAAAAAATCAAGGTAAAAGGCATATCGCATATTACGGGCGGAGGCTTCTTTGAAAATATCCCGCGGAGTATCCCCGACGGACTTGGCGCGGAAATTATTAAATCAAAGGTCAAAACTCCGCCGATTTTCAACCTTATTAAAAATGAGGGAGAAATCCCCGAGCGGGATATGTTCAACACCTTTAATATGGGCGTCGGAATGAGCATTGTCGTTGAAGAAAGCGACGTCGAAACCGCCCTTGAAATTTTGAAGGCAAACGGCGAGGACGCCTACGTCATCGGAAAAATCGTCAAGTCCGATGTAAAGGTGCATTTGATATGACAAAAGGAATTACTTTCGACAAAGTCAATATCGCAGTGTTCGTGTCGGGTGGCGGAACGAATTTGCAGGCGCTTATCGACGCCGAAAAGAGCGGGATTATACGTGACGGTCGCATAAAAATCGTCGTCTCGGACAACCCGTCCGCCTACGCTTTGACAAGGGCAAAAAACGCGGGCATAAAAACCGAAATCGTGGAAAAGAAGTCGTCGCAAGAGGAATTCGAGCAAAGACTTTTGGACGTATTAAACGAAAACGACGTCGGACTTATCGTGCTTGCGGGATTTATGAGAATTCTCGGAAAGTCGTTTGTCGGGCATTTTGAAAACCGCATAATAAACGTACACCCGTCGCTTATCCCGTCGTTTTGCGGGAAAGGCTTTTACGGCTTGAAAGTGCACGAAAAGGCACTGGAATACGGCGTGAAAGTCACGGGCGCGACGGTACATTTCGTCAACGAAATCCCCGACGGCGGGGAAATCATAATGCAAAAAGCCGTCAACGTAAAAGAAGGCGACACTCCCGAAATCTTGCAAAAACGAGTGATGGAACAAGCCGAACACAAAATACTTCCGCGCGCCGTGCAAAAGGTGTGCAAAAGTTTTGTCCGAAACGAAAAGTAGGGCGCAAAACAAAAGGAGAGAAAAATGAAAAACGAAAACGGAAAAATATACGACGTGGGCGAAGTTTTAAGCAACCTTACCTATCCCGGCAGGGGCATCATTTTGGGGACGTCGCCCGACGGGTTGAAATACGTATCGGCGTATTTTATAACGGGAAGAAGCGAAAACAGTCGCAACCGCGTGTTCATTAAAACCGACGACGGCACGATAAAAACCGCTCCTTACGACATTGCAAAAGTCGAGGATCCGTCGCTTATCATCTACAACGCCGTGCGGACGTACGAGTATTCGACAATCGTCACCAACGGCGACCAAACCGACACGATTTTTGAAGGACTGCGCCAAGGCAAATCTTTTTCCTCATCATTGAAATCGCGCATTTTCGAGCCGGACGCGCCCAACTTCACCCCGCGCATAAGCGGAATTATGTATGCGTGCGACGACGAGGCTCACTATGAACTCAGCATTCTGAAAAAGTCGGACGATACGGGCGAAAAATGCGACCGTTATCTGTTTTCGTACGCGTCGGTTGCGGGAGAAGGTCGCTTTATCAGGACGTATGATGACGACGGCGCACCCCTTCCTTCATTCTTTGGCGAGCCCGTCCGAGTGTCCACCCCCGACACCGCCGACGAGTTTGCGGAAATTATTTGGAACGCGCTGAACAAGGACAACAAAATTTCCGTCTACGTCAGATATATCGACATCAAAACGGGAATTTACACCGATAGGCTCATCAATAAACACGAATAAAAGGATATAAAAATGAAAGAACTTCAATTAAAATATGGATGCAACCCCAACCAAAAACCCTCACGCGTCTTTATGGACGACAACGGCGAATTGCCCATCACCGTGAAAAACGGAAATCCGGGATACATAAATCTTTTGGACGCGCTCAACGCTTGGCAACTTGTCAAGGAACTTAAAACCGCGCTGGGGATTCCTTCGGCGGCGTCGTTCAAGCACGTCAGCCCCGCGGGGGCGGCGGTCGGACTTCCGTTGGACGAAAAACTGAAAAAAGCGTATCTTATCGCCGACACGGACGAACTTACCCCGCTTGCGTGCGCTTATGCAAGGGCAAGGGGCGCGGACAGAATGTGTTCGTTCGGCGACTGGATTGCGTTGTCGGACGTCTGCGACGAGGCGACCGCACGTCTTGTGTCGAGGGAAGTGTCGGACGGCATAATCGCCCCGGGATATTCCGAAGTCGCACTTGAAATATTGAAATCGAAAAGGAAAGGCTCGTACAACGTCGTTGAAATCGACGAAAACTACAAGCCGTCGCCCATCGAAAGAAAGCAAGTCTTCGGCGTGACCTTCGAGCAGGGACGCAACGAGTGCGTCATCGACGAAAGTATGCTGGAAAATATCGTATCCGCCAACAAAGTCTTGCCCGAAAGCGCAAAACGCGACCTCATCATTTCGCTTATCACCCTGAAATATACGCAATCGAACTCGGTGTGCTATGCCTATGACGGACAAACCGTCGGCGTGGGAGCGGGACAACAGTCGCGCATACACTGCACTCGTCTTGCGGGCGGGAAAGCGGACACTTGGTTTTTGAGGTTGCACGACAAAGTTTTGAACTTGCCGTTCAAGCCCGATTTGGGACGCGCCGTCAGAGATAACGTCATCGACGGATATATCAACAAAAACGAGGAGGACGTCTGCGCCGACGGCGTATGGCAAAAATACTTCACCGAACAACCCGCGCCCTTGACCGACGAGGAAATCAAAAACTACCTTTCTTCAATCAGTGGCGTGTCGCTTGGCTCGGACGCATTTTTCCCGTTCGACGACAATATAATGCGCGCGCACAAGAGCGGTGTTTCGTACGTCGCCGAGCCCGGCGGTTCGATAAGAGACGAGGATATCATCGCCCGCGCTGACGAATACGGTATGGTGCTGTGCTTCACCAAAACCAGACTTTTCCACCACTAAAATTCGGAGAATAAAAATGAAAATTATGGTAGTCGGAGGTGGCGGTCGCGAACACGCCGTCATCAAAAAACTGAAAGAAAACCCCGCCGTCACGGAGATTTTCGCACTTCCCGGCAACGGCGGTATGAAAAAGGACGCGACATGCGTGAATATCGGCGCAAAGGACATAAACAACATTGTCAAATTCGCCGTCGAAAACAAAATCGACTACGCCGTGGTGACGCCCGACGATCCGCTGTGTCTTGGCGCGGTGGACGCGCTCGAAAACGTCGGCGTGCCGTGCTTCGGACCGAATAAAAAATCCGCCGAAATCGAGGGAAGCAAGATTTTTGCCAAAAATTTGATGAAAAAATACGGTATCCCCACCGCGGAGTACGAGGTCTTCGACAACGCGGATAAGGCGATTGAATATCTGAAAACCGCCGATTTCCCCATTGTTGTCAAAGCCGACGGGCTTGCTCTTGGGAAAGGCGTCGTGATTGCCGAAAACTTCGACGAGGCGAAAAAAGCCGTTGAATCCGCAATGCTCGACGGTGTGTTCGGCGACAGCGGAAGAAAAATCGTCGTCGAGGAGTTTTTGACGGGACCTGAAATTTCGGTGCTGTCTTTCACAGACGGCAAAACGATAATTCCGATGATTTCTTCGATGGACCACAAGCGCGCAAAGGACGGCGACAAAGGTCTGAACACCGGCGGTATGGGCGCGATCGCACCAAATCCGTACTTCACGAAAGAAGTGGAAAAAGAGTGCATGGACAAGATTTTTTTGCCAACCGTTTCCGCAATGAACGCCGAGGGCAGAACCTTTAAGGGGTGCTTATATTTCGGACTTATGCTGACCAAAAACGGCGTGAAAGTCATCGAATACAACTGTCGCTTCGGCGATCCCGAAACACAGGTGGTTTTGCCCCTTTTGAAAAGCGATTTGCTGACGATAATGCAGGCGGTCACTGCCGAAAAACTTGACAAAAGCATGGTCGAGTTTTCCGATGACTGCGCCGTGTGCGTGGTGGTGGCGTCCGATGGTTATCCCGAAAAATACAAGACGGGATACGAAATCAAGGTGTCTGAAAATATCGAAAACGACGTTTGCTTTGCGGGCGTCGGCGAAAACGAAAAGGGACAACCCGTTACCGCGGGCGGGCGTGTTTTGAGCGTCGTCACGGTGGAAAAAACCCTGAAAAAGGCTGTCGAAAAAGCCTATGAAAAAGTCAAAGAAGTAAGTTTTGAAAATATGTTTTTCCGAAAAGATATCGGGAAAAAAGCGTTGGGAGAATAGAAAATGGTTTATCGCATTTATTCGGAAAAGAAAAAAGAATTAGCGTTGGAAGCGCGCATTTTGCTGTCGGAAATCAACGACCTTTTGGGCATAAAGTCGGTGACGGGAATAAGGTTTTTGAACAGGTATGACGTGGAAAATATCGACCGCGAAACCTTTGACTACGCCGTGAAAACCGTCTTTTCGGAGCCACAGACGGACATCGCAAAAGAATGTCCCGACTTCTCGGGCGCGACGGTTTTTGCCGTCGAATACCTGCCCGGACAATTCGACCAAAGGGCGGACTCGGCAGAGCAATGCGTGCAACTTATTTCCAAAAAAGAACGTCCGATAATCAGGTCGGCGAAGGTATATGCGTTGTATGGTGAAATCACCGAAAACGAACTTAATGCAATCAAAAAGTACGTTATAAACCCCGTTGAGTCGCGTGAAGCAAGTTTTGAACTGCCAAAAACACTAAGGACGATTTATCCCGAACCCGACGACGTGGCGGTGCTTGACGGCTTCATAAATATGGAAGGCGACGCACTGAAAGACTTTGCCAAAAAGTACTCGCTTGCAATGGACGAGGACGACGTTGGTTTTTGTCGCGACTACTTCAGAAAGGAAAATCGCGATCCCACGATGACCGAAATCCGCATGATCGATACGTACTGGTCGGACCACTGCCGTCACACCACTTTTTTGACAGAGGTGGACGACGCAAAATTCGACGACAAACTTGTCGAAAACGCTTACAACGAATATATAAACGTCAGAAAAGAACTGCACCGTGAAAACCGCCCCGTGTGTCTTATGGACGTCGCGACGATCGGCGCAAAGGCGTTGAAAAAACGAGGCAAACTCCAAAACCTCGACGAGTCGGAAGAAATCAACGCCTGCACGGTGAAAATCAAAGTCGACATGGACGGAAAACCCGAGGACTGGCTGTTGCTGTTCAAAAACGAAACGCACAACCACCCCACCGAAATCGAGCCTTTCGGCGGAGCGGCAACCTGCATAGGCGGGGCGATACGCGATCCGCTTTCGGGGCGCGGGTACGTTTACGGCGCGATGAGGATAACGGGCGCGGGCAATCCGCTGACTCCCGTTGCGGACACGCCGAAAGGCAAACTTCCTCAGCGCAAAATCGTCACTTCGTCCGCCGACGGATATTCGTCGTACGGCAACCAAATCGGAATCCCGACGGGCATTGTCGATGAAATCTATCACGACGGCTATGTCGCAAAGCGTATGGAAATCGGCGCGGTAATTTCAGCCGTTCCCGCGGAAAACGTCGTCAGAGAAACCCCGTTGCCGGGCGACGTCGTTATACTTATCGGAGGTGGCACGGGACGCGACGGTTGCGGAGGCGCGACAGGCTCATCGAAATCGCACGACCAAGACTCCCTTGAAAAGTGCGGGGCGGAAGTCCAAAAGGGCAACGCTCCCGAGGAAAGAAAACTGCAACGACTTTTCCGCAACAAAAACGCCAGTTTGCTTATCAAGCGTTGCAACGACTTCGGCGCGGGCGGTGTATCGGTTGCAATCGGCGAACTTGCCGATGGCTTGGATATAAACCTCGACGCCGTCCCCAAAAAATACGAGGGCTTGGACGGCACCGAACTTGCAATCAGCGAGTCGCAGGAAAGAATGGCGGTTGTCGTCGATAAAAAGGACGTTGACGAATTTATAAAACTTGCGTCCGAAGAAAACCTGCGCGCGAGCGTGGTTGCGACGGTCAAGGCAGAACCAAGGCTTTCGATGTTTTGGAGAGGAAGAAAAATCGTGGACGTCAGTCGCGAATTTTTGAACTCCAACGGCGCGAAAAAACACGTCGTGGCAAAGGTCGAAAAACACCTGCCGTACGACAAAAAAGTCGCGGGGAGCTTTACCGAAAACTACAAGGCTCTGGCGGGCGACCTTAACGTCTGTTCAAAGCGCGGACTTACCGAAAAATTCGACTCCACCATAGGTGCGGGCAGTGTCCTTATGCCACTTGGCGGAAAAAATCAGACGACGCCCATTCAGGCGATGGTGCAAAAAATCCCCACAAAAAGGACAAATACCGACGATTGCTCGCTGATGTCTTGGGGATTTAACCCGTTCATCACCGAAAAAAGCCCGTACCACGGCGCGTATCTTGCCGTTGTCGAGTCGGTGGCGAAACTCATCGCGACGGGCGCGGAATTCAAGGACGTGTATCTCACTTTCCAAGAGTATTTCCCGAGGCTTCAAAAGGACGAAAAACGATGGGGCAAACCCTTGTCGGCACTTTTGGGCGCACTGAAAGCGCAACTCGATTTGGGCATCGGCGCAATCGGCGGAAAAGACTCGATGAGCGGTACTTTCAAGGATTTGGACGTCCCGCCGACGCTCGTATCTTTCGCCGTCACCACGGGAAAAACGGGCGCGATAGTGTCGCCGGAATTCAAAAAAGCGGGCAGTAAAGTCGTGTTGCTGTCGCCAAAATACGATGAAAACGGACTTCCTGATACGACGTCGCTTGTGGAATTGTTCGGGCGCGTGGCACGCCTCTTAAAAGACAAAAAAGCAATTTCCTGCTATACCCCGACGTACGGCGGAGTTGCCGAGGCGGTGCTGAAAGCGTGCTTGGGAAATTCGCTGGGATTTGAGTACGACAACCTGACAAACGACGAAATTTTCGGATATTCTTACGGCTCGTTCCTGCTGGAATTGTCCGCCGACGCCGATATTAAGGACGTCGAGGGTTGCAAAGTCATCGGTACGACGACCGAAAAACAGGAAATCAGAAAAGGCGACGAAACAATCCCCCTTATAAACCTTTCGGATATTTACGAAAACAAGCTGGAAAGCGTATATCGCACCACCGTCGCCGACGGCGATAATAAGATAATACAAAACTTTTCATATAATGCGGGCGCGCGCGTGTCACCTCTTATAAAGACGGCGCAACCTCGCGTGCTTATTCCCGTTTTCCCGGGGACGAACTGCGAGTACGACAGTCTGAAAGCGGTTGAGGACGCGGGCGCCAAAGCGGAAGTCTTTGTCATCAACAACCAATCGGGCGAGAAAGTTTTGGAAAGTGCCGAGAAATTCGCGTCGCTTATCAAGACGTCGCAAATCATCTTTATCCCGGGCGGATTTTCGGGCGGTGACGAACCCGACGGCAGTGGAAAATTCATAACGGCGTTTTTCAGGGGCGCGGAAGTCAAGGAGCAGGTCACGAAACTTCTGGAAGAGCGCGACGGACTTATGCTCGGAATTTGCAACGGTTTTCAGGCACTCATAAAACTGGGGCTTGTGCCGTACGGCAAAATCCTTGATGCCGACAGCACTTTCCCGACGCTGACATTCAACAAAATCGGACGCCACCAGTCCAAGATTGTGCGCACTCGTATTGCTTCCGACAAGTCGCCGTGGCTTAACGGCGTGAACGTCGGCGATATTTTCAGCGTACCCGTGTCGCACGGCGAGGGCAGATTTTATGCGGACGAAGAACTTGTCAGACAACTTGCCGAAAACGGACAGATTGCCACGCAGTACGTCGATCCTTTCGGCAATGCGACGACTGATATCCGCTTCAACCCCAACGGCTCGACGTGTGCGGTCGAGGGCATAACCTCCCCCGACGGACGAGTTTTTGGCAAGATGGGACACTCCGAGCGTTACGCTCCCGACCTTTATAAAAACGTCGCGGGCGTATATGATATGAAACTTTTCGCCTCCGCCGTAAATTATTTCAAAAAATCATAATCAAAACGTATAAAGCCCCCTTGACTTATGTCTTGGGGGCGATTTTAATACGGTGATATGACGGTATATCATTTTTTATTCGTGATTAACCGAGAATAAGTTTAAGCCAACGTGTTTTTTGCTTGATTTTTCATAACGGCTTTGATATAATAAAACAAATTTTAAGGTAAATGCCGATGCTTTGGCGATAATCGTCGGGGCGTGGCGGACAAAACCCCTGATATTTCTTCGGGCGACGAAAAACAAGTCTTGAAAAAGAAAGAGATTATGTTTGATAAATTGGTTAAAGAAAAGAAAGGAAAAGATTTTTTTGATGCGTATCGGAACTTTGGCGACGGTACGTTTTCACTGATTGAAGGGAAGTATTTTATTTGTTCCGGTTTTTGTGATTTGCACGTGCATTTCAGAGAACCGGGATTTTTTTATAAGGAAAGCATAAAAAGCGGAAGTCTTGCGGGCGCGCGCGGAGGGTACACCACGGTGTGCACTATGCCGAATTTAAGTCCTGCTCCCGACACTTTGGAAAATCTGAACGTCCAGCGCGAAATCATCAAAAAGGACGCCGTCATCGAAGTCATTCCTTACGGTACGATAACAAAGGGCGAAAAGGGCGACGAGCTGTCGGATATGCGGTCGCTTGCGCCGTACGTCTGCGCGTTTTCGGACGACGGCAGGGGCGTACAGTCGGATGATATGATGCGCCTTGCCATGGAAAAGGCGAAAAGTCTTGACAAAATCATCTCGGCGCATTGTGAGGACAACTCTTTGTTGAAAGGCGGTTGTATCCACGACGGCGAGTGGGCAAAACTTCACGGATTTATCGGCATTTCGTCCGAGAGCGAATACAAACAGTTGGAGCGCGACCTGCGTCTTGCAAAGGAAATCGGCGTGCGCTATCACGTCTGCCACATTTCGACAAAAGAGAGCGTCGAACTTATCAGAAACGCCAAAAAAGAAGGAGTATCGGTGACTTGCGAAACGGCACCGCACTATCTCGTGCTGACAGAAAACGACCTCCGCGACGAGGGACGCTTCAAAATGAATCCGCCCGTACGAAGCGAAGAAGACAAGCGCGCCTTAATCGAGGGGGTTATCGACGGAACTATCGACGCTATCGCAACCGACCACGCCCCGCACTCGAAAGAAGAAAAAAGCAAAGGCTTGAAGGACAGCGCGTTCGGGATTGTCGGGCTTGAAACGGCGTTTCCGCTTTTGTACACCCGACTTGTAAAAGAAAACGTAATCACGCTTCAAAGGCTTGTCGAACTAATGAGCGACAATCCGCGCAAAATTTTCGACATAAAAAAGAGAAACAACGATTATACGGTGTTTGAAATCGAAAATCCGTACAAAATCTCGCCCGAGGACTTCTTGTCCAAGGGGAGGAGCACCCCGTTTGAGGGCGACGAAGTTTTCGGACGGTGCGTGCTGACCGTCAAAGACGATAAAACAGTGTATTCTTGTCTATAATACCAGACAGGAACAATACGAACCGTGGTCTTGCTCCGTGTTTTTGACTAAAACTTCGTTGCGCTCACGGCTTATACATACAGTATTAACCCGCTCGCGTGCCTTGTTTTCGTCTAAAAACGCGGGGCAATACTCCTTAGACCAAACCACCGAGAGTTTCGATGATTTTTGGAAAAGACGAACGCAGTTGTACTTTTTGTACTACAAGTGAGTAATTGCCGAAAAGCACGGAAATATCGGCGTTTTGGCACAGTTCGTATTATTCCTGTCTGGTATACCAAACCACAATACAAAAGGAGATAAAAATGCCTAAAAGAAAGGACGTAAAAAAGATTATGATCATAGGCTCGGGACCTATCGTTATAGGACAAGCCGCCGAGTTCGACTATGCGGGAACGCAGGCGTGTATCGCGCTGAAAGAAGAGGGTTACGAAGTGGTGCTTTGCAACTCCAACCCCGCGACGATTATGACGGATACTCAGATGGCGGACAAAGTTTATATGGAGCCGTTGACGCTTGAGTACGTCGCAAAAATTATAAGATACGAGCGTCCCGACGCGATTATTCCGGGCATCGGCGGTCAAACGGGACTGAACCTCGCCATGCAACTTGAAAAGAAAGGCGTGTTGCAGGAATGTCAGACCGTACTTCTTGGCACAAGCAGTGAAAGTATCAAGGACGCCGAGGACAGAGAAAGATTTAAGGACCTTTGTTTATCGATTGGCGAGCCGACAATCCCGTCGGAAGTCGCCTATTCTTTGGACGAAATTAAAGAATCGGCAAAAAGGATAGGTTATCCCGTGGTGCTTCGTCCCGCGTTCACTCTCGGAGGAACGGGCGGTGGATTTGCCGACAACGAGGACGAGGCGGTGGAAATCGGCGAGCACGCTTTAAGCCTTTCGCCCGTCGGTCAGGTTTTGGTTGAAAAGAGCGTCAAAGGATATAAGGAAATCGAGTTTGAAATGATGCGCGACGGCAAAGACAACGTCATCACCGTTTGCGGTATGGAAAACGTCGATCCGGTGGGCGTGCATACGGGCGATTCGATTGTGGTTGCGCCCATTTTGTCGCTGAACGACAGACAACACGATATGCTCAATCAAAGCGCGATTAAACTTATCCGCGCGCTTAAAATCGAGGGCGGGTGCAACGTACAGTTCGCGCTGTCGCCGAATTCCGACGAATATTACCTTATCGAGGTCAACCCGAGGGTGTCGAGGTCGTCCGCGCTTGCAAGCAAGGCAAGCGGATACCCCATCGCAAGGGTGACGGCAAAAGTCGCCGTCGGTATGACGCTGGACGAAATAAAAATTTCGGACACGACCGCCGCAAAAGCCCCCGTGCTTGACTACGTCGTTGCGAAGTTCCCGAGATTCCCGTTCGACAAATTCACAAAGGCGTCGAACGTTTTGGGCACGCAAATGAAAGCGACGGGCGAGGTTATGGGCATCGGCTCGACTTTGGAAGAATGTTTGTTGAAGTCGGTCAGGTCTTTGGAAATCGGCGCAGACCACTTCGCCATTGCAAAATTCGACGACTATTCAACCGAGAAACTTTACGAATACGTCAGAGAGTTCCGCGACGACGGCGTCTTTGCGGTGTTTGAACTGTTGAGAAGGGGCGAAAGCGTCGAGAAACTTTATGGCGCAACGAAAATCACCCCGCTGTTTTTGGACAGCTTCCAAAAAATCGTCGATTTTGAGGAAACAATCGCCAAAAATCCAAAAAATACCGACGTGCTGAAAAAAGCAAAACTCATCGGTTTTTCGGACAAGCGCATTGCAAAACTTTGGGGCGTGAAAGAAATCGAAGTCTTCGATATGAGAAAAGAAAACGACGTAACCCCCGTGTATCGTATGGCGGACACGCTGAAAACGGGCGGATATATCCCCTGTTTTTACTCGTCGTATCAGGGCAAAAATCAATCGATTTTGTCAAAACAGAAAAAAATACTGGTGCTGGGCGCAGGTCCGATAAGAATCGGGCAGGGCGTTGAGTTCGACTACTCGACCGTCCACGCCGTGCAAACCATAAAAAAGGCGGGATACGAGGCGATAATCGTCAACAACAATCCCGAGACGGTTTCCACCGACTACACCACCGCCGACAAACTTTACTTTGAACCGCTGACCGTCGAGGACGTTATGAACGTGGTCGAGTACGAAAAACCCGACGGAGTCATCGCAACGCTCGGCGGACAAACCGCAATAAACCTGGCGGAGCCTTTGAGCGAAAGAGGTGTGAAAATTATCGGCACCGACTGCATGGCAATCGAGCGCGCCGAAAACCGCGACGCCTTTGAAAAACTCTTGTCGGGGCTTAAAATTCCCCAGCCGAAAGGACAAGCGGTCACCAACGTTTCGGACGGTGTGAAAGTCGCAAAAGAAATCGGTTATCCCGTGCTTGTGCGCCCGTCGTTTGTGCTGGGCGGAAGGGCGATGCAGATTGTCGGCAACGAAAGTTCATTGAAAGAATACCTGAAATCCGCCGTGGATATCAGCGACGAAAAGCCCATTTTGGTGGATAAATACATCATCGGAAAGGAAGTCGAGGTCGACGCGGTGTGCGACGGCGCGGACGTGTTTGTCGCAGGCATTATGGAACTTGTGGAAAAAACCGGCGTCCACAGCGGTGACAGTATCAGCGTTTATCCGTCGTTCAGCCTGTCCGACAAGGTCAAAGGCACGATTTTGGAATATACAAAGCGGTTGGGACTGGCAATCGGCATAAAAGGTCTTTACAACATTCAGTACATCGTCGATAAGGACGGGCAGGTTTTCGTCATCGAGGTCAACCCCCGCTCGTCAAGGACGGTTCCGTTCTTGTCCAAAGCGACGGGCTTTGCGCTTGCCGATATCGCCACCGAAGTCATTCTCGGAAAGAGCCTGAAAGAGCAGGGCATTTTCACCCTTTATCCCGAGGAGAAAAAGCGTTGGTACGTCAAAGTTCCCGTGTTCTCGTTCAGCAAGATTCGCGGTCTTGACGCCTACCTTTCGCCCGAAATGAAGTCCACGGGCGAGGCAATCGGATACGACTACAAAATCAACCGCGCCTTGTTCAAAGGCTTGCAGGCGTCGGGTATGAAACTGCACAACTACGGCACGGTTTTCGTCACGGTGTGCGACAAGGACAAAGAGGACGCGCTTTTGCTTGTCAAAAGATTTTACAACCTCGGCTTTAATATCGAGGCGACGCGCGGTACCGCCAACTTCTTGAAAAAGAACGGCATCAAAACAAGAGTTTTGGGCAAAATCAGCGAGGGTTCGTCGGACATTATGAACGCATTAAGACAAGGTCATATCACCTATGTCATCAACACCAGCGACTTGTCCGAAAACGGTATGAACGCCGACGGATACAAGATAAGAAAACTTGCCACCGAAAACAATATCACGACGTTCACGTCGCTGGATACGGTCAAAGTTTTGCTGGACGTTTTGGAAGAAACCACGCTTGGTATTTCCACAATCGACGGAGAGTAATCTGATGAAACAAGCACTTTATAAGATAAAAAGCAACGTTAAAATTGCCGAAAGCGTTTTTGAGATAAAACTTTTCGGCGACGTGTCCGAGATAAAAAACGCCGGGCAATTCGTCGAAATCAAGGTGCCCGATTGTTATCTGCGCCGTCCCGTTTCGGTGGCGGATTTTGAGGATAATACGATGACGCTTATCTATAAAGTCGTCGGGAAAGGCACCGATATTTTGAGCGGTATGAAGGCGGGCGAAAAGCTTAATATTCTCGTGGGGCTCGGCAACGGATACGACAGGTCGAAAAGCGGTGACAAACCTTTGCTTATCGGCGGGGGCGTCGGTGTCCCGCCCATGTACAAACTTTGCAAAGAGTTGATAAAAGACGGCAAAAAACCCACCGTCGTGCTTGGCTTCAACACCAAAAACGAAGTCTTTTACGAAAAGGAATTTTTGTCGCTCGGAGCAAGCGTCGTCGTGACGACCGCCGACGGCAGTCACGGCAAAAAAGGCTTTGTCACGGACGCTATGCAAGAAATAGAATATACCTATTTTTACGCCTGCGGTCCTATGCCCATGTTCCGCGCGGTCGAGCGCGTCGCGAAAACCGAAGGCGAGTACGGTATGGAAGAAAGAATGGGTTGCGGTTTCGGCGCGTGTATGGGCTGTTCAATCGAAACCACAAACGGATATAAAAGGGTGTGCAAAGAAGGTCCCGTTTTCAAAAGGAGCGAAATAATATGGTAAACACGTCGGTGAATTTATCGGGGTGGGAACTTGACAATCCCGTTATCCCCGCCAGCGGAACGTTCGGCTACGGAAAAGAATTTTCCGAACTTTACGACATAAATATCCTCGGTACGTTTTCGTTCAAGGGTACGACGGTTTCCGCGCGATTTGGCAACCCGCAACCGAGAATTGCAGAAAGCGACACGGGGATAATCAACTCGATAGGTCTGCAAAACAACGGAATGGAGCACGTCTTGGCGCACGAACTGCCCGAGATGAAAAAGTATTTCCGAAAAAAAGTCATCGCAAACGTCAGCGGATTTTCGATTGACGATTACGTTACGCTTTGCGAAAGGTTCGGACGTGAAGAGCAGGTCGGACTTATAGAAGTCAACGTCAGTTGTCCCAACGTCGAAAAGGGCGGTATGGCGTTCGGCACCTCGCCCGAAAACGTCTATGAGGTCACAAAAGCCGTCAAAGCCGTGACGAATAAGCCGATTTACGTCAAACTTTCGCCCAACGTCACCGATATTGTGGCAATCGCGAAATCCGCCGAGGACGGCGGTGCGGACGGCGTCAGCCTTATCAATACGATGACGGGCATGCGCATCGACCTTAAAACAAAAAAACCCATAATTGCAAATAAAATCGCGGGCTACGCAGGGAAAGGTCTGTTCCCCGTCGCGCTCGCCATGGTATATAAGGTGTACGAAGCCGTGAATATCCCCATCATCGGAATGGGCGGTGTATCGACCGCCGAGGATGTGATCGAGATGATGCTTGCGGGGGCGTCGGCTGTTCAGGTCGGCACCGCAAACCTTATAAATCCGTACGCGTCCAAGGAAATTGTCGAAGACCTTCCCCGCGTTATGGAAAAATACAAAATCGAAAAATTAAAAGATATAATAGGAGGCGCTCACGATGGCAACCGACGTAATTATCGCGCTTGATTTTCCAAGCAAAAAAGAAGTGTATGATTTTTTGGATAAATTCGGTGACAAAAAACCGTTTGTCAAAATCGGCATGGAGTTGTTTTATGCCGAAGGTCCCGAAATCGTCAGAGAGATTAAAAAGAGGGGACACAAAATCTTCCTCGATTTGAAACTGCACGATATCCCGAACACCGTGAAAAGCGCGATGAGAGTGTTGTCCGACCTCAACGTCGATATCTGCAATCTGCACGCCACCGGCGGAAGCGAGATGATGAAATCGGCAATCGCAGGGCTCACGAGAGAGGACGGCACGCGCCCGTTGCTTATCGCCGTGACGCAACTCACAAGCACCGACGAAAGAGTACTGAAAGAGGAAATTCTGATTGCAGAAAGCATGGAAAAAACCATTATGTCTTATGCCTTGAACGCCAGAAATTCGGGGCTTGACGGCGTGGTATGTTCACCGCTCGAAGCGGGCAAAGTGCACGCGTTTTGCGGAAAAGAGTTTTTGACAGTGACGCCCGGAGTCAGGTTTGCGGACGGAAACAAGGACGACCAAAAACGCGTGACCACCCCAAAGGAAGCAAGAGATATCGGCTCGGACTATATCGTCGTCGGACGTCCCATAACCCGCGCCGAAGATCCCGTGAAAGCGTATGAAAGATGCGTGAAAGAATTTTTAGGTTAAGGAGAAAAATAATGGAAAATATCAAAATACAAATTGCAAAAGACTTATTGAAAATCAAGGCGGTTTTCTTCCGCCCCGAAGAGCCGTTCACTTGGGCGAGCGGTATCAAAAGCCCTGTTTATTGTGACAATAGATTGACGTTAACCGACGTTTTGGTCAGATGCGACGTCGAAAACGCCATTGCAGAAACAATCAAAAAAGAGTATCCCGACGCCGAAGTTTTAATGGGTACGTCCACGGCGGGTATCGCTCACGCAGCCATCAGCGCACACATTTTGGGGCTTCCGATGGGGTACGTGAGAGGCGGAAATAAGGACCACGGCAGACAAAACCGCATCGAGGGCAAACTTGAAAAAGGACAAAAAACCGTCGTTATCGAAGACTTGATTTCGACGGGCGGAAGCGTCATCGATACCGTCGAGGCATTGCGCGAGGCGGGCGCGGACGTTTTGGGCGTCGTCAGCATTTTCACCTACGGCATGCAAAAGGGAATCGACAGGCTGAAAGAGGCGAACGTCAGAAACGTCAGCTTGACCGACTTCGACTGTATCGCGGAAGTCGCCGCAAAAGAAAACTACATCGACGAAAAGGACATCAAAAGACTTCTCAAATTCAGGGATAATCCTTCGGACGAAAGTTGGATTACCGGCGAGGGTAAATAATATGAAACACCTTTTGAACATCACCGATTTTTCGGTTGCCGAGATTGACGAACTCATTTCGGTGGCGAAAGACATAAAAGAAAATCCCGAAAAGTACAAGGAAAAGTGCAAAGGAAAAATCCTTGCGACCTTGTTTTTCGAGCCGTCCACGCGCACGAGGCTGAGTTTTGAAACGGCGATGCTGTCTTTGGGCGGTTCGGTCGTCGGGTTTTCGGACGGAAAAAATTCCTCGGCAAGTAAGGGCGAAAGCGTCGCGGACACTGCCACGGTGGTGTCGGGTTACGTCGATATCATCGCAATGCGCCACCCGAAAGAGGGCGCGCCGTACGTCGCGACGAAAAAATCGTCCGTTCCCGTCATCAACGCGGGCGACGGCGGACACTATCACCCCACGCAGACGCTTGCCGACCTTTGCACGATAAAATTCGACAAAGGACGCCTCGACAACCTCACGATCGGCGTTTGCGGTGACTTGAAATACGGCAGAACCGTCCATTCGCTCATCGAGGCGATGGTCAGGTATAAAAATATCAAATTCGTCCTCATTTCGCCGAAGGAACTTTCCCTTCCCGATTTCGTCAAAAAGGGCGTTTTGGAGGAGCACGGGGTGCCGTTTGTCGAAACGATGTCGCTTGAACAGTGCCTTGGCGAGCTCGATATTTTGTATATGACGAGAATTCAGCAGGAAAGGTTTTTGGATACCGCCGAATACGAAAGATTGAAAGACAGTTACGTCCTGACAGAAGAAAAAATGCGCCTTGCAAAACCCGATACTTTCGTCCTGCACCCGCTACCGCGCGTCAACGAGATATCGGTGAAAGTGGACAACGATCCGCGCGCAAGCTACTTCCGTCAAACAGTCAACGGCAAACTTATGCGAATGGCTCTTATTATGAAATTGCTGGACGAGAAAAACGTTGCAGACAGGGCGGAAAAAGCCACGATTCCCTGCGATAAAAAATGCAAAAATCCTCATTGTATTACCACTACCGAGCAGGAACTTGAAAGCCTTGCTTACACGGACAGCCACGGCGAAATCCGTTGCGTCTATTGCGACTCGAAAATTTAATCGGTGAAAATGGATAAGTATATCGAACAGTGCGAACATAGAGAAAAAGCCGACTTGGTTTTCAAAAATTGCAAAGCCGTCAACGTCTTTATCGGCGAAATCGAGGAGTGCGACATTGCGGTATCGGACGGCATTATCGTCGGCGTCGGCCGTTACGACGGAAAGAAAGAAATCGACATAGGCGGTGCGTACGTCACGGCGGGACTTATCGACACGCATTTGCATATCGAAAGCACAATGTTGTCGCCCGCAAACTTCGCCTCGGCAATTTTGCCTTTCGGCGTCACGACGTGCATCGCCGATCCGCACGAAATCGCAAACGTTTCGGGGATTAAGGGCGTCGAATATATGATAAAAGAGGCAAAAACCGTCCCGATGGATATAAGGTTTATGTTGCCGAGTTGCGTGCCTGCGACTCCGTTTGAGGACAACGGCGCGACTATTGACGCCTCCGCCACCGAAGAATTTATTAAAAATCCCGATTTGTTCGGGCTTGGCGAGTTCATGAACAGCCCCGCCGTACGCTTTGGCGACGAAGAAGCAATGAGGAAACTCAAAAGTTGCTTGGCGGAGGGCAAAATAATCGACGGTCATCTGGTCACCGCAAACGAGGACGATATCAACGCCTATGTCTTGAAAGGTATCAAAACCGACCACGAAAACGTCCTGGAAAAAGAGGTTTTCGACAAGGTCAAACGCGGGTTTTACGTCCAGATGAGAGAGGGCACTTCGACAAGAAATATCAATGCGCTTTCGGGTGCGTTTACCGACAAAACAAAGCGCAGACTTTTATTGTGCACCGACGACAAACAAGTCGTCGATTTGAAGGAAAGAGGACACCTCGACAACAACGTCCGTATGCTTGTGCAGGCGGGGAAAAATCCCGTCGACGTGTTGACGGTTGCAACGCTCAATGCCTCCGAGTGCTATAAAATGGACGACCGCGGGGCAATCGCTCCGGGCAGAATCGCCGACCTTGTCGTGTTTGACGACTTATACGACTTCCGTGCAAAAGAGGTATATAAATGTGGCGTTTTGGTCGCTAAAGACGGCGTTGCGCTGTTTGAAGCAAAAAGTTTGTTTGATTCCGCCGTGCGAAATACCATGCACACCGACTACGTCACGGAAGAAAAATTGAAAATAAAATTAAAGTCCGACAAAGCCAAAGTCATCGGCATTGTCCCCGACAACGTCGTCACTTTCAAAAAAGAAATGCGCGTCAACGTCCAAAACGGCGAGTATATAAAAACCGAAGGTTTGGACAAAATCTGCGTGCTGGAAAGACACAAAAATACCGGCAAAATCGGGTTGGGACTTATCGAAGGTTACGGGCTTCAAAACTCCGCCGTCGCGCTGTCCGTCGCTCACGACAGCCACAACATCATCGCCATCGGCGACAACGATACGGATATGGTGTGCGCCATCAACGAGATTATCCGCGCGGGCGGTGGTATGACCTTTTCAAGAAACGGCAAAATCGAGGAAACGCTCGAACTCCCTATCGGCGGAATTATGAGCGACAAAGACAAAGAATACGTCTTTGAAAAAACCGAAATTCTTCGTCGTAAGGCGCGCGAGGCAGGCGTCACGAAAGACCTGGAGCCATTTATGTGTTTGTCGTTTATGTCGCTTGCGGTCATTCCCGAGTTGAAAATCACGACGCGCGGACTTTTCGACGTGTTGAAATTCGACTTCACCCCGATCGAAGAAAACTGACCGCATTTGCGCAAAAACAATAGCAAATTTATTTCGACGCGTCTGTTCATCAACGGTCACGCTTATGGAGAAAGTATAATGAAAAAACGAATTTTGAATTCCGTGGGTGCGGTGATTATATTCATTGCGGTAATTGGCACAATCTTGGCCTCGATATTTATCGGGCTGTACTTTGGCGGTGACAAACCCGATTTGGAGCAGACACGTTTCGTTGGGTACATAATGCATCAGTCATATTCGTCGTACGAAGACCTTGACAAGATGGGAATCGACAAATATACTCATCTAATTTATGTTTCTGCGAAAGTATCAAAAGTCGAGATGGTTCCTTCTTTTTTCGATCCAGAGACACAACAAGAGCAAGCCGACAGCAAAGAACTGCGCATGCTTTCTTCTTATCTCAAGAATAAATATCCTAAAACCAAACTTATGGTGACTTTCGGTAACGGAGACTTTTGCTCGATGTCCAAAACCGATAACGGAAGAACAAAATTTGCCGAAGGTTGCAAAGGTTGGATGAACGAATACGGGCTTGACGGATTTGACATCGACTGGGAATATCCCGACTTAAACGGTTGCGACACTTGTTGCAAAGATCACGCAAAACTAATGGCTCAACTCAGAGAAACGCTTGGTAGAGACGCGGTTATCTCTGTGGCGGTTTCCTCATGGGGACCAAGAATAAATCGTCTGAAAGTGTCAAGTCTCAACAAATCTCTTTCCTTCGTCAATGTTATGACATACGACTTCGATATGGATAACCACGCTTCGTACGACAAAACCCGCAATTCGATGTATTCGGCGTACCTTGTGGGATTCGATAAAGAAAAACTTAATATAGGGCTCGCTTATTATTCGCGATGTGCGACCGAGGGGCAGGACTATTGGAATTACAAGGACGTTATGAACGCCGTCGATAAGGGCGTTTTGAAGTTGGAAAAAACACGCAACTCGGGTATCGCCTACAATGATTTTATGCGTCACTCTTTCGATACGCCCGAAACCGTTTATAAAAAGGCCAGACTCGTCCGCACCTGCGGTTACGGAGGCGTTTTTTGCTGGACTCTTGCAGGAGACAGAAATTGCGAGCTGATAAATTCGGCGTATGAGGCAATTGCTTAGTCTGTTGCCGTACAGAAGAGCATTTTCAAACAAATGCGAAAAATATCGGCGGTTTGGGACGTGTACATATTCTTTTAGTAAGATACGGCGTCCAAAGCACGTCTTATAGTTCGAAATAATTGCAATCGCAAAAAAATGCGATTGTTTTTTATATGCAAAAAATGGTGGTTTAATCCTCGGCGTACCTGTTTTTTGAAATCCGCCGAGTTAAAAACGTTGAATGACTTGAATGCATATTTTGCGACTGCGGTATTGCTTTTAGATTGCGACTTATGCTATACTAAATAAAAGTAATAATTATGGGTAGTCCGGCATGGTTTGTTGCAAAAGCTACAGGGGCTCTTAATGCGTTGATAACGTGCCGATATTCTTGTTAAGACAAGTAAGACGTTTATTGCGATTTTAGATAAAAGTGTATTTTGGATGATAACGCGGAGGGGAAATGGAATCAATAGTATTTGTTGATAGCGAAATAACAAAAGACGGCGTGATTGCCGATTTGGGAGCGATTAAAAACAATGCTCAATTTCACTCAGCCAACAAACAAAAATTTTCGGATTTTGTTAACGGAACCGACTTTGTATGTGGTCACAACATAATTCACCACGATTTGAAATATATCGGCGAATTGTTTAATAAAGACAGTTCAATAACGTTTATTGATACTTTATACTTTTCCCCATTACTATTTCCGCAAAAGCCTTATCACAAACTGTTGAAAGACGATAAGCTTCAAACAGAAGAACTTAACAATCCTCTTAATGACGCAATTAAAGCACAGGAGTTGTTTTTTGATGAGGTAAATGCATTTCAAGGATTATCTTCCAAAATGAAATGGATATTGTGCGCTTTATTATATCCATATCCGGAGTTTCAAGGTTTTTTCAAATACATAAATTTCAAGCCGTACGGAATGAACGATTATGCCATAAAAAGCGAGTTCAAAGGGAAGATATGCGATAACGCCGACATAAATTTATTGATAAAAAACTATCCTGTCGAACTTGCATACGCTTTGGCGATAATTAACTGTGACGATAAAACGTCGATAACTCCGCCATGGGTTTTCAAGAATTATCCAAAGGTGGAGAGCGTTATAAAATTTTTGAGGAATACACCTTGTGATGACGGTTGTAAGTATTGCAAATCAAAGTTAAACGTTTATCAACAACTGAAGAAATACTTCGGATTTAACGCGTTCAGAACCTACAATGGCGAACCGCTTCAAGAAAAGGCGACGAAAGCGGCGGTAAAAGGCAAATCTGTTCTTGCCGTTTTTCCGACAGGCGGTGGAAAATCCATCACGTTCCAACTTCCTGCGCTGATGGCGGGGGAGGCTATTCATGGGCTAACCGTGATAATTTCTCCGCTTCAATCATTAATGAAAGACCAAGTTGACAATCTTGAAGAGGTAGGCATCGCAGAGGCGGTTACAATAAACGGATTGTTGAGTCCGATTGAAAAAAGAGATGCAATAGACAGGGTTAAAAACGGCACGGCTTCGATGCTGTATATTTCGCCGGAACAGTTGCGTTCCAAAACCATCGAGCGCCTGTTGATGTCAAGAAATATTGCAAGGTTCGTAATTGACGAGGCGCATTGTTTTTCGGCATGGGGACAAGATTTTAGGGTAGATTATTTATATATCGGCGATTTCATTATAGAGCTCCAAAAGAAAAAAGGATTGAAAAATCCCATTCCCGTATCTTGCTTTACTGCGACCGCAAAACAAAAAGTAATTACCGATATATGCGACTATTTTAAAAGAAAGCTGGATGTCGACCTGGAAATATTTGCAACCAATGCAACAAGAAACAACTTGCATTATGAGGTTTTGCTCAAAAAAACAGACGATGAAAAATATAATACCTTGCGGTCTTTAATTGAAAAAGAAAACTGCCCGACTATTGTTTACGTTTCAAGAACGAGAAGGACGTGGGAACTTGCCGAAAAACTAACGAGTGACGGATTTCCCGCAAGACCATTTAACGGGAAGATGGAGTCTTCTGAAAAGGTTGCAAACCAAGAAGCCTTTATTAAAAATGAGGTGAAAATTATCGTTGCGACTTCGGCTTTTGGCATGGGCGTTGATAAAAAAGACGTCAAATTGGTTGTGCACTATGACATCTCCGATTCGCTTGAAAACTATATTCAAGAAGCAGGGCGAGCAGGGCGTGACCAGTCACTGGAAGCAAAGTGCTATATATTGTACAAAGACCATGACAAAGACGATGACAAAGAAAATGACCTGGACAAACATTTTATATTGCTCAACCAAACCAAATTAAGCATTCGTGAAATCCAACAAGTTTGGAAAGCAATCAAAGACTTGACAAGAATAAGAAATAAGATTTGCTGTTCGGCGTTGGAGATTGCAAGACAAGCAGGATGGGACGATTCGGTTGCCGATATCGAAACGAGGGTAAAGACGGCAATATCCGCCCTGGAAACGGCGGGATATGTAAAACGCGGGAATAACGTTCCGAGAGTTTATGCAACAAGCATATTAGTAAAAAATATGCAAGAAGCGTCTTATATTATCGAAACGTCGAAGCTGTTTGACGAAAGCGAGTGCTTGTCGGCAAAAAGGATTATAAAATATCTTATTTCAAGCAGAAGCCGAGCCGATGCCAATAATGATGATGCGGAATCAAGAATCGATTATATCGCAGACAATCTTGCCATTGAAAAAGATGAAGTAATCAGCATAGTCAATAGAATGAGAGAAATTAAACTTCTTGAGGATTCTCAGGATATGACGGCTTTTATCAGGCGTACGGAATCGCAGAATAAAGCGTTGCTTACTCTTGAAAAATTTATGAAACTGGAATCCTTTATACTTTCGAAAATTGAAGAAGAGGGAAGTAGTTTCAATTTAAAAGAACTAAATGACATCGCAATAAAAGAAGGCCTAAAAGGATCGACGGTAAAAAATATTCGCACGATAAATTATTTCTGGAATATAAAGGGATATATGCGGAAAAGCGAGTTTAACTCTCAAAATCGCACAGATTATGTGCCCGCAATGGAAATTGACAGATTGTTGGCAAAAGTTGAGAAAAGGTTTGACGTCTGCAAATTCATTGTTGAAGAATTGTATAGGTTGAGTGCAAACGCGAAAATAAAAAAAGACGACGAAGCCCTTGTCGAGTTTTCCTTGGTGGGGCTGTATGAAGCGTACAAAGAAACACCAAAATTTGAAATATACGAGACGGCTGTCGGTTTGACCGATATAGAAGATGCTTTGTTATATCTTTCAAAAATAGGGGCGATTGCACTTCAAGGCGGATTTTTGGTCACCTACAACGGAATGGAAATCAAGCGTCTTGTTGTAGACAATAAAATACGATATAAAAACGAAGACTATCGGTTATTGAGCGAGTTTTACAAACAGAAAATCCAGCAAATACATATTGTTGGCGAATATGCGAATTTAATGGAGAGAGACTATAATTCGGCGTTACAATTCGTCAACGACTATTTTCAAATGGACTTCAAGCGGTTTATTGCGAAATATTTTAAAGGGAAGCGTGCGACAGAGATCGAAAGAAACGTTACGCCCGAAAAATATAATCAATTATTTGGTGAATTATCGGATAAACAAGCCCAAATTATCAATGATGACGAGTCAAAATATATCGTGGTCGCGGCGGGCCCCGGAAGCGGAAAAACGAGAGTGTTGGTGCACAAATTGGCATCGCTACTGTTATTGGAGGACGTAAAACACGAGCAACTATTGATGGTTACGTTTTCTCGTTCTGCCGCAACGGAATTTAAAAAGCGACTTATAAAACTTATCGGAAATGCCGCCGCTTTTGTGGAAATTAAAACTTTCCATTCCTATTGCTTTGATTTGTTGGGCAAAATCGGTAGCATCGAGGAATCGGAAAACGTGGTCAAGGACGCTGCTGAACTTATCAGTAACGGCGAAGTGGAATTCGGAAGAATAACAAAAACGGTCGTTGTTATCGATGAGGCGCAGGATATGGATGAAAATGAATTTGCTTTGATAAAAGCACTTATGGATCGAAACGACGATATGCGTATAATTGCCGTTGGCGATGATGACCAAAATATCTACGAATTCAGAGGTTCAGACTCGAGATACCTCAAAGAACTAATTGATGATTATGGTGCAAAAAAGTATGAAATGACAGAAAACTATCGAAGCGGAAGGAATATTGTTAACTTCGCCAACCGTTTTGCAAAAACGATAAAGTCCAGAATGAAATCAAATGACGGTATATCCGCAAGAGATATCGATGGTGTCGTAAAGATAACAAAGCACGATTCCAACCTCGAACAGCCGATAGTAAATAGCATACTTGCAAGAAAACATAAAGGTTCGGTGTGTGTTTTAACTTCGACCAACGACGAGGCGTTGAAAGTTTTGGGGTTGCTTAATAAAAATAATGTCCCCGCAAAACTTATTCAATCGACGGACGGTTTTCAGATGTATAACCTTGCAGAAGTCAGGTACTTTTTGAAGCAAATCGACGACGAATTAAGGACACCTATTATTTCGGAAAAACTGTGGAAAACAGCGAAGGAACGCTTGGAAAAATCGTATGGCACAAGCACATGCTATGAGATTTGCCTAAAAATGTTGTTGGATTTTGAAAAAACGAATAGGAATAAATACAAAACCGATTTGGTAGAATTTATAAGAGAATCCAAATACGAGGATTTTTATATTGAAGAAAAAGGAACGGTTTTTGTTTCGACTATACACAAATCAAAAGGGCGTGAATTTGACGTTGTATATATGCTTTTGAACAATGCTTCGTGCGCAAATGATGAAGAAAAACGAAGGATATACGTCGGGCTTACAAGAGCAAAAGAAGAATTATACGTTCATTGCAATAACAATATCTTTGATAAAATTGCCGATAAAGCAGTTATTGAAACAGACGAGAATAATTATGAAGAACCGTCGGAGATAATGTTGCAACTATCTTACAAAGATGTGGTGCTGGATTTCTTTAAAGACAAAAAAGATATCATCGTCGGGCTGAGAAGTGGCGATACGTTGCAAATCGAGGACGAGTACCTTTGCGCCGTTGTCAAAGGGAGACTTTTCAGGATAGTCAAATATTCAAAAGCCTTCAGAGATAAGTTGGAATATTTAAAAGAAGAAGGCTATGAGCCATCAACCGCGACAATTCGGTTTGTTTTGGCGTGGAAGGGCAAAGAAGATGAAAACGAATCGGCGATAGTCTTGCCTGATTTGTGCTTAAAAAAGTAGGCTCGTTTGCAAAATAATTTTAAATATTGCGATAAAACGGTCGGGTGGTTAAGGAATTGACGCCTGACCGTTTTTAATTATCGGCAAGCGGACTATGTTATGAACAATACGAACTATGCAAAATGCCTTAAAAATCAAAAAAACGGGTGAAATAATTTGATTTAGCGCAATAATGCGGTAGTGTAGTAAAATTATTTTTGGAATTATGAATTTTTTTGTATAATTTTATTGATTTATGTGGGTTTTATTGGTATAATTTGAATAATTTTTATATAAAGGAATTGAGAGGATTTTGGAAAAATTAACCAAAAAGTACGGGCTACTCACCGCAATCTGCATGGTTGTCGGTATTGTTATCGGCTCGGGTGTGTTCTTTAAGGCAGGCAAAGTTTTATCTTTTACAAACGGAAATATCGGAAAGACCTTGGCAATCGTGTCGATTGTCGGGTTGATAATGATAATTTGTTCGCTGGTATTCGCGACTCTTGCGCAAAAGCACGAGAAAGTGAACGGCATTGTCGATTATGCCGAGGCGACTCTCGGCAAGCGTTACGCATACTACGTCGGCTGGTTTATGTCCACCATATATTATCCGACGATTACGAGCGTACTTGCTTGGATTTCGGCGTCGTACACTTGTTCGCTGTTCAACATACCGGCAAGCACGGGCGCACAAGTCGCGCTTGCGGGGGCGTTCCTCGTGGCGGGGTTTGCGGTCAACTCGTTGTCGCCGAAACTTGCTGGCAAATTCCAAGTGTCCGCGACGTTCATTAAACTTATTCCGCTTATACTTATGGGCGTGGTCGGCTTTATCGCGGGACTTGTCAACGGCAAGACTATCGAGGCGTTCAAGGCAAACATTATGACAGAAGGCCTTATTAGCGACGGCGGATTTTTCGCGGGCATCGCGGCGTTCGCGTTCGCATACGAGGGCTGGATTGTCGCAACGTCGATAAACGGCGAACTCAAAGACGCAAAAAGAAACCTGCCCATCGCGCTTATCGTCGGCTCGATTATCATAATTGCCGTGTATTTGCTGTATTTCTTGGGGTTGACGGGCGCGCTGTCCACCGAGGATATGCTGAAAGTCAATGCAGGTCTTGTTAGCGGATCGCTTCCGCAAAACGCATTCTCCGCGCTGTTCAAAAGCCCCGCTTTCGGCACGATTATTATGGTATTCGTCATCATTTCGTGCCTTGGTACGATGAACGGACTTATGGTCGGGTGCTGTCGCGGATTTTACTCGATATCCGTGCGTAACGTCGGTCCGAAACCCGGCATGTTCGGCGAACTCAGCAAGCAAACCAATATGCCTCAATCGTCGTCGATACTCGGGCTGTTGCTGTGCTTCGTATGGCTTGTCCAGTGGGAATTTTTCTATATGAATCCGACGGGCAAAATCCCCGCGTTCTGGTGCTGGGAATCCGACGAAGTGTCGATAATTACGCTGTACGCATTCTATATCCCCATTTTCATCGCGATGATGGTCAAAAGCAAGGATTTGGGCGTTGTCAAAAGATTTATCCTGCCGATTTTGGGCGTTGCGTGCTGTTGCTTTATGTGCTTCTGCGCGTACGACGGCTACAAGGCGAACGGGCAAATCTGGTCGTACCTTATCGTTTTTGCAATCGTGATGGCAATAGGCTTCTTCTTCTCGGAGGACTTCAGAAAAATCCTTGATAAGATTAAGGAAAAGAAAAAGGCAAAATGCGCCGTTAAAGGCGAGGGCGCAGAAGAACCCGCTAGCGGTGCGGAATGCGATTGCGGTTGCGCCTGCAAATGCGAGGCGGAACCCGAAACGGCTGAAATCGTCGCGCCGACCGCTGACGATAATACCGCTCTCGAACAATAAAAATCAAATTAAGAAATCAAAAAAGAGTACCCATCGCGGTGCTCTTTTTTATTGTCCCGCAAACGGTACATACAATATAATATAAATGTATTGTAAGAACTTGAAAAGGAGAGAATTTTGAAGTACGTTTATGACGATCAATACGAATGTTTCGGGTTAAGGAAAATGTTCGTGGTGCAGTATCTTAAAGCGGTTTTCGATGACGAATTTTTGAAAGAACGCTTTTTCAAATGGCTTAAAAACTATAAAGAATTAAGCAAAATTTCATTGAGGTTTTTTAAAGAAACCGAACAGGACAGCAATGATTATAGCGCTGAAAAATATTTGACGAAATACGTCGATTATATTATCCCCGGCAAAGATATGTATGCGTACGAGGATTATGGTGAGCGCGCCGGGCAAGAAATTGCAAATTTCGTAACGTTATACAAAAAGGCGAAAAGAGATTTCAGACTTGTCGTAAACTATGCGTATCATCATCAATCTCGAGTGAACGACATAGGTGTTTTTGAATCGCTATACACGGTTGACGAAGTGCGAGAAAAAGTTTTCGGATACCTTGAAGACGGACAGACTTTTGCGATTGCGTTAAAATTTGTTTTGAAACCTTACCGCGATGATTTCAGTTTCCGCGCGCTCGATTATATTTTAGTTGATCTTTTTCGTTGAATAACGCCGTCGAAAATGCTATAATATACGCATAAAGGTAAGACGAAATTTGAAATGAAAGGCATTATTTTAATCAACGCGTATCTTAACTCGCGGGAATATCTGTACGAGGCGGAAAGGCTCCAAGAGGAATTTTCGCGCCTTCACGTCAGTGCGGAAATAAAGCGCATTGACGATTATCCGCTTATTATTGCGGACGGAAAAATCAAAAACGAGTTGGCGGATTTCGATTTTTGCGTCTATCTTGACAAGGACAAATATGCGTTGACTATGCTTGAAAAAGCGGGCGTCAAAGTCTTCAATTCGGCAAACGCCATCATGACGTGCGACGACAAAATGACCACTTATATCGCGCTCTCCGAAAGCGGTGTGCCTATGCTCAAAACCTTGCCCGGTATCCTTTGCTATGACCAAAAGGAACAAATCAAAGAAAAATCCCTTTTGAAAATCGAAAAAGAACTGGAATACCCGCTTATTGTGAAGGAGTCGTACGGCTCGCTCGGAAAGCGCGTCTACCTCGTGAAAAACAGGGCGGAACTTCTTTCGACGCTCGAAATTGTCAAGACTAAACCGCATTTGTTGCAAGAGTACGTCAGAGAAAGCGAGGGCAGAGATTTAAGAGTTATCGTCATCGGACAAAAGGTCGTCGGCGGTATGGAAAGGATATCGAACGGCGATTTCAGAAGCAACGTCGGTGCGGGCGGTGTCGGAAAGGCGACAATGGTCGGCGATGAGGTGAAAAATATCGCCGAAAACATCGCAAAAACGCTCGACCTTGACTACTGCGGTATCGACTTCTTGGAAAAGAAAGACGGCGTCGTCGTGTGCGAGGTGAATTCCAACGCTTTCTTTTATACTTTTGAGCGCGTCACAAATATAAACGTTGCAAAAATTTATTCGGAATATATCGTGTCGAAAATCAAATAATCGGTATTCCGCATCAAAAAATAGACAAGTGTAAGTTTTTGAAAAACAGACAGTTTTTTATAAATGTTCAATAAATCAGGCAAAAATCTATAAATTTTTTGACAAAATCGGGCGAGTATATAAACTTTCAAATTTTGAAAAAGTTGAACAAAACCGTCTGATTTTCAAATATTTTGCTGTAAGTCGTCGCAACCGCCGATAAACTGCCATAATTCGATTTGGAGTTTTCCCAAAAATTGGTATAATTATATCAATATATTTTCGGAGGGAAAATTATGTCAAATTCAACTTTTAAACAGTACGCCCGCGAGGCGAAAAACAGAATGCTCAGAATCGGCGACGTCCCCACTTTCTTCGGCGTTGTTCCGCTTAGAAGATACGACGTTTTGCTCAAATTCGTGTCCGACAATGCGCTCCTTTGCAAAATCTGCAAAATCATCGAAAGCGGGAACGACTTGAACCCCATCGAGTGTCTTATTGACCGGGATAAGTTCAATCAAATGACGGGCGAACAGCAACAGCGTTACGTTTTTCGCCTCGCGTACGCCTATAAAGACGTCAAACGCATTTACAAGGAAATGGAATACTACCGCAAATAAGCAGAAAGCGGAAGTATTGCAAAAACTCACTTCCACTTTCGGTTGGCATGCCAGATAAGAGTAATGCAAACCTTGCCAAATTGTTGCAATTCCGTGCTTTTTTGAAAATACTTGCTTTTGTACAACAAGTACAACTGCGCTCGTCTTTTCCAAAAATCATCGGAAATATCGGCGGTTTGGCATAGTTCGTATTACTCACGGTTGGCATTGCAACGGCATATTTGGAATTCGACAATATTCGAGGGTTTTTTACATAATATTTGTAAAGTTAATGTATCTTGCGGGCGTTTTCCGTGCGAAAATATAGCAAATAAGTATCGCAAAAGGTCGAAGAGCGGTTGTCGGTGGCTCACGCGCGACGCGCTCCTTTGCGAATCGATTATATGAAACGTTGGAGGAAAATTATGTCCAATTCAATTATCAAACAGTATGCGCGCGAGGCGAAGAACAGAATGCTCAGAATCGGCGACGTCCCGACTTTTTTCGGCGTCCTTCCACTCAGAAGATACGACGCTTTGCTGAAATACGTGTCGGATAACGCGCTCCTTTGCAGGATTTGCTCGATTATCGAAAGCGGTAACGATACCAATCCCATCGCCTGCCTCATCGAAAGAGATAAGTTCGACCAAATGAATATCGAGCAACAACAACGCTATGTCTTCCGCCTCGCGAATGCGTACAAGGGCGTGAAAAAACTCTACGCCGAAATGGAAATGTACCGAAAATCCTAACAGAAAACGCGAACCTTATTCGGCACGCACATCACCCAAAACCCGCCTGATAATCCCCTTTTAGACGGCGTTTCCCCGTTGAAATCAGAAAAGGGATTCGACAAGACTTCGGTCTACGCTCAACGATTTGTTGCACGCAACAATGCTACGCATTTTGCACGAAAAATTCGTGCAATCGTTGGCTATGTCCGCTTCGCTCGATTTTCGCAAATGCAAGCGCTTGCTCCTCTCTTCGCTTGCGGTCGTCCTTGCGACGCAAGGGTTCACACCGCAGGTGGCACGATGCATTGCATCGTGCAAAATCCCTGTTTCGGAGCATAGAGAAAGGGATTCGCTCTTGTCTTTTGCAAAGCAAACCGCGTGGCATACTTTTATGCTTTGCAAAAGACTTCGGTCATACGCTAAAAAAGACGCACTGCGTCTTTTTTTTAACGCTCTCGTTCGAATCCCTTTCATTAAGTACCGTAAAACAAAACGGACAAGCAAATATGCTTGTCCGTTTTGTTGGCGGAGAGAAAGGGATTCGTTAAATAGCGGAGCGGGTGAGTTTACTCACCAAAGCGAAGCGTCAGCCTTGCGACGCAAGGGTTCACACCGTAGGTGGCACGATGCATTGTATCGTGCAAAATCCCTGTTTCGGAGCATAGAGAAAGGGATTCGCTCTTGTCTTTTGCAAAGCAAACCGCGTGGCATA
>CAKQMI010000015.1 GCA_934254835.1 uncultured Clostridia bacterium | reverse complement strand
TCAATATTGGGGCACCGGCCGTCGTAAAAAGGCCATCGCCCGCGTTCGTCTTATCCCCGGCGGAGAAGGCGCAATCATAATCAACAAACGCGACATCACCGAGTACTTCCCGCAAGACACGATGAAACTTATCGTACGTCAGCCCCTCGTCCTTACGAACACGCTTGACAAATACGACGTTTTCGTCAACGTCTATGGCGGTGGCTACACCGGTCAAGCCGGCGCAATCCGCCACGGCATCGCTCGCGCTCTCATCGTTGCAGAACCCGAACTTCGTGGTGCGCTCAAGAAAGAAGGTTACCTCACCCGTGATCCGCGCGCCAAAGAACGTAAGAAGTACGGTCTTAAGAAAGCAAGAAAGGCTCCGCAGTTCAGCAAACGTTAATCTGCATTTTCAAAAACCCGTCTTCGGACGGGTTTTTTGTCGCAATTTTGCGGGAAGGGTTGAAAGGTTTTTGCCGTTGTGGTAAAATAGCGTTATGAGAAAAACCGTGCTCGTGACGGGGGCGCATAGCGAACTTGCTTATCTCGTCGCGGAAAAACTAATTAAAAAAGGAAATATGCGCGTGATTGCGCCCGTGCGTGTGCGCGGAAGTCAGCGCATAAATAAACTTTGCTCCGAGTTTTCGGAAAACGTCATCGCAAGCGACTTTTCGCCGTTGAACTTTCAGGAGGCGAAGGAACTTGTCACGGCGTCCGACTACGTATTAAACCTCGATTTCGTCGCAAAGCCCGACAGTGAGCATTTCCCCGACCTTGCCGAACAGATAAATTATTTTTACACAAAAAATCTGGTGGACGCGGTCATCGCGACAGGCTCGAACGCCAAATTTTTGGAACTTTCGACCTCCGGCGTATACGGCGGACGGACGATGAAACACCCTTATGCCGTCGTCGGACACCCCGCAATGCCCGCCTATTTTGACGTCGCAAGCGTGTCGATGCTCCGTGGCGAAAGGTATCTTGTCGAAAGCGGGCTCAGGGGATTTATCGTGCTTCGCAGTGCGCCCGTTGTCGATGAAACTTTTATGAAAAAAATGCTGGACGGCGCGCTCGTTTTCAAAAATCCGCTGAACGCTCCCATCGAATATATCACGGCGGAAGAGCTGTCCGAGGTGATTTTCAAGCTAGTCACGGACGCAGAGGAAAACGGCAAAAAAGTCAAGGAAAACTCCATATATAACGTGGGTGGCGGAGAGCAGGAAATATACTTGGATTTTCTGAAAAATACCGCGTCGAAACTAAGCCTGAATATCGACAAAATCGTCGATCCGAAGTGGTTTGTTTTGCGGTGCGGAACGGGTGCGTGGCTTAAAGACGGCAGGAAATTGCAAGACGCTTTGGGCGTTCAAAAAGTCAGCGTCGAAAGGTATATCGAGGACAAGTTTGTAAAAACGCAAAATCGCATATTCGGCACTTTATCGTCACTTATTCGCAAGTTTATCGTGTCGAAAATGTCGATTATGACAAATTCGCCTTATTTTTGGCAAGACAACGGAATGACCGCGCGCATAAATGTATTTTACGGCGGATACGACAAAATAAGAGATATTCCGAAAAGGCTTTCGGAGGTATTGACAGACGCCATAGAAAATGAAAATATTGCAGGTCTTTACGACTGCGACAAGCAACCGCTTCTTGAAGAAAACGACCTGAAAACTTACGCTTCGGCGCGTGGCGGAAAGTGCTTTGATATGGGCGCGCGTCCCGTCGATTTCAGGCGCAAAACGCTGTGGGAATGTGCGGACGGTCACACCTTCAAAATGACGCCGTTCGGCGTGCTGTTTGGCGGATACTGGTGCGACGAATGTATGACGCCCGCGCCGTGGAAATACTTTGAAAACGTCAAAAAATCGGAGTACCACAACTTCTTTTATCGTGACGAGTTTTCGCCGTATGAGGAATACGTCGTGCGCGCAAGCGACTACCACGACATAATGCGCGAAGACGAGGAAGAACGAACAACCGAAAAAATCAAAAAATATAAAAAAGGCTGATATGGAAAAACTACTGATTGCATATGAAAACGACGTCAAGGAAAACTTTTTTGAAAACGTCGAAACAATTGAAATTACGGCGGAAATTGTAAACGCCGACGAAAAAATGAATTTTGACGCAGTCGATACCGCCGTGTATTTTGGAAAAGACAAGGAAAAATTGTCGAAGTTTTTGGAAAACGCCAAAGACGGCGGAGTAAAACGCGTTGTGTACGTAGCGTCGGCAATATGCTTTTTCAATCGTCGCAATCCCGAGAAAAACTTGGAAAAGCACCCGTTTGTAAAAAGTCAGGTCGATTGCGAAAACGAAGTGCTGTCGTACTCCGACAAAATGTCAGTGTCGATTGCCGAATTGCCGTCTGTATACAAGCTCCCTTTGGAGATTTTTGCCGTTGACGGCGTTCCGTCGATAAAATTCAAAAAGTTTTTCCTTACATTCGACGGGGGATATCCCGAAATGAGTGCTGAAAACGTGGCTGAGAGCGTTATAAGCGTGGCAATCAACGGCGAAAACGGCGTGATTTATCCGCTGTGCGACAAAAACGCCAAGTTCAAGGCAAAAATATCGGAAAGGAACCCCGACGATAAGGTTTATGAATATCCCGAGGAGTTGTGGTGGATACTTGCGCTGAAAGCAAAAACAATGCTGAAAAAGCAAGGACTTGCGGGAAGCGTCGATATCAAGAAACTTTATAAAACGGATATTTTTGAAAACTACTTTTTTGACGACTCAGAAGTAAGACGCGCGCTGAAATACGAAAACGAATAAATTTGGAAAAACCGCCCGAACAGTGTCCCCTTGACACATTTCGGGCTTGTTTTTGGTCGTTTCCGTGTCAAAGTGACAGGATATATGACACAAAGCGAATATGCAATAGTGATAGGAGGTATCCCTTCCCAGGGGATTGTCACGTCACTGCGTTCCTCACAATGACAAACTGAGTTGTTGTTCCGAGCGTAGTCACCACTGTCATTCTGAGGAGCCCAAACGGGGCGACGTGAGAATCTCCCGGGAAGGCACCGCAACGTGCCGACAGGCACCTCACGCCGAAAGGCGCATAATCGAATTTTGTCGTTTGCGGTTTTGTCGGCGTGAAAAACACAATATATTGTGGTTGCTGAATTTTCCAAATTTTTTCTGTGTTTTTTGCCGAAAAAAATCCAACATAGTATTGACGGCAGACATTTTTTCTTGTAGAATATAATTAACTATATTGTGAAATTGTGCAGGCCACGTTTCACGCACGCATATATGCATACGCATAAGGAGGCTATTATGAAACGCAATTCGATTTACAAGAAAGCATTAGTGCTTGTGGCGGTGCTCGCTCTGGCGCTGATACTTCTCGTAGGTTGCGGGAAAACGAAAACACCTGACGATCCCAATCTCAATCAGTTCGTTAAGCCCGACACTGGCAATCAGCAACAAAGCACGACGGTCAAGACAAGTTTGTCCGGCACGGCTGCAAGGCATATGCTGTTGACCTCGATTGTCAACGCAAAGACGCCGGATAACGCAAGGTACATAACGTTCTCGCTGGCACCGTACGTCTACGTTGAAAAGGAAGGCAAAACCGACAAGTACACCGTGAGAATCAAAGGTTCAATCGATACCGAAGATTCAGACAAGTCGGTCATGACCTTCGAGGTTATAAAAGAAAGTGCCGATTTGAATACCGTTGTTTTGGGCATTTACGCCCTGAACGGTGATATGTACATCGACTTCAACGACTATGCTTCCGGCAAGGCGGTACATCGTTACTACGTATCCGACTCGGACATTTCTTACGTCGTTGGAGTTTTCAAGCAAATTCTCAATCAACTTCAACTTGAGGAGTTTTTCAAGGAATACGACCTTGGCTCGCTTTTCGGCGACTCCGGAGTGGGCTCTCTTATTTCGCAAATTCTTGGCACGAGCAACAGCGATAAGCTGACGATATTCAACCTTTTACTTAGTCTTATCGCGGACAACGGCTGTTACTCCGTCACGAACGCGGACGGTTCGATTGACCTTGTCATGCCCACAAAACTCAACGCATTGTTTACAAATAGTGCATTGATGGAGCAGTTGGGCAACATCGTAAAGGATGCTTTGAAAAATCAATCCGACATTATTAAGGGCGTCGTCAACTTGCTTGTCGGCGACATTTTGTCGGGACAAAAAACCCTCAATACCACGCTTGTTGCAAACATCAGCAACAACCGTTTCCAAAAGATGGCGTTAAATGTCATCAGTTCGAAGGGCAACATCGATAAGACGGTCGAACTTGGCGTTGCCGAGCTTTCGAAATCGGATAATTTCGCAAAAGAAGTCAAAGACGGCATGCCTACTCTTGTCAAAGCCGACAGGAAAAACTACAGCTTTACGACGCTCAGCGCGGATATCGACGTCGAACTTAACGTTGCAGAGCAAAAATACAGCGTCAAAAACATTGACGATGCGCTTGGCGGAGCAATCGCAAAAGCCTTGGAAAGTATCACCGGTACGGCAATCTACAACAATAACGACGCTGTCCAAATTCTCTCTCCGCTCAAAATTAGCCTCCAACTCAAATTGCGTGCGGAAATCAACCTGAAAAATAATAGTAAAAGTCGTGCAGTTATCGAACTGAACGGAAAAGATAAAAATGGCAATCCGAGGACCTATCTCGGACTTTACTACATTGGCGCGGACAAAGCGATTTATGCGGATATGTCCGGTCTCGGCGGGGGCAAAGCAATGATCCCCAACGTCGATCTCAACCAAATTCTGAAAGACCTTATTGCGTCGAAAATCCCCGAAATTCCCTCGATAATGGACCTTATCAAAGGCAACGGCTCGGGCGCGTCGGACGGCGACGTTCTGAACGAAGGGCTTCTTTCGGCGGTGCAAACCGTCATGGACAAGGGCGAACTTGTCGTGACGCACTACGGCTTTGCTTCCGAAGACAACGAATCGGCGGCAGTCGAAGAAACCGCAAACCTCGATATTATGGCGCTTCTCGCATGTGTCAATATCGTGATGGGCACGGATACCCCGATTACTGTCGAAAGAATTTCGGCGGACCTTACGAAAGACGTTATAGCGGGGCTTATGGGCAAACTGGGGCTGAAACTCCCCGTTGAAAATATTCACTTGGCTATTTATCAAACTCGCGAGGACTATCCTCAAGGCGAGGAAGGCTGGAAAATCGAGATTGCGTCTAATATGGCGAGCAACGAGCGCGGGCAAATTGCAGATTTAAGCCTCGGCGTGTTCCTCAACTACGGCAACCCCGATCCTACGCTTAATGCGTATATAGCAGGTAAAAACCTCAAGAGCGTAAAAGACGGCGGTGAATTTGTCGATGCGGGCAAATTGAAATACGACGGCACCACGCTTGACTTCGATTTGTGGGCAAGCGTCGGGCTGGACATCGACCTGTCGTTTGACGTTTCGAAAGGCAGTGTGCTGGATCTGTCGCCTCTTGGCAAAATGTTGTACGGTCTTGCACTCAAAGTGCAGTCTCCCGACGGCGTTGACGTTGACCTCAACCTCAAAATAAATGCAAACGTCAACGTGATGAAGCTTGTCAACGCAATCAAGAACAACACGGGCGTAAAAGACATTCTCGACGCAATCGACGCTCGTATCGACGTCCACGCAAACGCGGGTGAAAAAGCCTTGGACGCCGTGTTATTGCTTGAAAAAGGCGTGCTGTACCTTTACAGCGCCGACGGCGAACTCAGAAATTACAAAATCAACATTCTCGACGCTTTGGGTGGCAACTTCAAACTCTTCGGCAAAGATACGAGCGCGGGAAGCACCGCTCTTGCATCGGGCGACGGTGACAACACCGAAGGCACTCCCGACGGCGAACAGAAACCCGAAGATAAGGCGGAATTCGACATTCTCGGCTTACTTGTCGCAAACCTTGCGGGCATCACAATCAGCAACGAAAGGTTGGAAGTCGCGATTGCGAACACGTTGTTGAGCGGTCTTTTGAAAGGGCTGGGCGTTGACACCAAAGTTGTCGACAAACTGAACTTTACAAACAATGACACCGGCATTTCGCTCGAATACGACGGGCTGAATCTCAGCAAACTTTACCTCAAAGCCAACGTCGGTATTCAGCAGGGCGAAAGCGCAAATATGGCGCTCGGTCTCGGACTCGGTCACATTTACCTGTCCGTCGGCACGCGCGACCTCAAAACTTTGGGCGTTGACGTCACGAAAGCCGAATATCACGACCTTTTGAACGGTGGAAATATTTTCTTGGGGCTCGGCGCGGAAATCGACGTGTTCTTGGACAAAGACGTATATGAACTCGAAGAAATCGTCGGCGCACTTGTCGCAGACTTTGCTATAGGCACGAAAATCAACGTCCAAGACGTAATTCAAGGCGGATTAAGACTGAACGTCGTTGCCGACGTTGACATTTCAAGCGCACCCAAATCCAACGATACGCGCCTGCTTATCGAACTCAGAAAAGTTTCGGACAACAGCGTATTCTTGGGACTTTACTATGACCAAAAAACCACCACGCTTTATCTCAACACGGTAAACGGAACGATTATTCAACCCGTTGCGTTGAAGTTTGACCTTATTGCGCTTTTGGATAATCTTATCAACAAAAAGGGCGACGGCACGGCGTCTGCGGACATCGATTTGTCGGAACTCAACCCCATAATCCTTCTTGGCAACAAAGGCGTGCAAATCAAGGTTATGACGGGCGTTATGAAACTGCTTGTCGGCGTGCTTGTCGGCGATATGAACGATTATATCGCATACAACCCGGGCGGACAAAGCTATAAATACTACGCTTACAACGCAACAACCGACTATACGATTTTGGAAAACGCTTATCCCAAGGAGAACTCTGTCAAGGACAAAGACCTGTATCAGAGAAACGTCGATAAGTATAAGTATACTTACGACAGCGAAAACAGCGAAAACAGCGAAAACCCGTTCACGCTCGATAACGGATACGTCGGCGACGACTTCTTTGTGAGAGCAAAGACGATTGTCAAAGAAGAGGACGGAGAGGAAGTCAAGGAACAAACCTATTTCTACGTTTTGAAAGAACAAGCCGTCGCACAAGGCATCGATAAGCATTGCCAAAAGAACGCCGACGGAACTTTGAAAGAGTTTGTCAACTCCGGCAGAAAGTTCACGCTCATCGACGCTTCTAATAAGGACGCGTACGCGAGCGCGCCCAAGTACTTGCAATCGGAGTACAAACGCGCCGACACGCTTATGTTCGATATGGACAAAGACGCGATTGATTTCAAGAAAGGCTTTATAAAAGCGTACAACAAGACGAGCGGATTTACCACTTACGTCAAAATTGACGCGAGCAATCAAGACGTCGCCTTGTATGAACTCTTTACAAATGGCTATACGATGAAGCGAGTCTTTGGCGAAAACGGCAACCCCACGGGCGACACCACGGAAATGAAACTTAAACTGCCCGAACTCGGCGCATCCATCGTCATCGGTCAAATCAACGACGGCGACGTATCGATAACAGGAAAAGACGATAAGTTCTCGGGTATCGGCATCGGCGTCTTCATCATGAGAAACGGCGCAACGGAACCGTTCTCCTTTGTAAAAATCGCGGAAGGCGAAACATACGACGGCACAAGATACAACCTTGTTGACGGCAAATACGTCAAGGCTGAAAACGGCGAATACAAGAAAGTAAATCACACCGTCGCAAACTTGGGTATTAAACTCGGCAACATTCAACTGTCCGAAAAGAAATTCAAGAATGAGTATGGAAAAACGTTTGAAGAATACATCGATTCTTTGAGCGACGAGAAGAATTTTGAGAATTCCTACAAATTTGAAAAAATCGCAGAAGACGAAGTATATACCGGCACAAGATACAACCTTGTTGACGGCGAATACGTCAAGGCTGAAAACGGCGAATACAAGAAAGTGAACACCGTCGTAGCAGACAAAATCGAAGACCTCACCGTGTACGTCAACGTGGAAGCCGCCATCGAACTCGGCGCGGATCAGACCACGGGCGAAACCAAGTGGGAAATCGGCGGATTGCTTTCGGGATTGCTCAAAGGCAACGAAAATGTATCGAATGAACTTGCGGAATTCCTGAAAAAACTGCTTATTAAGTTCAAAGTGGCGGAAGAAATCAGAGACGTCATCGGATTGAGAATTTCCGGCAACATCCAACTCGGCGCGCTTATGGGCGGTGGCGATGCGAAAAATATTATCGCAAACTTGTTGAAAACCGCTGACCTTGCCGTGGAAATCACCGACAAGGCTCCGTGGGATAAATCCGCAGAACAAGTCGTCGGACTTTACGTCACGAACAAAACGGTTTATATCAACGTCAATGGTAAAAAGACCGTTACAAATACCAAACTCAAAATCGGCGTTGACCAAATCTTGGGTATGATAAAAGGCGGATCGGGTTCGGCGACCGCATCGGCGGACCTCGGTGTTGACGGCATACTCAAAGTCATCAACGACATAGTAAAAGAAATCAGCATTTACAGAAACGACACAGAATCGGGCATGACGATTACGCTTGGCAAAAATATGATCGGCGCAATCTTGAAAGTCGTTGCCGATATCGAAGGCGTTGACTTGCAACTTGTTGAAGAAAACAGCAAGATCGAGTTCAACACTAAAGTCACGGAAGACAATCCCTATATCTTGGGCGTCAGCGTCGGTATTAACCCGATTATCCTTGGCGTAAAACTCGGCGGATTGCAAATCGGTCTTGCCAAAAACGACAACGTCCTGAAAAACCTCAAAGGCAAAGAGGGCGAATATAAAGGACTTGACGAACTTGACCAAATTTCGCTTGACGTCGAAATCGGTCTTGACCTCGGCTTGAAGCAGGGTATGTTCCCCATCGGCACGCTTCTGTCGGGCATTTTGCAGGCAACAGGCACCGACCTTGAATTCCCGCTCAATCTCGACGTCCAAAAGGCAATCGACCTTGACCTTCGCGTAAGAGTCGCGGGCAACCTTAACCTGAAAGACTTCGGCAAATCCGACATTATGTTGCAGGTCAGAAACGACGCAACGGGCAAAGAAAAGACCATACTCGGCTTGTACTTCACAACCGACGCAAACGGCAATCCTTGCTTGTATGTCGAAACGCAATTTATGAGCCAAAGCGCACCCGTAAAAAGCAAGATTGAAAACTTTGACCTTATCGGAAGTCTGCTTGGCAAGACCGTTGAGGGCGTTGTGAAAGTCCTTGGCGGAAAAGTCGACGGAAGTGGTTCGGCACTCGCATCTGACGATTCCGAAACTCCCGCGGTAAACGAAGCGGAAATCCTTTTGGAACTTGCCTCGAAGAGCCTCGACGTCAAGATTGCCGAAGAAACGGTGAAAGGCTTGTTGAAAGCGTTCATAGGTAAAGACGCCGTTGGCGAAGACATTCTCGAAATCATCAACAATTTGGGACTGTCGGCAAGCCTCTCGGTCGATCTGAAAGACGAAAACAAACCTTTGCTTGAAGTTGTTGCGACGTGCTCGTATCTTAACCTCGGCGTCCTTGTCGATACCGTCAAATTGAGCACCAATAACCTCGATATCTTCGGCGAAATGTTTAAGGACGAAGCAGAGTGGACAAAAGCCAAAGAAGGTGCAAAGAGCGCGCTCGGCGTTCAATTCGGCGTGGCAATTGACTATGACTTGTCCAACGGCAAGCACAGTCTTGACGCAATCCTTAAAAACGTCGCGTCCTCGATAATCGAAAAAGACGCAAAGATGGCAACCGTCGGCAGTATCTTGAAAGCGTTGACGGCTGACGCAATCATCAAAAATACTCGCGGTACAATCGGCATTAACGTCGTACTGAACGTTTTGTCCGGAGGTTTGAGCGATAACCTCATTCCCGCCGCCACGGCTCTTTACAACTTCGTAATGAGCAAAATCGGCGGACAATCCGAGAGCACAGACGGACAAAATATCCTCGATATTCTTAATTCAATCGAAGCCCTTATCAAGGTTGACCTCAACGGCAATCCGATTTTCGTAAGCATTCAAAAAGGCGTTGTCCATATTTCGCTTTCGGCTGTCGGCGGGGCAAACTACTCGGCATCGCTTGAAAATATTATCAAACAAATCAAACCCGGCACCGGCTCCAGCGCACTCGCTTCGGACGACGGCAACGGTAACGGCAACGGCAACGAAAATCAAAAGAAAGAACCCGACTTTGTGCTCATCAACAAGATTTTGCAAAATCTTCTTTCAAGCACAAGCATTGGCGAATCGGGACTTGATGTTGCGCTTGCTCCCAAAGTATTGCAATTCTTGCTTACAGAAATAGTGGCAGGGAAGATTAGCGAAACGTTCGGCTTTAATGAAGACGTTTTGGCAATGTTCAAGTTGAGCGATCCGTATGTAAAATACTCGACGGAAACGGTTGGCAAATCGATTGACGACCTGCTGTACATGGAGAAGGTCGATGTGCGTTACGTCAACTTCAACGAAACGTTCAAGTCGCAACAGGGCAAAGAAATCCTGTTCTTCGACACGACGGAAACCGACGTCACGAAGGCGTACAAGACGCTTTATAGACAGTCTCCCAACGGCTCGAACGTATTCGTCCTTTACACCGGCGGAAAAGTCGAAAAACTGTACTATAAGAGTGGCGACACTTATGTTGAAATCACAACCGCGCCTGCCGAACTGAAGAAGTTCGTCAAGTATGAGCACACAAGTTATCTGGCGGTTTATAACTCAAAAGACAAAGAAACGAGAAGCCTTGTTTCCGCGAAAGGTTATGACGGAACAGCAACTGTTTACGACGCGAACGGCAACGAAGTTCAAAAAGGCAATCTCTTTATCAAACAAGACCACAGCGGTATCAAGTGGTCGAAAGACAAGGGCATCGGCATTGACCTTATTTTCGACAACCCCAACACCGCAAAAGCCCCCGATTTCAGTATCCATCTGGGACTTGACGCAACCCTCGTTATGAAGGGCGAGGCGATTGAGGTCGAACCTTACGCACTCAAGAAAAAAGGCGCAACGCCTCTTAAGGATATACAAGAAATCGAAGGCTACTATAACGAAGGTACGGCTCTTGTCGAAATCCCCGTTGCCGAGGTTTACACCGGCACGAGATACGACAAAGACGGAACAGCTAATGCGAACGGCAAGTACAGAAAAGAACTTGTTCCCGGCACTGAAGCTGATCATACGCTTGTCAAAATTAAGAACGTGTTCTCCGAGGTACCCGAAAACGTCACCAGCGAAAAGATTTATCTCTCGATGGAACTTGGCTTGAAACTGTCGGGAACGAAAGGCACAAACGACAGTATTCTTGACTTCATCGGCGGAATTATCGATATCTCCAACCGCACCGGCAATATTGAGTACTATCCGATTCTCGAGAATGAAGTCTACGAAGGTCAAAAGTATTCAGCCACCGGCGCGCCCAAATTCAAACTTGATGCAAACGGCACGTTCAAGCGTGGCGCATACTACCTTGCGGAAAAAGACTACGTCGGCACGAAGTTCACGAAAAATATCAACGAAGGTGTCATTACGTTCAAGGTTGATGCAAACGGCTTGTACAAGTTCGTTGACGGTGATTCGGCAAAGACGTACTTCCTGATTCTTCCGGAAGAAAAAGAAACCTATCCTGCCGACAAGAAGTATAAGGTTGACGGAAACGGTTTTGTCACGGACGACGCCGGCACGTTTAAGGCAGGTAAGTACGTTGTTACAGGCAGAGATTATGAGGGCGTAAAATTCCGTCTCGATGACAGAACGAAAGACAAAGTCGGCGAAGAAAAAGAATATCTGCTTTATAATGCTGACATTGCCCTTTATAAACAAGGCAACTACTACAAACTCAACAAAGGCGAAGAATACAACGGCGTAAAATTCAAGAAACTCGCCGACGGCACGTTCGAGATTGACAACGAAAACGGCGAATACAAATTCGTTGCGGAAGAAGGCGCATATTATCCCGTCCTCGAAAACGACGGCTACACCGGCAAACTGTATCGTGTGTCCGAGGCGTCAACCGCCGAAAATACGATTTATATCGAAGACGTGATTTACAAATTCACGCCGGCGTTCTCGGGCAAAGACTTGACGGAACTTAATAAGGTGGCAAAACTCCTTGTCAGCATCGGCGCGTTTGAAGACGAAGCACGCATCAGATTGACGGTCGGTGCGGATATTGCCGAGCTTATCAAGGCGTTGTCCGACACCAAGAACATAGATATTCCCGCACTCATCAGCAAGATCGAACTTGCAATCGAGTCGCTTGATACGAAAGGTCAAGTCAAGGGCGGTATCTATCTCTACAACAGTAATTTATATATCAAATATATCGATAGTGAACGTGATATCTTTGCAATGCCCATGGGCGACATTATCGGCGCATTGGCAAAGGCAAGCGCAGACGGAGAACGTCAGCCTTTCGAGGCGGCAATGCTCCAACTGTGGGTTGGCGAGTTCTCAAAACTCAACGGCGCATACACCACGGGCGTGGCAGTCAAAGCCACCACTACGCTTGTCGAAAGACTTCTTGAGGTCCTGCTGGGATTTGACGAAGGCACGATAAGCCTTAGTGCGCTTGGCGGAGTTGACCTTGCAGTCACAATCGAGACCGCATCGCCCATATTCCCCGAAAACGCAGACGGCAACGTTTACTATAAGAAAGCCTACAAGTTTGTTGAAATTACCGACGAAAACTACAACGGCGTGAAGTATATCAAACTTGCAAACGGCGAATACGTCGAGGTCGAAAAAGCCGAAGCGGGCGCAACGCTTTATAAACGCGTGGCTTTGGAAGACACGGAAGTCGTTTATGAAAATATCAATGGACTTCCCGACGGCTGGCTCCTTTCGGAATGCGAAGGCTACGACTCGGCATACGCGGAAGCTTTGACCACAAGATATACGAAGGTCGGCGAAGTTTACGAAGAACTGAAATTCGGCTTTGACTTCGATTCGTTCGGTATCGGCATCGGGCTTAAAATCGGTCACATCGGCTTCAACCTCAATATCGGCAAGATCGACTTGGGATTTGTTGACGATAATAGGATTATCGTCCCCGAAGACGTCAAAAAGCAAATTGTTCCCGAAGAAGCCGAAATCGACCTCAGCATGGAAGTCAACATCGGTGTTTTGGTCAACGATAAGCATAATGCGGGTGGAGGATTTGACCTTGGTGGTTTCATTGATAACCTTGGCGTACTCTCCGGTGTAAATCTTGGCAAAGAATGGCTCAAACTCAAGGTGCCCGACGGCGGTGCTGAACTTGAATTGACGCTCCGTGTTGCACTGTCGCTCAATATCACCAACCTTGACCACTCTGTCGCGGCGGTTGAAATCGTCGGCAGAATCAAAGAGGGTGGCAAAGTTATCGGCGACGAAAAAGTCCTTGTCGGCGTCTATTACAAAGACGGCAACGCCCTTGTAAAACTCGAAGGTCTTGGATTTGACAACGTCCGTGTATCGGGGCTTAAATTAAGCTCGCTCCTCGGCGCGTCCAACGGCATTGAACTTATCAAGAAATTGAAGGGTGGCGGAAACGGCGCATCGACTGCGCTTGCTTCCGAACTGGGCTTCACCGTTGCAGACAACAAAGATAAACTGAGCGCGGTGGCACTCGTATTCGACCACAACCGTATTGCGGTTGAAGTCGGCACGCTGTTCATCAACGGTTTGTTGGATATCGCGGCACTTGGACTTGACAATAATACCAAAGCCATGTTGCAAAAACTTGACCTCCAAGCACTTGTCGAGGTCAACTACGGCGATAAATTTGACAAGATTGCAGACGGCGAAGCATACACCGGAACAAGATACTTCTATGACGAAACAACGCACGAGTATTATATCGACGAAAACGGCGAATACAAACGCTCGAGCAATATCTCGTTGAAACTCAACGCAGAAGCGGCGGATCTTATCGGCATCAGCGTTGCCATTGAAAATATCAAGATCGGCAACACCGGTGTCAAAGAAACGGTCGCAAAAGAGAAGATCGAAGATTACGCAGAGTTGATCGAGCTTCTTATCGACAGCTCCACCAACAAGATCGTCGGGTTCGAGCCGAAACTCGAAGCATTGACGCTGTCCTTGGATATCGACCTTGGCGCGCTGTTCACCGACGGTATGTGGATGGGCAGAACGGATGAAGGTGTTGACGCCACAACGGGCAAACCCATCATCACCAACGTTTCGTCGGTCGGCGCGGTCGGCAGTGGCAATATGGGTATCCGCGCTTCCGTCAAACTGGAACTTGCGCTTGCGGCAATCCTCAACAAACTGGAGGAAGGCTTCGATTCGTCCGACATTTTCAAGGCGATTGAAGAGATTTTGCCTCTTGTCAAGGCGCAAATCTCCATTTACGCGCAGTCCGACGGTGACGAACTTGTCGGTATCTACGTCGCGGACGGCAACGTTTACTTGATGCTGGACGGTCTTGGAATGCCCAACGTGAAAGTCACGGGCGAGTTCCTTATGAAAGTCATCAGAACGGCTACGGGCTCAAGCACGGCGCTTGCATCGGGTGACGCAACGGCATCAAATGCGGTCGCTTCGGCAGACGCAAACCAAATCATCGGCATTTTGAAGAAACTTATCGCGGGTGTCGAACTTGGCGGAAAAGCGTTGAAAGTTGCTTTCCAAAACGACTACTTCGCAACGCTTATCGATACGATGTTCTCGCTGTTGCTGAACAAACCCGAGTTTAAATACTACGGCAAAGTATTGCCCGAGCCCAACTCAACCGACGTTGCGTTCAGCGGACTTACGGTAAATCTTGGAAACCTTGGCGAAAATTACGAGCCGATCTGGAGAAAAGAAGGCAAGTACTACACCGATTCTTCCTGCAATGAAGAGTTCCGTTACTACGGCATGGTATTCAACAAGAACCCGCAAACACAGCATATCGAGTTGTACAGTGAGAAAGAATTTGTACAACAATACGTCGAAGGCTACGCAGGCATGACCGCGGAAGAACTCGAAAATGCAATTAAAGGAAAGACAACTTTCCATAGAAGCACAAGAAAAGGTCTTGTCGAACTTGACCTTGACGCTTATGCAACCCACTTGAAACTTGCGGTCAACTTCCCGAAGATCGGCGCGAAGAAAGACCTCATCACCTCGCCGAACGTAGGCGGTGTCGTGTTCTCCGACGCAGAAGAGGTCAACGGTCTTGCACTTGGCATCAAAGGACAAATCAAGATTAACAAACAAGAAGGCATCGCGCTTGCCAACATTCTCAGCGGTGTTGTGGGCGATCTCGAGACCAAACTCGTCATCGAGGACGATATCGATATCCGCTTTGCAATCGAGGCTAAGGCGGGCATCAAGTACGACCTCGAAGACAAGACGTTCGGTCTTAGTGCGATTGACCTCAGGGTGTCGCTGTCGAGATACTACGATCCCAACAATATCGTGCCTTTGGCAACCCTTACTTACATTAGTTCGGAAGGCGCGCTGTACGTTGACGTATCGCACTTCTTCAAGAAGCAAAACGAGGGCAACAACAAGAACCTCGGCATGCTCAAGATAACGGGCGTCAATATCCTGGATATTCTCAACGGTCTTATCACCGGCGCAGGCTCGTCGGCGACGGTCGCGCTCGGCTCGGCGGACGGCTCCGCATGGGCTGACGAAGCACGCACCTACATTTATTACGAAGCCAACAGCATGAACTCGGTGGCTCCCGACAGATATGCACAAATCCATACGCTCACCGATACGGACGAAGTAAAGAAGGTTTACAAGAATTACACCGGCGAAATCGTCGATTATAAGACGAAGGACGGAAGAACTTTGTACGTCCGTGACCGTGACAACAAAGTGACGGGCTATTCGGTACTTTCCGCTGAAAACGCCGAGAAATTTGCGTTCAAGGCGAAGTACACGCACGAAGTCGTGACCGAATTTGAAAAGTTAAACAACCTGTACATTGTTGACGGCATTGAATACGTAATCGACGCAAACGGCACTTATAAACGCGGTGCGTACGAAATTGCGGAAGAAGGCTACACCGGCACGAAGTTCGCGATGGAAGCAGACGGAACGTTCAAGGTTGACGCAAACGGCACGTACAAGTTTGTCGCGGACGCTTCTGCAACCACATATTATCCGATACTTGACGGCGAAACCTATGAAGGCGACAAGTATCAAATAGCCGATAAGTATGTGAGAATTGCGGACGACACCGCCGACTTCACGAATACCAAACTTTACAAAAAACTTATCAAGTACGTTGAAATTACGGCGGGCGAAACCGTTCCGGAATCCGACAGATACAACCTTGTCGACGGCAAATACGTACAAGCCAACGACGGCAAATACAAAGCAGTCGATAAATACGTGGAAGTTGCAAACGGCAGTGCGTCGTATATTATGGAATACAACCCGAAGACCTGCAAGTACGACTTCAACGTTTACGACAAAGATAAGCCCAGTCACAACGCTCCCAAGCTCTATTATTTCGACGGAAGTAAATACGTCGAAGGTGTAGTAGCGGGCAAGACCTCGTACGTCAAAGTGCCTGTTTACAGCATTTCGGCGGTCTGGGCTGACCTCTCGAAATACGGCATCGGCGACAATGTCGCGGGCTATGACGTGAAGAGCAACGCAAAAGTCAATATCACCGGCAAAGCAATGCTCGGTCTCATCGGCGGTCTTATGGACAAAGGCGAACTCGAAGACATTCTGGACGCTTTGCTTGTAAGTATTCACGCCACGAAAGATCCGTTCATCTTCGGCTTGGATATCGGCATACTTGACGTTTACAACAATCACCAACTTGCGCTCAACATAGGCTTGAACATCTTCGGCTTCGACTTTGAAAAGAGAGAAGGCGCGGGCAACACCGACGGCAGCTATCTTGAATTCCTCGACGCCGAAAACACGATTTCGTTCCTGCCCGAGAACGCAGACAAATATCGTCAATTTGCGGATATCGACCTTGACAGAATCCTTGGCGCGGCTGAAATTATGGACGTCCTTATCGACAGCCTTGACTTCGGCAGGAGCGGAAAGATTTTCCTGAACGTATCGCTTGACGTTGATTCGTTTGCAAACGACACCGGCGACAATATCGTTCCTTGGGAAAGATACTTCGCGGGGCTTCTCGGTCTCAACAAAGACAGCGCGAAAGTGTTGTATCAAGTGCTGTTCCCGAAAGAAGAACTTGACGGCTACGGCAACTTCAGCATCGATATTGCAGCCGCAATCGACGTCAAGAACTTGCTGGGCGGTCTGTTGAGCGGAACGGGATTGAACCTCGAAGGCACCGAACTCCGTCTGACAATCAATATGGACACCATGCTGTTTGCAGAAGATCTGCGCGAAAAGAACAGCAAGATCGTCATCACGGCAATCGGCGAGGCGGACGGCATACTGTCTGTCTATATCGACAACAGCAATTATAGAAACAAAGGCAAACACGTCGCGAAGATTGACCTCAACGCAATCCTTGCAGGTTCGTCAACCTCGGCGCAAGCAAGCGCGAGTGCGAATACGGGACTTATCCCCGAAAATATCTTCGGCGTTCTGAACGCGCTCCTTGGTGAAGTGCGTTTGGGCGATGGCAGAATTTACGTTGGTCTGAGAGATAACTTCATCGGCGAACTGCTGAACGTCTTGCTCGGCACGAGCATTACCGAAGAGCAATCGCTTGTCAAGGGCGGAGTTTACATCGACCTTAGGAATTTGGAAGTCGGTCTCGAAATGATCCTCGGCAACGACGACCATACCTCGGATGAAGATCGTGACTTCTATATCGGTCTGCGCGTGGGCGGTATCCACCTCAGCGCGCCCGACGGCTTCGATACGACTGCGAATACCTTCATTAAGCAGGAAGACCGTGTTGACTTTGTAAACATCAGAAAACTGAAACTGGATATCAACTTCGAGGCGGAGTGGTATTATGAATCGTCCAAACAGTCGGGCGGATTCGATATCAGCGCATTCATCGATATTCTTGAAACCATACTGAAGAAGGAACTCTTCCCTGATAAACTTGTGCAGTTCATCGTCAAAGAAGACGAAATCGACGCGGTTTACACGCTCGCGCTCAACGCCCATATCGACCTTGCCGACTTCAACAATATGAAAGTCGCAATCGAGATTTACAAGGCGACCAGCACTGAGCCCAGAGACCTCAAAGTCGGCATCTACCTTGACGGACAAAGCCTGTACGCTGACTTGTCGGGTTGGGGACTTCCCAAATTGAAACTCGCAGGGCTGAACCTCGGCGATACGATAAACAATGCATTGACGCCTATCCTTGACAAATACCTCATCGGCGACGGCACAAGGCGCGATGCATCGACGTCGGCGCTTGCAAGTTCCTATATCGATACTTATGACAAAGACTTTATCGAGTACTCCGAGTTTGTGGAAGCGGAAAACGGCAAGTACGTCCTTATCTACACCGAAAGCCAATACGGCAACTTCGTCAAAGTCGGTGAAAAGTACGTCAGATACAGCGCGAAGAAGCACGAAGGACTGACACGTTATTCAAGGAAAGTCGAGACGTATGACGCGACACACGGCACGGACGCCACGCGCTATAACGTAAGCAAGGGCGCGTTCAGAACCAGTTGGGGCAAGGCACTGTTCCCCGTTGAGTACGAAGAAAGCGCAACCGGCGAATTTGTCTTCATCGACGGCAAATACGTGAAATACGACTCGTCGAATCCGGCTCACCTTGGCGCGACACGCTACAAAGAGATTTCGGGAGGCAAACCGTACGTTTCGCTTGTCCTTGCCAACAACCACTTCGGTTTCGGCATCAACGCAGATTTGCTCAACAGCCTGCTTGAAACGATAACGGGCGCACTTGGACTTGATATCCAATTGCCGAACTTCGGTGACGCCGTCATGCTGTTCGACTCGAGAAAGGATATCAACGGCGACGGTATGAACGATACTCAGTTCAACCTTGTTGTCCAAATCGACGAGCACGCATACTTTGGATTGCGTTCAAGCGACTTTGAAATCAGCGGAAATAACCCGAATTCAAATGACGCCGAAAGAAAATACAATGATAGAGTTGCAAGCCACAGCACTGAATTTGCAGTCGCTTACGACATTGCAAGTGGCGAAATCGGGCTTGAAAACCTTGCGCTCGGCTTCAACGTCGAAATCAGACAAATTTGTGTGGACGACGGCGTAAGCGAGTTTGAACAATACCTGAACGTATTGTTGAAATCGTTGCTGGGCATTGAAAACTTCAAACTCAACCTGCCGAAAGACGACACAATCGGTTGCGACATCGACCTGAGAGTTGCGCTCAACCTCAAGAAACTTGTATCGGCACTCCAAGGCGGAACCGATGACTGGTGGAGCGATATCGAGTTGTACCTCAACCTCAAACCGTTTGGCTACGGCTCGTTGGTCACGCTCTACAAGCAAAAAGGCGACGCGGACGTTTACGCCGACCTTTCGGGCTTGTCCTTGTTCAAGGTCAAGATCATCGGTTTGCAAAGCCTTATCGGCGGTCTTGTATCGGGCACGACAAGTGCACTTGCAAGCGGTGACGGCACGTTAAGAGCGCCTGTTGCTCCGAGCGACAAAGCAATTCTTACCGTTATCCCCGGCAAGACCGGCTTCAAGATTGAAATCGGCTGGGGATTCATCGAAGGACTGCTCTCGAGCCTCCTTGGCGACAAGTTGCATTTTGGTGAAGGTGGTCAGTGCTCCGACTTGTATGTAAGAAAGATTTCGGGATATAACGACACTGAAGTTAACGTTACGTACGACGAATGCAACCCGTTTGGTATGATCTTGGGAGACTTTGGCGACAAAGGCAACCTCACCGAGAACATACCTAATGCAGTCTCCAACTCCACAATCTCTGCATTTAATGAGCTGAGCAAATTATTTGCAAACAGTCTTGCAAAGTTTGGCATTCCTACAGATGGAAATGTGTATAATAGGATCTTTGCAGAAACCGATAAAGAAGCTTGGGATCAATATACTGCATTCTATAATAAGGCAATGGGAATTTACGATAGTGCTTTCGCGAAGATAGCTCGCAATCTCAAAAAGAGCGCAATCGTAGGTATCAAAGACGTTATCGAGGAAGACGGCACGTTAATTAGAACTCCGTACACGATAGGTTTTGGCGAAAACACAGAAGGTGTCGATTATCAAGAAGTGATAGCAAGACTGTTTGGATTTAAATCGGCAGTTGCGTTTAAGAACGCTATTATAAACCTTAAGAGTTTGTACGAAGATTACATGAAAGATCCTGTGAATAAGGCACTTGAAAACGGATGTTTCAATACTGCATACCAGATTGAAGAGTTCTCAGGCAAGTCTTTTGTGTTCCCGATAGTTGTCAAGAATGGAATAACGACTCCCATTCTTACCTATGTGATTATTGACAACAACGGAAGTGTGTCTGTTTGGGTAAGCGATATCGGCGAAACGATGAAAGCAACAAACTTTAATGCAGAACATACTACGGGAAGCGCGGTAAACAACAGATTGTTTGGAAAATACGCACTTTTCGTAACGGGAATGAACCTTGTGGGCTACAAGATAATCACCATCGGCGAAGGCGCGACGGCGACAGTCATTCCTTTGCCGAAACTTAACAACGAAAGGGCGTTGACGCTTTCCATCAACCACCCGTCCAAAGTCAACGGTAGGGATTTGGAACTTGAACTTGCGCTTGGCTTCAACAACAATGACGACAGTTCAATCGGCATTAAGATTCGCAATATCGTTATTACGGACGGCGCGAAAGATTCGTCCGACTACATCAGATACGGCGCGACGAAGGGCGCAATCAACACGAGCGGAACCAACGTTTTGGACGCAATCACCGGAACAAATGCGCACTCCTTCTCGGGACTTATCCTAAACGATGCGAAAGGATTGAGCCTTATCAATATCTTGACTGCGGTCGTTAAGGGCATCGACCCCGCAATCTCGATTGAATGGTACAAGAACACGCAACATTACTACAACGTCAATAGTCAAGAAGGCGCCGGAGAAAGATACACGAGTATCCAACTGTCGCGCACGGACGCAAGCACCAAACATTTGTCGGGCAACGTCAAGACGTATGCAGGCAAGTTCCAAGCGATTGTCAAGAGTTATGACAAAAAGGGTGCTTCCAACCCGCGTGAAATCGGCGCATGGCTGTTCAACAACCAGCTTTACCTCGATATTTCAAAGGTTTTGGACATTGTGCTTGGCTTGAATGCGGTCAGAAAGATGAAGATCGCCGACCTCGATATTCTGGGACTCCTCGGCGGGCTCGGCTCGGCATCGTCCACGGCGCTTGCGTCAGACGATACCACGACCGAAAAGAGCCTGAAAGATACCATTTCCGGATTTATCAAAGGAGTTGAGGTCAACTGGTGGAACAATCAATCGGTTGAAGGACGTGACAAAGACGACAGAAATATTTCGACAATCCGCGTTGACTTGAACGCAGACGGATTGAACGAGGCGTTGGCAGGCTTGTATTATATGCTTTACGGAATGTATGATAAGAATGCACCCGCGGCGGACACTCTGCCCAAAGACGTATTGCAAAATCACGTTTATAAGAACAGAGGCGAGAAATTCACGGGAAGCGATAATAAAGAATACACCTCGTACGGCGCGCACAACTGGTGTGTGTACTACCTGCAAACTTTCGCGGCGGAAACTATCGGCACATTGAAAAACGCTCTTAAACCGGGCGGTACATTCGGCAACGTCTTGAGAGATATCATCGGCGGATTGCTCCCGCTTCCGAAACTTGATGCGACAAAGTCAAATTATGCCGAAATCGTAATCGACAAATCGCGCCTTGCAGGCGGAAAAGGCGTGCTGAAAGAAATCGCGTTGTCGATAAACAAAGAACGCACGGAGGCAAGCGGAAACACTTTCAAACGTGTGACCTGTGGACAAAACTCCGCGGAAATCGTCATCAAGTTTGACGACAACGTGACATTGCGCTCGGTATCCGGCGTCAGAAACTACGACAACGGCAGTGCAATAAATCAAGATTCCGGAACCACGATAGTCGTTGAAAATCCGTTCGATCCTGTCGAACTCACCTCGGCATCGCTTAATAGCAACCCGGCACTTTTGAAGAGAGTCACGGCTGACTTCCACGGCATCAGCGAGTACGATTCCAAGTCACAAAAAGAAAACGTGCCGGATAAAGATAAAGGGTATGCAGAACTTGGCGGAACGCCCATTGTTTGGAACACCTCGACGGCGGTGCTTGCTCCGGGCGCAGAAAGCTATATTTGGGGCTATGCGCTCAACTATAAGGTGCAAAAAGTCAAAGTCAGAGTAAGTGACAGCGCAGGCTTCTTGAAGCTCTTCGGTTACTTCAAGGCAGACGGCACGACGTTTGTCGAAACCAACAAGATAATAGTCGATCCGACGAAAGATCCGACTGGTGACGATAACGTAACGGCAGGATTGCCGAGAATCATAGCGATTATGAGAAAAGACGGCGAACTGCAAGTTCTGTCGCGTGACTTTGACAAGGATAAACCCGCAACGGTCAAGATCAACGGCGTCGACTACACTGTGGACGGCAAGTTCAACTGGATTGACGAAGACACAGTCGAAGAAGGCGCAACCATGGAAAAAGCCTTCTGGTATCAGGTGGGTTACAGCTCTCGTATCCAAAAGACCATCAAGGTCAAGTACAACAACGTCAGCGTTGTTTCGGGCAGTCTGCCCACGGAAGGCGTGTACGATATCTTGAACGGTGGCACGGCATTCGACTTCACGAATGAAAAACACCTCGATATCATCGGCAACCTCGGACTTCCCTCGATTAAGGCGAACTCGAAGTTCACGGACAATAATGCGACCGGCACAATCAGTTACATCGGCGTTGACGGAAGCACCTATACGTTCACTAAGGGCACCGCGCCTACGGATGAAACTGAACTTGCGGAGTGGAACAAGCACAAACTCGGACTTAAAGGCACGTTCGTAAGGACGTTCAACGACAAGACGTTGCAAACGGGTACTTACACATACGTTCCTGCGGAAAGCAAGGCGGAAGGGCTGTTGGACAGCCTCGGCGGACTCTTCGGCGGAAGCGATGCAAATGCGGACAGCGGTTCTTACGCTCTCACCGTGGACAGCGGTTACACTTGGCTTGACAAGATTACCGTAACGCTCAAAACAGGCAAGACGACCACCGTTGACGTGCTCGAATGGAAGTACGACGACTTCAAGTACGATATGAACAACCCGCAAAACGGCGCAAGCGGAAACATCGTTGCGGTCATCAACAAGTACAAGATTACGCGTACCACAGGCGACCTTGCAACAACCAAGCTTGTCAACAGCAAGCAGGAAATCAAGATCCCCGTCAGCATCGCACAAGAAACGTTGAGCGCGCTTGCGGGCGGCAACCTGAACTTCAACCAGTATAAAGACATGTTCGTATTAAGCTCGACGGGCGACTACGTCCTCGAAACTCGCGAAGTGTTCGTACCGTTTGAGGAAAAGAACAAAGCGCACGAAGGGTTGGATAAATTCGCTCTTGTGAACGGCAAGTACGTTGCGGAAGGCGACGCGTCAGTGGCAGAAGACAACAAGGCAAGGTTCGTCAAACAGGAAGTCACCGGCTACGTTTACGACAAGTACACCGGTACAGCGGGCGAAAACAGATATGCAATCAATATCTTTGACGCGGAAGAGCTTTACGTCAAGGTCAGACGCTCGAGGATCACTTTCGAAACGCAACTGTTTACTGTCAAAGACTTCGCGTTCTACACCGATACGCTGAACATGACCGATGCGGATCAAACCCCTGTCAATATGTTCGTGGTGCCAGAGCTTGGCGTCAAGACCGAACGTAATATCACGGTGCAAGCCTTGTACAAAGTCAACGATGCTTATGAGCAAGTCTTCGATATCAAGGTTGTCGTAACGCCCAAGGTCGCAACCAAGGTTGTCCTCCTTATCGACAACACGCAAGTCATCGACAGAGCGTATCTCGAAACCGCAAAAGTCGCTGTTTACTACAAAGACGGCTCGGTGAAAGAAGGCTTGGCAAAAGACCTTATCAGGTTGAGCGATGACGAACTGGACACGGTTGCATACGCAAAAGACAAACTCGGCATCACCAACGGCACGGTAAGCGTCTTCAAGAAAGGCAAGTACGTCGAAATTAAGGCGGGAGAAGTGTACGAAGGCAAGACCTACAACCGTAACGGCGATGTGTTCACCGAGGCGGAAGAAGGTACGACCGGCACGTACAAGTTCGTCGAGGACGAAACGTTCGTACAAAACGGCGTCACATTCGAAATCAGAGTATTCAGCAAAAACTGAATAAATCAAAATTAAAATCGGCTCCCGAAAGGGAGCTGATTTTATGCCCGAAACGCTTTAATATTTCTTATGAATGTGATAAAATAAGGCTATGAATTTCGAGATAACCGGACTGAACGCACTTATGTTGGTCGCGCTGTGTCTGCCCGGGTTTTTACTGACAAAAGCAAAGTTACTGAAGGAAGAGCACATCAAGGGATTGGCGGTGTTCCTTTTGTACGTGTGCAGTCCCGCGCTGTCGATATACAGTTTTCAGCAGGCGGAGTGCAACAGGGAAATCCTGATAAACATAGGGATTCTTTTGCTGGTGACGACCTTGATGCAAATCTTGATGATGGGCATCGGTTTTCTTCTGAATTTCAAGACTTATAAACTTGACGGGGCGTCGCGTGTGGCGACGGTGGCGGCGGCGTTCGGAAACGTCGGATTTTTCGGCGTACCGATGCTTCAGGCGTTGTTGCCCGACCACCCCGAAGCCATCGTTTACAGCGCGGTTATGAGCGTCATGATGAACCTCATCGGCTGGACGCTCGGTATGTTTATGATGAGCGGTGACAAAAAACACGTTTCGGTCAAAAACTTTTTGATAAATCCGACGACGTTGTGTCTGGTGATTGCGCTTCCGCTGTTTTTCACCAACACCGCGCTCCCGAAGCCCCTTATGAGTTTTGTGGAGTACTTTTCCAAAATGTCCACGCCCACCGCGATGACGGTGCTTGGAATGAGGCTGGCGTTTGTGAATTTCCGCGACCTTGCCGATTACAGACAGTTCGTCGCGATATTTTTGAAGCTGATTGCGTTTCCGCTTATCACCTTTGGCGTGACGTACGCGTTGCCCATCGACCAGACGCTGAAAACGACAATGTTTATTCTGACGGCAATGCCTCCCGCGGCAATCACCTTAAACTATGCGGAACTTACTAATACGTCTCCCAAAACCGCCGCAAATATCGTGGTTGTCGGGAGCCTTATCGTCGCAATTACTCTGCCGTTATTATTGCTGATTGCATAGAAAATTATTGAAAAGTCACGGAGCATGTGATATAATAAATTAAAACGAAAAAAAAGGAGTCTTGATATGGCATTCAATTTTATAAAAAGACAACTCTTGAAGGTTATCGAGTGGACCGACGATACTCAAAATACCATTTTGTATCGCTTTAACGTCCCCGACAGATTCGCGATTATGCGCGGTTCGCAACTGACCGTCAGGGAATCACAGGTGTGCATTTTCGTCGTAGAAGGCAAAATCGCCGACGTTTTCACGCCCGGCAGGTACAAACTCGACACCGAAAACTTGCCCGTCCTGACCGCGTTGTATAGCTGGAAATACGCGTTTGAAACTCCTTATACAGGCGACGTGTACTTCGTCAATACAAAGCAGTTTACCAACCAAAAATGGGGCACTTCCAACCCCATTATGATGAGAGATAAAGACTTTGGCGTGATTCGTCTGAGAGGCTACGGCATTTACAGCTATAAGGTCGAGGACGCTGTCAAACTCATGCGCGAGCTTGCGGGCACAAATCAAAAATTCCTGACCGAAAATATCGCCGACCAACTCAGAAAAATGATTTTGTCGACGGTCACCGACGTCATCGCCGAATCGGGCGTTGCCGCGCTGGATCTCGCCACGCAATACGACGAACTGTCGGGCTCGACGAAAGGCAGACTTTCGGACAAATTCAACGAATACGGATTTAGGCTTATCGATTTCTACATCGAAAACCTGTCCCTTCCCGAGGAAGTCGAAAAGACTTTGGACACCCGCACGTCGATGGGCGTTTTGGGCGACAAAATGGGCACGTTCACGCAGTATCAGGCGGCGCAAGCCATGCGTGAGGCGGCGAACAATCAGGGCACGGGCGGATCGCTTGCAGGCGCGGGCATCGGGCTCGGCGCGGGACTGTCGATGGCAGGCGTATTCTCCGAGGCGTTGAAGGGCGCAAAAGACGCTCCTGCACCGCAAAAAGCCAACACCGTGAAATGCACCAACTGTGGCGCGGACGTCAAGGCAGGCAGTAAATTCTGCCCCGATTGCGGAAACAAAATGGCGGAAGGCAAATTCTGCCCCGAGTGCGGAGCAAAGGTCGCAGGAAATGCGAAATTCTGCCCCGAATGCGGAACCAAACTTAACTGACAATACTTAAATGCAAGACTTTATCGAGGACAAAAGAGTCGATTCGACCGAGGTCATAAAATGTAAAACCTGCGGTGCGGATATGTATTTTGACATCGCTTCGGGCAAACTCAAATGCCCGTACTGCGACAATACGAAAGACGCAAAAGCGAACGTTTTTGAGCACGAACACCGCTTGGACAACTTCAACGAAAGCGCGCTTCGCCATGACAATATGACGGTTACTTATCAGTGCCCGAACTGCCACGCAAAGTGCGAAATGCACGGTACGTATGACACGTCGGCGAAGTGTCCGTTTTGCGGAGCGACCAACATTTTGAAGGTTGACGACATGCCGGGGCTGGCTCCCGACGCTATTCTTCCTTTCAAGGTAACGCGTGAGTCTGCGTCACAAAACGCACTTAAATGGATAAAAAGGAAACTTTATGCCCCGATTAAGTTGAAAAAGAGTTTCAAGCCTGAAAATCTGAACAGCGTCTATGCGCCCACGTTCAGCTTTGACAGCGACACTCACAGTACTTACAAAGGGCGTCTTGGGGAATACTATACCGTGACGGTTGGCACCGGCAACAATAAGCGCACCGAAACCCGCACAAGGTACTTCACCGTCAGCGGAACGTACTCGCAATTCTTCGACGACGTGCTTATCGAGGTCAGCCCGAAACTTTCGCAAAAGGAGTTTGAAAAGGTTGGCGGATTTGACACGGCAAACGCCGTCGAGTATTCGTCCGAGTATATCGCAGGGCACGCTTCCGAAAGATACGACACGAGCATTGCGGGCGCGTACTCCGTCGCAAAGGACAAGATGAGCGCGCTCATAAAAAGTGCGATTTTGTCGCAATATAAATACGACGTGGTTGATTATATAAACATCGACACGAACTTCAAGGACAGCACGTTCAAGTATATTTTGGTGCCGTTGTGGTGCAGTGGATTCAAGTATCGCGACAGCATCTACAACTACTTCGTCAACGGGCGGACGGGCAAAGTCGGCGGAAAAACGCCCGTTGCCATCTGGAAAGTCGCGCTTACGGTGGTCGTAGTTGTCGGCGCAATAGTCGGTGCGTATTTCGGCTTGAAATCCGCCGGCATAATTTAGGATAAAAAACAAAATAAAAAAATATAATTAATATGAGGTGAAAGTATGAACATTACTCCCGACACTTTGATTGGTGATATTATCGAAGGCGACGTCAATATCGAAGCCGTTGCAGAAGTGCTTACCAGTGTAGGTATGCATTGTTTAGGATGCGCGATTGCTCATGGTGAGACAGTCGGCGAAGCGGCAGAGGTACACAACGTTGACGTCAACGACCTTATCGCGCGTCTCAACGAAGCCGCAAAAAAATAATGGCAAGAGAAAAAGAAATCAAGGACAGACTTTTTGAACTCAGGACGTTTTCCGACATATCCACGGCGGAAATGGCGGAAAAACTTGGCGTGACCGAAAAGGAATATATTGCCTACGAAACGGGCGACGACGAAGCGCCGATTTGGCTTGTGTATAAGTTTGCGTCAATCGTCGATATTGAGCCGTCCTACGTCTTCACGGGCAAAGAGCCGACGAAAAAATACGCCGCCGCCGTCTATGAAAACAAGGGCGAACGCGTCGAAAGATACCCCGGCTATTCCTTTACGTCGCTTGCGTCGGATTTTCAAAATAAGCAGATGAAGCCGATGCTCGTCGATATTTCGCCCACCGACAAACCCGAGCTTGTTTGCCACGCAGGGCAGGAATTCAACTACGTTCTCGAAGGGCTTTTACGGGTTGTCGTCGGAGATGAGGAGTTTTATCTGCACAAAGGCGACAGTCTGTATTTCGATCCGTCGCTTCCGCACGCGCAAATGGCGATGGGCGACAAACCCGCAAGGTTTATCACGGTAATAAACGAATAAACCGCTTTCAATCAATCCAAAAACAAACCGCCACACGGCGGTTTATTTTTTTTAGGGTAAAAACACCCAAACGAATGCCTCGTACTAACGAGTCGATGGGAACTTCCGTATCGACACGAGTTTTAGCGTCGGTCAAAACGACGCTGTCATAATATACGTTGCCGACGATAAATCTTTTTTTGTCGCAAAAGTTGACTAAATAATCGTCGGTAGCAAGCATCTGCAAAAGATGTTTTTTGATTTCGCAAAAACCAAATCGATTATTTTTCGGTTTTTGATTATAAAACTTAATCATATTTAACATTATAGATTATAAAACTTAATAATACAAGACATTTTATTAAAAAACTTGATAATTGTAAGTAGGAAATACGATTATGATTAAGTTATCTGAATTAAGGAATGAAAAAGGGCTGTCCCAAAGAGAAATCGCAAAGATTTTCAACGTAAGTCAAGGCACTTACAATAATTGGGAAAACGGAAAAACGCAACCGTCGATTGAGCAACTTGTGGCGCTGGCGGACTTTTTCGGCGTCAGCATAGATTATCTTGTCGGCAGAGAAGGCGAGGATGGCGTTATAGTGAAAACAAGCGACGACGTCATAAACCTCGATAAGGAATCGCGCGATGCGCTTTACGAATTTTTGAAAACCTTATCGAAGAAATGAACAAACCGCCATACGGCGGTTTATTTTTTTTGGATTTTTCAAGTTTTTTGAACGTGAAAGTCATAAAAGGCGGACGAGAAGACAGCCGATGACCGCGCCGAAAAACGAAGCGATAAGGGAGATGGGAATGGCGTGGCGCAGGTTTTTGACTTTAACTTTTGAGAAATAGACGGCGCAAACGTAAAAGATTGTTTCGCTACTGCCGATGATGACGGACGCACACTTTCCGACGTAACTGTCCGCCCCGTATTCAATAAAAATGTTTTCAAGCAGGGCGATACTGCCGGCACCGCTGAAAGGGCGAAGAATCAGCACCTCGGCAACCTCTTTCGGCACGCCGAAAAAGGCGAGTGGCGGGGCAAGGATTTTTGTGAGATATGCGGTAAGTCCGCTAATTTTGAAAAGTTCGATAAGTATGAAAATCGCCGTGAGATAAGGGAAGACGTCCTTGACCAAAGACAGACTTTCTTTCCCGCCGTCAACAAACGCATCATACACATTCAGGCGTTTTATCGTTGCAAAAAGCACCAATAAAACCAAGATTGAGGGAATAACGTAATTCATTTGATGAATACCGAAACAAGCGTCACGCCGATTATCGTTGACGACAAAGTCGAGATTATCGACGGCAAAATTATCGAGGACGGAGCGACGCTTCCGTACTCTGACATAAGGCTCAAAACGGTGAGTGGCAGGAGTTGCAACGACGTTGCGGAAATCACAGTAAGCATCACCATATTTTTTGTTGCGACGCCCGATTTGTCGTCCATAAGGCGTACGGCTTCGATGCCGGCGGGGGTTGACGCACCGCCGAGCCCCAAAACGTTGGAGGCTATGCAAAGGGTGGCGAAGTCCACTGCTTTTTCGCTTTCGTTTTTGAAAAGTCGCTTTGTGACGGGGCGAAATAGTTTTGTCAGTTTTTTGTCGAGTCCCGTTTTTTCCATAAGTTTCAGCACCGACGTCCACACGGCGTAGATGGCAAGCATTTTTATGGACAGCGACACGGCGTCGGTCGCGCCCGACAGCATTGCTGAGGTCACTTTTTCGGGCTCGCTCACCGAAATCATCACCACGGACACGACAAAAATCAAAACAAACAAAACGTTCACACATTACACTATGTTGAAAGAATTGCGCTTATGCCGATCGAGAACGATACAAAATCTCCAAGACGGCAATAAAGCACGACTGCCGTTGTTTTTCAAAAATCATCGAAAATCTCGGCATTTTGGCGGTGTTCGCATTAATCTCGGTCGGCTTGCTTTACAAATGTACATATAAATTGTATAATGTACCGTAACTTAGTGTAAGGAGGGCTCATATGTCCGAAAAGAAAACGTATTACATCACAACCGCAATAGCGTACACGTCAGGCAAGCCTCATATAGGCAACAGCTACGAAATCGTATTGTCCGACGCGATTGCGCGCTTCAAACGTCGCGACGGCTTCGACGTGTTTTTCCAAACAGGCACCGATGAGCACGGTCAGAAAATCGAGGACAAGGCAACGACGGCTGGCATGACTCCGCAGGCATTCGTTGACAAAGTCGCGGACGAAATCAAAGATATTTATAAACTTTTGAACATTTCGTACGACAAGTTCATTCGCACCACCGACAAAGAGCACGAGCGTCAGGTGCAAAAAATGTTCAAGAAAATGTACGATAACGGCGATATTTACAAAGGCTCGTACAAGGGTTGGTACTGCACCCCTTGCGAATCGTTTTGGACTGAAACTCAACTTGTGGACGGGAAATGCCCCGACTGCGGTCGAGATGTCAAAATGGCGGAGGAAGAAGCCTACTTCTTCAAAATGAGTAAGTACGCCGACGCTTTGAAAAATTACTACGACCAGCACCCCGATTTTATCCTGCCCGTGCAGAGAAAAACCGAGATGGTCAACAACTTTATCAAACCCGGCTTGCAGGATTTGTGCGTCAGTCGCACCTCGTTCAAGTGGGGTATCCCCGTCGATTTCGATCCCAAGCACGTCGTTTACGTCTGGCTGGACGCTTTGACCAACTATATCACGGGGCTCGGCTACGACGTCGACGGAAATTCCGACGAAAAGTTTAAGAAGTATTGGCCCGCCGACGTGCACGTCATCGGCAAAGACATCGTCAGATTCCACACCATTTACTGGCCGATTTTCCTGATGAGTCTGGGGCTTCCGCTTCCCAAGCAGGTTTTCGGGCACCCGTGGCTCTTGCAGGACGGCGGTAAAATGAGCAAGTCGAAAGGCAACGTCATTTACGCCGACGACCTTGTCGATTTCTTCGGAGTCGATGCGGTCAGATATTTCCTGCTTGCCGAGATGCCTTACGAAACCGACGGCATCATCAACTGGGAGTGGATAACCGACAAAATCAACAACGACCTTGCAAACATTTACGGCAACCTCGTCAGCCGTACCATTGCGATGACGAACAAGTATTTCGGCGGTGTCCTTGAAAACGCGGGAGCAAAAGAGGACGTCGACGACGACCTTATCGCAACCGTCACCGGCGCGTACGAAAAGGTTCGCACGAAAATGGACGAGTTCAGAATATCCGACGCTCTTTCGGAAATTTTTGCGATTTTCAAGCGCGCAAATAAGTATATCGACGAGACTATGCCGTGGGCGCTTGCAAAGGACGACAATAAAACCGCAAGGCTCAAAACGGTGTTGTATAACCTTGCGGAAAGTATCGTGATCGGCACGTCGTTACTTGAGCCGTTTATGCCCGAAACCGCGAAAAAAGTCACCGCATACTTCGGCGGAATCGTCAGAAATTACGACGAAATCCAAAAATTCGGCGAGATTAAAAACGGCACGAAAGTCGCTGAAAATCCCGAAATCCTTTTCAAACGTCTGGACGTCAAAGAAGTCGTCGATAAGGCGCACGAAATGTACGAGGCAAGAAAGAAACCCGCCGTTTCCGCCGTTCCCGAAAAACCCGAAATCGATATCGAGTATTTTGCAGGGCTCGACTTGAGAGTGGCGAAGGTCGTCGCGTGCGAAAAAGTGCAAAAAGCCGACAAACTTTTGCACCTCACCGTTGACGTCGGCGGTCAAGAAAGAAGTATCGTCAGCGGTATTGCGAAATTCTATACTCCCGAAGAAATGGTGGGCAAAGAAGTCGTCATTATCGCCAACCTGAAACCCGTCAAACTGCGCGGTATCGACAGCCAAGGTATGATACTGTGCGCAAGCGACAATACGGGCAAATTAACCCTTGTTACGCCCGAATCCGCCGTGGAAAGCGGTGCGGAAGTGAGATAATGCTTGTCGATACGCATTGCCATTTGGACGACGAAAGGCTGTTTCCGCTTGCCGAAAAAATCATAAGCGATATGACGGAGGACGGGCTGGATTGCCTTGTCACTTCGTCAAGTGATTTTGCGTCATCGGAGCGTAATTTCGCGCTTGCGAGCGCGCACGAGAACGTCTATGCGACGGTCGGTATCCACCCGCAGGAGGCGTCTGCAAAAAAGAACGAACATTACGACGCTTTTATTAAAATGGCGCAAAACGAAAAAATCGTAGCAATCGGCGAGGTGGGGCTCGATTATTATTACGAAAACTCCCCGCGCGACGTCCAAAAAACCGTGCTTGTGGAGCAAATGGAATTGGCGCATTTTCTGCGCCTTCCGCTTGTTTTTCACGTCAGAGACGCCTACGGCGACTTTTTGGACATCATAAAACAAAACGAAAAACTTTTGGAATACGGCGGGACGTTGCACTGTTTCAGCGGTACGGCGGAATACGCAAAAAGTATGATGAAATACAATTTGTATTTCGGCTTTGACGGACCTTTAACGTATAAAAACGCAAGACATTCGGTTGAGTCGGCGTTGGAAATTCCCATTGAAAAACTGCTGGTCGAAACGGACAGTCCGTACCTTTCTCCGACGCCCCTTCGCGGGCAAACAAATTTCCCAAAAAACGTCGTGTACGTTGCAAAAAAACTTGCCGAAATCAAAAATATTTCGTTCGACGAAATGGCAAAAATAACTACGAATAATGCAAAAACACTGTTTAAGAAGATAAAATGAATACATTAACTTACGTTTACGACAACAAAATTTATTTGAACCTTACCAACAAATGCAGTAACAACTGCGAGTTTTGCATAAGGCGCACCGGCGACGGCGTCTTGGATTATTATCTGTGGCTTGACAAAGAACCCACCGCCGAAGAGGTCATCGAAGATCTGAAAAAGTACGATTTATCGAAGTACAAAGAAGCGGTATTTTGTGGATTCGGCGAGCCATTGTACGCTTTTGACGTACTGCTGAAAGTCGCAAAATGGCTGAAAGACAACGGCATGAAAACCCGTCTTAACACAAACGGTCAGGCGGGGCTTATTTCGGGGCCCGATACGGCGGATAAACTGAAAGGTCTTATCGACACCGTGTCGATTTCGTTGAACGCCTCGGACGCCGAAAAGTACAATGCAATCTGCCACTGCAAGTTCAACGAAGAAGGGTTTTATGAAATGCTGAGGTTTGCCGTCAAGTGCAAAAAGGACGGTATCCGCACCGTAATGTCCGTCGTGGACGTCATCGGCAAGGAAGAGGTCGAAAAATGTCGCGCCGTCGCAAAACAGGCGGGCGTCGAGTTCAGAGTCAGGACGTACGTCCAAAACTACGAGCAATGAGAAAAATCAAAGACGTGTTGACCGACAACGGGTTCAGATTCAACCACAATCTCGGTCAAAACTTCATCACCGACAAAAACCTCCTCGACAAAATCGTGGAGCTTTCGGGCGTGACGAAAGACGATGTCGTCGTTGAAATCGGAACGGGCGCGGGTACGCTCACTCGCGCGATTGCCGAAAAGGCGAAAAAGGTTTATTCGTTCGAGGTTGACCGCGCATTAAAACCCGTCTTGGACGAAACGCTTGCGGGGCTTGACAATGTCGAGGTGATTTTCAAGGACGTTTTGAAAATGAAGGACGCCGAGATTTTGGATATCACGGGCGAAAACTTCAAAGTCGTTGCAAACATACCTTATTATATTACGACCGCGCTCGTAATGAGGTTTTTGGAAAAAGGCTTGCACCCGTCGGCGGTCACGGTTATGGTGCAAAAGGAAGTTGCCGACCGTTTCGTCGCAAAACCCGCAACTGAGGACTACGGCGCGATAACGATGGCAATCGAGCTTTACGGCGACGCGAAAATTGTCGGACAAGTGGACAAAAGTATGTTTTATCCCGTGCCGAAAGTCGACAGCAGTATCGTGCGCATCGACGTTTATGACAAATTTTTTGGGATTGACAAGAAAAAAGTCAACAAAACCATAAAATGCGCGTTTTTGATGAGAAGGAAGACTTTGGTCAATAATATATCCGCGGTTTATCCCGTGACAAAGGAAGAAGCGGGCAAAATCTTGGAAAGTATAGGCGTTGACGTAAAAGCGCGCGGAGAAACGCTGACGCTCGAACAAATCATACAAATTTCCGAAATGCTGTCAAAATGACACTCAAAAATTACAAATAATGTCAAAAAGACTGTCCTTGTGACAGTCTTTTTTATCTCCTTCTTTTTTGTCGGCTAATTGACCGACAAATATTGACAAATGTCTTGACTTTATTTCGCGCGCCCGCTTATAATTAAATTAAACAAATTATATGAGGTGAAGTTATGTCAAAATCTTATCCGAAGGTCCCTTGGAGAACTGTCAAAGATCCTATCGCCGGTCATCCCAGAACTTATGAGAACGGCATCAGCCTTGATTGGTACACAAAAGAGGCTCCGAAAGGCAGTTATCGCAGTATCTTTAAGTGGGGCAATCCGAAAGAATACAAAGTCCCGAGCGAAGGAATGTTCAATTATATGATGAAAAAGTTGGACTTCACGCCCGAATTTATGAACGGGAAAAAGAATTTTGGCGATTCTCCCGTCAAATACGATATCAAATCGCAACTTACCGCCGAGGAACACAGCGCGTTGTTGGCGTTTGTGGGCGGTGACGGCGCAGACGACGATTACACTCGTCTTCGCGTTGCTTACGGTCAGACGATGATCGACCTTATGCGCTTGCGTGAGGGCATTGTCGAAAACGTTCCCGATCTCGTTTTATATCCTTCCACGACCGAACAAATCCAAAACATCGTGAAATATTGCGACGAGCACAAAATCGCCATTTACGTTTACAGCGGTGGTTCGTCGGTCACGCGCGGTGTCGAGCCTACGGTCAAACGCTCGATTACGCTCGATCTTGGCAAAAACTTCAACAAAATTCTGTCGGTCAACGAAATTAACGAAACGGTCACCGTACAACCCGGTATTTTCGGAACCGCTCTTGAAGAATATCTCAACAATCCTGCAAACTTCAAGTCGGGCAACGCCTATACGGTCGGACATTTCCCGCAATCGTTTGAGTATTCGACGGTCGGCGGTTGGGTTGTCACCCGCGGAGCAGGGCAAAACAGCTGTTATTACGGCAAAATCGAAGACTTGGTGCTTACCCAAGAATACGTGACGCCCGTCGGGACTTTCCGCACCGAGCGCGCCCCCAGAAAAGCAACCGGTCCCGATATCAATCAAATTATGATGGGCAGTGAAGGCGCATTCGGTATCCTCACCGAAGTCACTCTTAAACTTCACAAACGCTCGCACGTCCAAAAACCTTTCTGCTATCTCTCGCGTGATTGGGAAAGCGGTGTTGCGTTTATGCGTGACGTCATGCAAGCCGAGCGCGGTGTTCCCTCGGTATTCAGAATTTCCGACGCCGAAGAAAGCGACCTCGGTTTGAGAATGTACGGACTCGGAAAAATCGAAGGACTTCTTAAAACTTTCGGTTTGGAACTCGGAAAATGCTGTCTTATCGTCGGGTTCTGCGACGGCGATCCCGATTATCAGCGTATGACGATAAGAAACGTCAAAAAGAACGCAAGAAAGCACCACTTGACTTCGTTCTTGCCCGGCATCGTCGTGCCGAAGTGGTCGTCGGGACGCTTCTCCGATCCTTATATGCGCGATAACTATCAAGACTTCGGTATCATCATCGATACGCTTGAATGCGCAATGCCTTGGGACGAAATCGACCACATTCACGACTACGTCAGAAAGTTTATCAAGTCGCACCCCAACGTCATCTGCACCTGCCACATCTCGCACTGCTATCAAAACGGCGCAAACCTTTATTTCATCTGGATGCAAAAGGACGAGGGCATAGAAAAATTCAAGGAGTTCCACAGCGGTGTCTTGAACGCAATTCAAGAGTCGGGCGCAAGTATCAGTCACCACCACGGTATCGGCAAACTTTTTGCTCCGTACAACGCAAAACAACTCGGCAACGTTCAAATGGATATGCTCAAAGCATTGAAACACCACTTCGATCCCAACGGAATTATGAACCCCGGCGGAACGCTCTGGCTTGACAAATAATATAAACACAACGCACCCCCCTTCGTGAAAGCGAAGGGGGCTTTTTTTAATGAAATCGCTTGCGCGATGAAATCACGTTGTGATGAAATCCGCCGTTGGCGGGTGAAATCTTGCCGACGCAAGATTAAGGTGAAAAAAATAACCGCTTCGCAGGAGAAATCGCTTGCGCGATGAAATCACATTGTGATGAAATCCATCTTGATGGATGAAATCCGCCGTTGGCGGGTGAAATCTTGCTAACGCAAGATTAAGGTGAAAAAAATAACCGCTTCGCGGGAGAAATCGCTTGCGCGATGAAATCACGCTGTGATGAAATCCATCTCAATGGATGAAATCCGCCGTTGGCGGGTGAAATCTTGCTGACGCAAGATTAAGGTAAAAATAAACCGCCGTTTATATTTTCAAAAAACTTCAAAAAATCCATTTTCAAGAAAACGAAAAGAAAAACCATACTTATATATAATGACGCGTAGGTGTGCGTGTATATGTGTATGTACGCGCGCGTGTGTATATGCGCGTGCGCGAGTGCGCGCACTACTATATATTATGTTTTTCGGGGTGATGTCTGTCCCTTTGACTTTTACAAACAAATTAAAATGTCAAAATATACAAAAAATCCGAAAAAATTGTAAAAAACCCCCGTTTTTTGCTTGACGGAAGACAAAGATAAGGATATAATTCGCAACTGTTGTTTACAAACGAACGTTGAAAATTCAGTCAATGAAAAGCGGTTGGTTTTTGGTACTCCGATTTCGGAAATCCTCATTAAACTCATCGGCACGGGCTTAGGTCTGCGCAGTAGATTTTATCGGGGACGACGCGAAAAACGACAAACAAAAACAATTTGAAAAAAGTTGAAAAAACTTTAAAAATTATCGTTAAAATCGTTGACAATCGAATGTGGATGTGATAGTATGTAAACACTGTCGCCCGCAAAGGCAACAGCAGCACATTGAAAATTGAAGATTATGGAAAAGCGAATTAAGAAATTGTAGTGAATTAAAACACGAATAAATTTCGACGTCAAATTCCAATTTACGCAAAGTAAATTTGTCAGACAAGTCGGAACAGTCAAGATTGAACTTGAGAGTTTGATCCTGGCTCAGGACGAACGCTGGCGGCATGCCTTACACAT
>CAKQMI010000014.1 GCA_934254835.1 uncultured Clostridia bacterium | reverse complement strand
TTCCGTGCTTTTCGGCAATTACTCACTTGTAGTACAAAAAGTACAACTGCGTTCGTCTTTTCCAAAAATCATCGAAAATCTCGACGGTTTGGTCTAAGGAGTATTGCACCCGCGTTTTTAGGCGAAAACAAGGCACGCGAGCGGGTTAATACTGTATGTATAAGCCGTGAGCGCAACGAAGTTTTAGTCAAAAACACGGAGCAAGACCACGGTTCGTATTATTCCTGTCTGGTATAGCGCAAGGTTCGGGCGAAGCCCGCCGTTGTGCAGTTGCTTAATATATGATAAAAGATTGTAGCGTTTCGCTGATTATCATATAGATATACAACGCAGAGGCTATCCCGTCTCCCGCTCCCTTATAAAAGTACCGAAAAAGACTTTAATTTCGGGCGAAGCCCGCCGTAAAGGCAGTGAGATAAATTCGCAATGGCGAATTTGTGAAATCCGTTTTTCAAACGGGTGAAATCGTCTTCGACGATGAAATTTGCCCAAAGGGCAAGTTGCGGATAACTTCTTGTCATTGTGCTCCTATGGCACAATGAGGTTATTATAACTGTCATTCTAAGGAGCCCCATAATGGGTGATGCCTCGCAATGACGGTAGCGAAGTAATGTTCTTTACTGTCGGCGTGATGTGCACCTACGGCACGTTGAGGATATATTTTTGTCATTCTGAGGAGCCACAGCGGGGCGACGTGAGAATCTCGTGGGAACGAAACCTTATAAAAGCGATGAATGGATGTGTGCCTACGGCACGATATGGTTTTTAATGTCATAATTACTATATTTTTGAGGGGAATTGGGCGTAAGTGCAATTTTTGACAAAAGTACATTTTTTACTTTACACAATTAAAGAATAAAAGTATAATGATAATATAAATATCAGATAAGGTGAATTATGATAGATAACAAGATTACCGACGATATGCTGTCGGAACTTTATACGACGCTTGCGTCGCTGAACAGCCCCGAGGACGTCAAAACCCTTTTTGAGGATTTGTGCACCTATAAGGAGATCGAACAAATGGCGCAACGTATCACCGCTGCGCGTCTTTTATTGGAGGGGAACACTTACGCAAGGGTTATCGAGCGCACCGATATATCGTCCGCAACTCTGTCCCGCGTATCCCGTTGCATACAACACGGCAGTGGCGGATACAAAAAATTCATCAAGACGAAGTAATTGACAGTATTGATTGTCATATTGACACAATGAAATCATTAACCGAATTATATAAAATCGGCTCCGGACCTTCGTCGTCGCACACTATGGGCCCGGAAAAGGCGTGCAAAATTTTTGCCGAAAATTATCCAAACGCCGATTCATTCAGAGTAATTTTGTACGGCTCGCTTGCTATGACCGGGAAAGGTCACGGCACCGACCGTATCGTTATCGCCACGCTGAAAAAACCGACCGAGGTGGTTTTCAACACCGAAGAAAAAGACATTCCGCACGAAAACACGATGGATCTTATCGCGTTGTCGCACGGAAACGTAATGGACAGGTGGCGTATTTTGAGCGTCGGCGGTGGAGCAATCGAGATTTTGGGGCGCGAAAAGTACGATCCGAAAGACGTCTATGACCTAAATTCTTTTACGGATATCGTAAATTATTGCAAAAAACACCGCATTTGTATCCCCGAGTACGTCAGGCGCGTCGAGGGCGACGAAATTTTCGATTATCTCAAAAAAATATGGGCGCAAATGAAAGACACCGTCCAAAACGGACTGGAAGCGTCGGGCACGATCCCCGGCGGTCTGAACTTGCAACGAAAAGCAAAAATTTTGTATAAGCAACGCCACATCGACGAAAGTCCCGAAACGCGCGAAAACAGGCTCGTGTGCGCCTATGCGTACGCCGTGAGCGAAGAAAACGCGTGCGGACACACGATTGTCACGGCTCCGACGTGCGGAGCGTCGGGCGTCGTACCCGCCGTCTTGACTTACTTGCAGGAAAAACGCGGGTTTTCGGATAACGAAATAGTCAAAGCGTTGGCGACAGCGGGAATTATCGGCAATATCGTCAAACAAAACGCCAGTATTTCGGGTGCGGAATGCGGGTGTCAGGCGGAAATCGGGACGGCGTGCAGTATGGCGTCGGCGGGGCTTGCGGAACTTTACGGCATGGATTTGGAGCAAATCGAGTACGCCGCAGAGGTTGCGATGGAGCATCATTTGGGGCTGACGTGCGATCCTATTTTCGGGCTTGTGCAGATACCGTGCATCGAAAGAAACGCCGTTGCGGCAATGCGCGCGATAAACGCGGTGTCGCTTGCCAACTTCCTGACCGAAACGAGGAAAATATCCTTTGATATGGTTGTCGAGACCATGTACGAAACGGGCAAAGACCTGAAAAAGAACTACCGCGAAACGGCGACGGGCGGGCTTGCAAAACTTTATAAAGAGGAAGAAGATGAGTCGAAAAACGCTTGACGACGGGCGTGAGGTGATTTTTGGATTTGCCGAAAAGTCCGACGCAAAAGAAATTCTTTCCTACCTTAAAAAGGTAGGAACCGAAACGGATTTCTTGACTTTCGGAATCGAGGGCGTCGGCGTTGACGTCGAAAAAGAGGAAGAAGTCATCACAAGATTTGCGCGCGCCGTAACGTCCGCGATGTACGTCGGCAAGGTCGATGGAAAAATAATTTGCATAGGCACCCTTTCGGCAAACGCAAAAAGCAGGTTTTCGCACAACGCCGAAATCGGAATAAGTGTTTTAAGGGACTTTTGGGGCAAAGGAATCGGCAAATTTTTGATGAATTTGCTTATCGATTTTGCGAAATCGACGGGACATATCAAAAACCTTGTTTTGTCGGTCATCGCCGAAAACGAGCGGGCGATATCCCTTTATAAGTCGCTGGGGTTTATCGAGGTCGGACGACTTTCAAAATACTTTTTCGTTAACGGAAAATATCTGGACGAAATAACAATGCAAAAGGAAATATAACAATCGAAGCCACCGCTTGCGGTGGCTTTTTCAAAATAAAAAGCATATATTAAATTTTTTTGCATACAATTTCGTATGTTTTTTGATGAGATTAAAAAGTCGTTGAAAATTGAAAATTTGGAGTTTGCGTCGCCCGTCGTGACGGTGTTCGGGCGAGTCGGCGCGTCGATTGAGGGACACAAAGGCGTGCTGTATTTTTCGAGCGAAGAAATCCGCTTCAAAACAAAAGGTCGAATTTTGTCGATAAGCGGGCAAAACCTTGTGATAATCGAGGTGAGCGAGCACGACGCAGTGGTGTCGGGGAGCGTCGAAAAGGTGAATTATGAATAAATTTTTGGACGAATTTTTCGTATACGCCACGTCGAAGTCAACGCTGATAAATAAACTTTTGCAAAAAAACGTCAAAATTTTCAAGGTCGAGAGCGCGAAAAACGGCATAAAAATTTGCGTAAAACCCCGCGACCGCCAAAAAGTAATTGAAATATTTGGCGCATTATGTTATAATTACGAAATAGTTAAAGGTATTGATAAAAAGTCGATTGTCGCTTTTTTGAGAAATCGATGGGCGATGGTCGTGTTTTTCGCGCTTTTTATCGTGACGTTGGCACTGATACCGCGCTTTGTTTATACGGTGTCGGTGGACGCCCCGTCCTATCTTTTCGACGAGGTACAAAGTGTTTTGTCGGCGCACGGCGTAAGTCGGTGGCAAAAGACGAAAGACATCGATTGCGACGCAGTCGAAAAGGATTTGTTAACAATCGACGGCGTGTCGTTTGCGGACGTCAAAACAAAAGGAAGCGTCGTTTACGTCGGCGTCCGACCGTCGCTGAAAAAGCCCGAAATCGCGGACGTTCATAAAGACGCACCCGTCATTGCAATCGTTGACGCCGTGATAACTCGCCAAATCGTGTTTTCGGGCACTGCGGTGTATAGCGCGGGCGACGAAGTGAAAGCGGGCGACGCACTGATACTTCCCAAAATCGTTGCGGGCGACGAGGAAATCGGGGCGCAGGCGAACGGCGAGGTTTACGGCATCATCGGCTATTCCTCGACGATAGCGTATTCGGGCGCGATGACGACGTTTGAAAAAAGCGGAAACACAAAAACCTTTCGGGTGGTCGAGTTTTTGGGGCTGAAAGGAAAAACGCCAAAAAGCCCGTACAAACTGTACGAAACGCGAAAACGAAAGGTCGAAAGCGGTTTTTTAATCCCGCTGGGCTTTTTGGAAATCACTTTTGACGAAATCGTCGAAAAAACCATAAACTTGCCGTTTGACCGGGCGAAAGACGACGTGATAAAACGCGCGTCGGAGCAAGCCGAAAAGGTCGTACCATACGGCGCAAGGGTTGTTCGGCGTGAAATCAACGTAAGTGAGGCGGGCGGTGTCCATTACGTCACTGCCACGATCTACGCCGAAGGGCGCATCGACGCTTCACAATAAAGAGGTTATATATTATGAGAAAACACGAACGAAAGACCGCTCCGCCAGAAACGCTTGCAAAAGCCACGGAGAACGAATCGGGACAGGGCAAACTCGTTGCCGTAACTTTTTCGATACTTCTTCTTGTTGCGCTTTTGATATGGGTTTTCATCACGCTTTGGTTTTCCGGTGGAAATTTTAAGGGCGCGTTCACGGGGAAAGAGGCGTTAAGCACGGTTGCGCTCATCGGCGTACTGCTGTTTTTATTGGCCGCGCTGTATGCATTTTCGTACAATAATGCGCCCGACAAATCCAGAATAAAAGTTCTTGTGCTGACGGGTGTCGTCGTGCTTTTGTCGACGATACTTTGCACGATTTGCGCCGACGTTCTGAACGTTTATGCGATGCCGATATCCTTGTGTGCAGTGCTTTTGTGCTTGCTTGTCAACATGAAAGTCGCACTTGCCGGGAACGTTGTATTGTCGCAGATTTTGCTGGTCGTATTCATGATAAAGACGCCGTTTTCGTCTGAGGCAATGACAAATCTTGCCGCGTCGATTTTCTGCAATACGATGAGCGGATTTGTGCTGTTGTTCCTTTTGTCCAGAAACTACACCCGCATAAAATTCATACTTGTGGGGCTTGTTGCGGGGCTTGTGATGTCGCCGTTTGCGGCAATCGTCACGGTGGCGGCGCACTCGACGGGTATTGATATTTTGTACAACGCCATTTGGGTATTCGTGGCAAACGTGATAAGCGTCGTTTTGTATATGCCGTTACTTCCCGTGTTTGAAAGCATTTTCAATATGGTCACCGATTTCAAATTGGACGAACTTTGCGCGTTCTCGCAACCCCTGTTGAAGAGGTTGTCGGTGGAGGCTCCCGGCACTTTCAACCATAGCATGATTGTCGGTAACCTTGCCGAAAACTGCGCGATAGCCATTGGCGAAAACCCGCACCTCGCAAGGGCAGGCGGATATTATCACGACGTCGGAAAATTGAAAAATCCCGAGTTTTTCGTGGAAAATCAGGTGCACGGCATCAATCCCCACGACGAACTTATCCCCGAAGTGTCGGTCAGTATGATAACAAAGCACACCAAAAACGGCGCCGCACTCATCAAAGAAGCACGCCTTCCCGAGGAACTTGGCGCAATCGCTTTGCAACATCACGGCACGTCGCCCGTCAACTATTTTTACTATAAGGCGCAAAAAATTACCGAAGGTAATCTCGATGACGACGAATACTGCTACGACGGTCCCAAACCTCAGACGAAAATCGCCGCAATCATTATGATTTGCGATACGGTCGAGGCGGCTGCGCGCGCCGTCGCTCCCGACACGCGCGAAAAACTTATGGACCTCATCGACAACCTTGTCAAAGAAAAACTCGAGCACGGTCAGTTCGACGAGTGCGACATAACCATGAACGATATCCGCGTCATCAAAGAAACCATTGCGGATATTCTTCCCAGCGTAAACCACGCCAGAATTAAGTACAAAAAATAATGCTTGAAATCTACAACGCCGACGAAAAAAGCGAAAAACTCATAAAAAAAGTTTACAAATCCGCACTCAAATATTTTGCGCAAAAAGATATTTTCGAGGTCGAAATCGAAATCGTCGATAAGGACGAAATTCAAAGTATCAATAAGGAAGCGCGCGGAGTCGACGCAGTCACCGACGTTTTGAGTTTTCCCAACCTCGAAATCGGCAAAAACCTGCCCGTCAAAAAAAGCGACTTTCCGTTGGACGTCGATCCCGACAGCGGAAAACTGCTTCTCGGCGAAACGGTAATGTGCATGGACAAGATTTTGGAGCAGTCGGCGGAGTTCGGCACGACGCCCGAGAGGGAAGCGGGATATTTGTTTTTGCACAGCCTCCTGCACCTTTTCGGATACGACCATATCGATGAGGGCGACAAGGCGGAAATGCGCGAAAAAGAAGAAAAAATACTATCGACGATAGGTTTGTCAAGATAAAGAATTTAATTAGGACACAAGATATGAAAGTTGGATTTATCACAATCGCAGGAAAGCCCAACGCGGGCAAAAGCACCCTTCTGAACGCCATGGTCGGCGAAAAAGTCGCAATCGTGAGTTGGCGTCCGCAGACGACGCGCAACAAAATCACGGGCATTGTCAACGGCGACGATTTTCAGTTGGTTTTCACCGATACGCCGGGGTTGCACAACAGTCGAAATAAGCTGGGCGACTATATGATGAAAAGCGTATCGACGGCACTCGAAGGCGTGGACGCGATACTTTACGTCGTCAACGGCGACAAAGGTTTCGACGACTTCGACAAGAAGTTTTTGGACGAGCATTTGGACGGCAAAACGCCCGTCGTAGTCGCGCTTAATAAGACCGACGTCGTCACCAAAGAAAAGATTTTCAAACAGTTGGAAGGCTTAAAGCAGTACGACAAAATCAAAGCCGTCGTGCCCGTTTCGGCGAAGAAAAACGAGAACGTGGACGAGATTATAAAACAGCTTGTCGCGCTTATGCCAGAGGGCGAAAAAATGTACGACGACGACGTTTTCACAGACAAAACCATGCGTTTTATGGCGTCCGAAATCATTCGCGAAAAGGCGTTGAAACTTTTGGAAAAAGAAATTCCTTACGGCATTTGCGTCAATATCAATAAGTTTGAAATGCGCGAGGACGGCAGTATGTACGACATCGACGCCGACATCGTCTGCGAAAAGGACACGCACAAGCCCATTATCATCGGCAAAAAGGGCGAAATGCTGAAAAAAATCGCAACATACGCCCGTCAGGACATCGAGGAAATGTGCGGTGAGCAGGTGTATCTTACCCTTTGGGTAAGGGTGAAAGAGGATTGGCGCGACAGCGACTACCTTCTCAAAAACTTGGGATACGACAAAAAAGAAGTATAAAATATTTTTGATTTTCACGCATAACTTTTGAAAATCCGCACAAGTTAACACCGTGAGGGCTTGTATGGACGCAAAAAAAGTTTCGTGGAAGTTATTTGAAAAGACGGGCTCGCCCGCAACTTATCTCTTTTACAATGCGGTAAGACGGGGTGATTCCGAAATGAAAGACGATGGACGAGAAACTTAACGCGCTTTGCGTACGAGTTGTCGATTATAAGGACAACGACAAGTTAATCACGCTATGCACTGCGGAGAAGGGCAAAATTTTGGTGAAAGCGACGGGCGTCAAAAACCCGAAGGCGAAACTTAAATTTGCGTCTTCTCCTTTGTGTTTCGGCGAGTATATCGTCTTTGAAAACAAGGGACGCTATACCTTGAAAGGGTGCGAACTTTACGACAATTTCAACGATATCGTTTTCGACCTGAAACGCTACTATGCGGGGTTTAGCGTGCTGGAATGGTTGGATAAACTGTCGGAAAACGCAGATACCGACACCGTGCGGGCATTGCTGATCGTCGGCACGAAAACGCTTGAAAGGCTTGCGTACAACCTTGAAATTCCCCCCGAAAACTCACTTTTGAAATTTATAAACGACGTACTTAAAATCGTCGGGTACGAACTCAATTTTTCGACTTCCGCACTCAGTGGAAAAAGCCTTGCAAGCGAAGAAAAAGTTTGCTTCGATTATTATATCGGCGGTGTCGTCGAATACTCAAATCGCAGTTTGAACTACATATCGTTTTCAAAGTCCGACGTCGAGATTTTGACGGAAAAACGGCAGGGCGAAGTGCAGGAAGTCACAAGGCTTTTAAGAGATACCACGGGCATTTTGTCGTTTTTTACGGGCGTCAAGAAGAATTATTCATTCGAAGAATTTTCAAAACTTTGATTTATTTTCCTTTTTTTATATAAAAAAAGTCAAAAGCACCCTTTTTCGTTTGCTTTTATTTGTTATTTGTTATATTATTTTATAGCATTAAATTGTAATTAAAATCGTTTGGAGGTTTTTATTTTATGAAAAAGTACGTTTATCTTTTCACCGAAGGTAACGCCAACATGCGTGAACTTCTCGGCGGTAAGGGTGCAAACCTCGCGGAAATGACCAACATCGGTCTTCCTGTTCCCCAAGGTTTTACCATTTCGACCGAAGCCTGCACGCAGTACTACGAAGACGGCAAGAGAATCAATGACGATATCCAAGCCGAAATTATGGACAACATCGAAAAACTCGAGAATATCACCGGCAAGAAATTCGGCGATAAAGAAAATCCCCTTCTCGTTTCCGTCCGTTCGGGCGCACGCGCATCGATGCCCGGCATGATGGACACCATTCTCAACCTTGGTCTTAACGAAGAAGTTGTCGAAGTTCTTTCGGCAAAATCCGGCAACCCCCGTTGGGCGTGGGACTGCTATCGTCGTTTCATTCAAATGTACTCCGACGTTGTTATGGAAGTCGGCAAGAAGTACTTTGAGGAACTCATCGACAAAATGAAAGCGGAAAAGGGCGTACAACAAGATATCGACCTCGACGCGGGCGACCTTAAAGAACTTGCAAATCAGTTCAAGGCAGAATACAAAGCAAAAATCGGCAACGACTTCCCGTCCGATCCGAAAGAGCAACTCTTCGGCGCAATCAAAGCCGTTTTCAGAAGCTGGGACAACCCCCGCGCCAACATCTATCGTATGGACCACGACATTCCTTACAGCTGGGGCACCGCGGTCAACGTACAAATGATGGCTTTCGGTAACATGGGCGACGATTGCGGAACGGGCGTTGCATTCACGCGCAATCCCGCAACCGGCGAAAAAGGTCTTATGGGCGAGTTCTTGATGAACGCTCAGGGCGAAGACGTCGTCGCAGGCGTTCGCACCCCGATGCCCATCAGCCAAATGGCGGAAGTTCTTCCCGACGTTTACAAACAGTTCCTTGCCGTTTGCGATACTCTTGAAAACCACTACCGCGATATGCAGGATATGGAATTCACCATCGAACGTGGCAAACTCTATATGCTTCAAACCAGAAACGGCAAACGTACCGCCGCCGCCGCTATCCGTATCGCTTGCGACCTCATCGACGAGGGCATGATCAACGAAAAGGAAGCGCTCCTCCAAATCGACGCAAAAACGCTTGATATGCTTTTGCATCCTCAGTTCGACGCAACGGCTCTCAAAAACGCCGATAAAAACAACGTCGTCGGCAAAGGTATCGCCGCTTCTCCGGGCGCAGCCGCAGGCACCATCGTTTTCACTCCCGAAGACGCTGTCAAACTCGGTCAAGCAGGCAAGAAAGTCATTCTCGTCCGTCTCGAAACTTCTCCCGAAGACATCGAGGGCATGAAATACGCACAAGGTATCCTCACCGTTCGTGGCGGTCAAACCTCCCACGCGGCTGTTGTCGCTCGCGGAATGGGCACCTGCTGTGTTTCGGGTTGCGGTGACATCAAAATGCACGAAGCCGAAAAATTCTTTGAACTTGGCGGAAAAACCTTCCACGAAGGCGACGACCTCTCCCTCGACGGAAGCACCGGCAACATTTACGACATCGCAATCAAGACCGTCCCCGCAGATCCCAACAGCGGATACTTCGGAAGGATTATGCGTCTTGCCGACAAATATAAAGCAATGGCTGTCCGCACCAACGCCGACACTCCCGCCGACGCAAAACGCGCGGCTGAACTTGGCGCACAGGGCATCGGTCTTTGCCGTACCGAGCACATGTTCTTCGGCCCCGGCCGTATCGATAAGTTCCGTGAGATGATTTGCTCCGAAACCGTCGAAGAACGCAGAAAAGCCCTTGATAAGATCGAGCCTATGCAACAGGCTGACTTCGAAGGTCTTATGGAAGCCCTCGAAGGACATCCCGTCACCATTCGTTTCCTCGATCCCCCGCTTCACGAGTTCGTTCCCACCGAAGAAAAGGACATCGAAGAACTTGCAAAAGCACAGGGCAAGACCGTTCAAGAAATCAAGATTATCTGCGATTCTCTGCACGAATTCAACCCGATGATGGGACATCGCGGATGCCGTCTTGCGGTAACGTATCACGAAATCGCAAAAGAAGCCGAATTCTTCTGCTTCGGTACCAACGACCTTACGCAAATGACCTTCGGTTTCAGCCGTGACGACGCAAGCAAATTCTTGCCTTCGTACTATAAGAACAAAATCTTCGAGTCTGATCCGTTTGCACGTCTTGACACCACCGGCGTCGGCAAACTTATGGATTATGCTGTCAAGATGGGACACGAAACCCGCAAAGACATTCACTGCGGTATCTGCGGTGAACACGGCGGTGATCCTTCCTCCATCGAGTTCTGCCACAAGATCGGCTTGAACTATGTATCTTGCAGTCCCTTCCGCGTGCCCATTGCACGCCTTGCAGCGGCTCAAGCAAACATTAAAAACCCCAGAAACTAATAGGGTAAAACAAACAAATTAGCCACCGTGAAAGCGGTGGCTTTTGTTATGAAAAAAATCGCTGTAAGTTTGATTTTTCACTTTATTGCAGAGAATTTTGTAGAAAACATTTTTGCGATATTTCGTCAAAAATCCGTGAAAAAGTGCAATAAAAAACCTTGACAATCGGGGCAGAATATGGGTATAATAAAATTAAGGTCAAAGAAAGTCAAATTTTGAGCGAACATATGAAAGTCAGCGACGTTATCGAAAACTTCATAATCGAGATTATGGGGGACGACAAGAGTGCGGAAATCAGCCGTAACGAACTTGCGTCCTATTTTCAGTGCGCGCCCAGCCAAATCAACTACGTTTTGAAAACCCGCTTCACGACGGAGAGGGGCTTCAACGTGGTCGGACAGCGTGGCGGTGGCGGGTTTATCCGCATCGAAAAATTTGACGCCAAACAAAACGGATATCTTGAAAGCATATTGCCGTCGCTTGACAATCCCACAAGCTATACTCGCACCAAGCAGATTATCGAGCACCTTGTGGAGGACAACGTCATCACGAAAGACGAGGGCAATATACTGTTGACCGCGACCTGCGACAAGGCGTTGACCGCCCCGCAACACGTCGCCGACGTCATCAGAAGCAATATTTTGAAAGAAACCATTATACAAATATTAAAGAGGTAGTTATGCGAAATTACAGCGGTCGGATTTGCGACGACTGTCAAATGCGTCCGGCAACGACGCTATCCACAATCGAACTTAACGGGCACGCCTACGAGGTTGCGCTTTGCGACGAGTGTATGGTGAAACGCGGTGGAAACACAATGCCCGTTTATCAGGCTTTTATGCAAAAAGAGCCGGAGTGTCCCGTGTGTCATACGCGACTTTCCGAGGTCGAGGGCAGTCAATACGTCGGTTGCAGTGAGTGCTACAACGTGTTCAGAAGTGTTGTTTTGAACAATATCCACGCGTTGCACGGCACGAGAAAGCACGTCGGAAAACGCAAAAAAGTCGGGCGCAAAAATAAAACCGTCAGTCTGTCCGACGTCGAGAGCATGCGCGAGCAGTACCACCTTGCAAAGGACGAGGGACGCTTCGACGACGCTGAGGAAATTCTTGATTTTTTGAGAGGTGGCGACGATGACAAACGATAATACGAAAAACGTGGTCGTATCGTCGAGGGTACGACTTGCCAGAAACTCGGCGGGGATTCCGTTTCCGCAAAGGGGAATTACCGTCGAAGAGGTCGCCTATCTTGTAAAATGCGCCGACCGTTCAGCCGACTTCGAGCATCAGCTTGTGTTTATGTCCGATCTTCGCGACGTTGACAGGCAGGCGCTTGTCGAAAGACACCTCATAAGCCCCGACCTTGCGAAAAAGGATTTGGGCGCGCTGTTGCTGTCCGACGACGAAAGCATCGCCGTTATGATAAACGAGGAGGACCATATCCGCGCGCAGTGCATAAAAAATGGCTTTCAACTGCAAGAATGTTACAACGCGATTGACCGCTACGACGATAATCTGAGCAAAACGATGGACGTCGCGTACGACAGCGAATTCGGCTATCTCACGGCGTGTCTGACGAACGTCGGCACGGGTATGAGAGCGTCGGTGATGGTGTTTTTGCCGGCGATGACCTTCACGGATATGATTGAAAATTTCCTGCTCATCGCAAAGGATAACGGGCTTACTTTCCGTGGCGTTTACGGCGAAAGGAGCAATCCCGTCGGGTGTATGTATCAACTTTCAAACGCCCGCTCGATAGGTCTTACCGAACGAGAAATTATCGACAACGTGTCTAAAGTCGTCAGCGAAATGTGCGCGTCCGAGCAAGGGTTAAGACGCCAACTTTTGACCAACCGAAAAGACGAACTCACCGACAAAGCGTATCGCGCCTACGGCATTTTGAAGAACGCAAGACTTTTGTCGTCGGGCGAGTTTATGGAACTTGTTGCATACCTTAAACTTGGTATGGCAATGAACGTAATCGAGTTTAACGACGTCAAATCGTTGGATAAACTCATTCTTGATGCACAACCTGCCAATCTTGTGAAGATTGCGAAGTCATACAGTCTGAACGCGGACGAACGCGATTTGGTGCGTGCCGCGCTGGTCAGACATACACTTGAAAACTTGAAATAATCGGAGGCAATTATGATTCAGGACAGTAAAAACGTACAAAGAATTAAGCAGGAAGCGTACAACGTCGCGACGCAGACGGGCGGTGAAATCGGCAGTGAACATTTGCTTGCCGGCATCGTCGTTATCGACGGCTCGATTGCCAACAACCTTTTGAAATTGCACGGAGTGACGCTTTCGAGAATCCAAAATTGCTTTCACGCGGTGAGCCTGAAAACCGAGCCGTATTACTCGGTCAGAACCAAGCGAATTCTGTCGAACGCACAGGTTCTTGCTGCGGAGTGCGGAGAGGACGTCGTCGGGAGCGAGCATTTGCTTGCGTCGATTATTTGCGAGCAGGATAGTATCGCATACACAATTCTTACGAATTCCGCGGACAATTTTTTGGCACTTCAAAACGACGTCGCAAATGTTTTGGACGAGGAAAAAACCCGCAACTTCTCACGCTATGAGCGGAGCGAAAAAGAGGGCGATAACCGCGAGGAAACCGTGAACGACGCCCTTGAAAACGTCAATAAACGCATAAGAGGATTTGGCGTCGAGGAGGACCGTCGCTTTAAGTCGGGCGATGGAAAAACCGCGGGCGGTGGACTGAAAGAACTTGAAGGTTTCGGCATCGACCTCACGCAAAAAGCCAAAGAAAACAAACTGGATCCCGTCATCGGGCGCGATAAGGAAATCGAAAGGATAATCCAAATTTTGTGCCGTCGCACGAAAAACAATCCCGTCCTTATCGGCGAGCCGGGCGTCGGCAAGTCGGCTGTGTCAGAAGGGCTTGCGCTCAATATCGTCAACGACCAAGTCCCCGACGCATTGAAGGGCAAAAAGGTTTTTTCGCTGGATATGGCAAGCATAGTCGCCGGTACGAAATACCGCGGTGAATTTGAAGAAAGGTTCAAAGTCGCGCTCGAAACAGTGAAAAAGGCGGGCGACATAATACTTTTCATCGACGAAATTCACACGATTGTTAACGCAGGCGGTGCGGAAGGCGCGGTTGACGCCGCCAATATCTTAAAACCTATGCTCGCGAGGGGCGAAATCCAGACAATCGGCGCAACGACAATCGACGAATACCGAAAATATATCGAAAAAGACGCCGCACTCGAACGTCGTTTCCAACCCATCGTTGTGGATCAGCCGTCGGTTGACGATACGGTGCTGATATTAAAGGGACTTCGCGACAAATACGAGGCGCACCACAAAGTCGAAATCACCGACGAGGCTATCGAGGCTGCCGCAAATCTTTCGGACAGGTACATTACCGACAGGTTTTTGCCCGACAAGGCAATCGACCTTGTGGACGAGGCGTCGAGCAGGAAAAGAATATTTGCGTTTTCGCTCCCCGACGACATCAAAAAAGCCGAAGAAAAACTTGCAAGTCTGAACTACGACATCAAAGAGGCGTCGCACAACGAGCAATTTGAAAAAGCCGAAAAGTTGAAAGTCGAAAGGGATAAACTCAAAAAAATCGTTGACGAAGGTCGCGAGAATTACGACAAAGAAAAAGCCAACGCAAAACTTTCCATCGGCGAAGAAGATATTGCCGAAATCGTTGCCGACTGGACGGGTATCCCCGTGGCGAAATTGACCGAAGCCGAAAGCAAACGGCTGTTAAACCTCGAAAATACACTGCACAAACGCGTAATCGGTCAAAGCGAGGCTGTTTCGGCTGTTGCGAGGGCGATAAAACGCGCAAGGGCTGGCATCGCCGATCCGAAGCGCCCAATAGGCAGTTTTATCTTCTTGGGACCGACGGGCGTCGGCAAAACCGAACTGTCAAAAGCACTTGCCGAGGCAATGTTCGGCGACGAAAATCTGATGATACGCGTGGATATGAGCGAGTATATGGAAAAGGCGAACGTGTCGAAACTTATCGGAAGCGCGCCCGGCTACGTCGGCTTTGACGAGGGCGGACAACTCACCGAAAAAGTCAGACGCAAACCCTATTCGGTTGTGCTGTTCGACGAAATCGAAAAGGCGCACCCCGACGTGTTCAATATGTTGTTGCAAATCCTCGAAGACGGCAGACTTACCGACAGTCACGGCAGGACGATAAGTTTCAAAAACACGATAATCATCATGACCAGCAACGTCGGCGCAAGCGAACTCAACAAGACGCAACGCCTCGGTTTTTCAAACGAGGAAGACTACGACGACGTCCGCGACAGACAAATCAATGCGTTGAAACAGGTGATGAAACCAGAATTTATCAACCGCATTGACGAAATCGTTGTGTTCACCCCGCTTGAAAAAGCCGACGTCGAAAAGATTGCCGACATTATGCTGAAAAACCTTGAAAAACGCCTTGAAGAACACGGAATTTCGCTGGAAATCTCGGACGAAGCCAAAGCCCATCTTGTGGATAAAGGCTATGACAAAGAGTACGGCGCAAGACCGATGAGAAGGACGATTCAACGTCAGGTCGAGGACAGACTTTCGGAAGAAATTCTGAAGGGCAATATATCGGAAAACAGCAAAGTTTTGATAACGCTCGTTGACGGACAACTCGATTTTAAGGAAGAAAAGTAAACGAAAAGCAAATGAAAATCCACCGAGAAAACTCGGTGGATTTTGTGTTGTGCATTTGTTATAATTTAATTTTTCAAAATTTTAATAGATGCATTCGATGACGCCCACGTCGCCTTTGTGGCGTTTGTAAACCACATTGACCTTGCCCGTTTCGGGGTTGAGATAAAGGAAGAAGTCGTGGTCGAGCAAAGTAAGCTGGTCGATTGCGGCGTCAACGGTGAGAGGTTTCAGCTCAAACTCCTTGGTGCGGACTGCCTTAAGTTCGGGAAGTTCGGGGACGTCGAAGAAGTCGTCGGAGAAATCGTTGTTGTCGTGCGACTTATAACTTCTCTCGATTTTGGTGCGAACCTTGCGCATTTGTCTTTCGAGCATAGGAATGACGATGTCCACGTTGTCGTAGATATTTTCGGAAGTTTCTTCCGCGCGGATCATTCTGTCGCCGAAGTAGATGGTTGCCTCGAGGGTATAGCGTTCGCGATTTTTCTCTTGCGTGCAAACGAATTTCGCGACGGCGCCGTCCTTTTCGATGTAGCTGGACAGTTTGGACTCGGTATCTTTTTTGTCGAAGTACTTATTGAGTTTTTCAAACTTTTTTTCGATGACCGATTTCAATCTGTCGGGTACGTTGTAATTTCGTCCTATAATTTCAATACGCATAAATCAATGCCTCCTTATCTTGGACTAATTAAATTATATCATTATTTTGGTGTCATCGCAATACTCTTTCAAAAATTTTCGTGCGAATTTTTGCAAATTTTTCCAAGAAAAAGCGACAATATGACGTCGATTGAATAAAAAATCGCAAGAAAAGGCAAATATTCTTGTAATAATTTTATATTTATAATATAATACACCTTATGGAAATAGGAATCAGCACGGCGACGTACTTTGCAAAGTTGCCGACAGAAGACACTTTTGAATACATAAAAGACGCGGGCGCAAACGTGTGCGAGGTGTTTATGGACACCTTTTCCGAATATACGCCGGAGTTTGGCAGACTTTTCAAACAAAATTCCGAAAATGCAGGCGTAAAGGTTTATTCGGTGCACGCCAGCAACCTGAATTACGAGCCAAACCTCAACAATCCGACGAAAAGGGCGCGCGACGACTCCGAGGTGTTTTTCAGGCAGGTTTTGGAAAACGGAAAACTTTTGAACGCCAAGTCGTATACTTATCACGGCGGTACTCGCTTGAAAAGACGGGCGTACACTTTCGATTTTCAAAAGCTCGGCGCAAGAATCGAGGAACTTTGCGCGATTTCCAAAGAATACGGCATCGATACGTCGTACGAAACGGTGCACTGGGCGTATTTCAGCTATCCCGAGTTTTTTACCGATTTGAAAGAGTACAGCAAAAGCGTGAAATGTACGCTCGATATAAAGCAGGTTATGCAGGCGGGGCTCAACTATCGCGACTTTATCCCGGCGATGGAAGGGCGTCTTAACAACGTCCATCTGACCGACTACGACGACAACGGCAATATTTTGCGTCCCGGAAAGGGCATCGTCGATTATTACGACCTCTTTTCAAGGCTGAAAGACGCGGGCTATGACGGTCCGTTGATGATCGAGCTGTATTCCGGCAACTACGACAAATACTCCGACGTGAAAGATTGCGTCGATTATCTTAACGATATTTTGGGGAAAGTTAAATAAAATCGAGAGGCTTTTTATGAAGTACAACAAGATTGAAAACAAACTTAAATTCGACTACAACAATATGATGGCGTCGTTTATCGGCGAAAACGGCTTTTCCGATAAGGAATTGTCACAGATGAACGCTCCCGCAAAAACCGCCTTTGATTTCGTTGCGGAAAACCGCGGAAAAGGCTGGATGGGCTGGACGGAACTTCCTTACAACCAAAAGGAAATCGTCGAAGATATCCTCGCCACCGCAAAAAACGTCAGAAAAAACTTTGACAACTTCGTCGTTTTGGGCATCGGCGGAAGCGCGCTCGGTCCTATCGCGGTGTATCAGGCACTGTGCCACCTCCACCACAACGAACTTCCCAAAAAAGTCAGGAAAGCACCGAAGTTTTACGTCGAGGACAACATCGATCCCGAGCGTATGAACGCGCTGTTCGATATCATCGATCCCGCAAAAACCATGTTCAACGTCATCACAAAATCGGGCGCGACCTCCGAAACGATGAGCCAATACCTCATCATCACCGAAATTTTGAAGGAAAAACTCGGCGATAATTACAAAAACAATATCATCGCAACAACGTCCGAAAACTCCGGCAACCTCATCAAAATCGCAAAAGCCGAAGGATTCAAAACCTTTTTCATTCCCGACGGAGTGGGTGGAAGATTTTCGGAACTTTGCCCTGTGGGATTGCTCCCTGCGGCGGTGCTCGGCATAGATATCAAAGGCTTGCTTTCGGGCGCGGAATTTATGGATAAGACTTGCAACAAGTCAAATCCCGCCAAAAACCCCGCTTTGATGTCCGCCGTTTTGCAAAATATCGCAATGAAAAAAGGTTGCAACATCTCGGTTATGATGCCGTACGCCGATAGCTTGAAATATATGGCGGACTGGTACTGCCAACTTTGGGGCGAAAGCCTCGGCAAGGCGAAAGATTTGGACGGCAACTACGTTTTTGCAGGGCAAACTCCCGTCAAATCGCTGGGCGTCACCGACCAACATTCGCAAGTCCAACTTTACACCGAAGGTCCTTTTGACAAAGTCGTGACTTTCATCGCGGTGGAGAGTTTCAGAAGCGAACTTTTAATTCCCGACGGCGCCGAAGAATATCCCAACGTCAACTTCCTGTGCGGTGCGACGCTTGGCAAACTTCTGAACACCGAGCGCGAGGCAACCGAATACGCGCTGATGAAATCGGGAAGGCTCAACAACACCATTATTTTGCCCGAAGTCAACGCATTCACAATCGGTCAACTTTTGTATTTTTATCAGTTGCAGACCGCATACGAGGGCGCGCTTTTGAACATCGACACCTACAACCAACCCGGCGTCGAGGAGGGCAAAAACGCAACGTACGCCTTGTTCAACAGAAAAGGCTACGAAGAAAAAAAGGCGGAGCTTGAATCCCGTCCCCAAAAATCCGAAAAGTATATTATCTGACCATGAGCAATTTTTACGCATTGATAAACCGAATGAAATATATCCGCAGGTGGTGCCTGATGCGCGCCAACTACGACGAAAACCTGTTTGAACATTCCTTTCAGGTGGCTGTCATCGCGCACGCGCTTGCGATTATCAAAAATAAGAAGTTTTCGGGCAACGTCGATGCGGATTTTGTTGCAACGTCCGCGCTTTTCCACGACAGTTCCGAGGTCATTACGGGCGATATGCCGACGCCGGTCAAGTACTACAACACCGCGCTCAAATCCGCCTATAAGGACTTTGAAAAACTCGCCGATGAAAAACTTTTGGATATGCTCCCCGACTTTTTGAGGGAAGAGTACGAAAAGTATTTTTCGGTCGACAGCGAAAGCGTTGAGGGCAAAATCATAAAGTCAGCCGATAAAATTTCGGCGTATATCAAGTGCGTCGAGGAAACGGCGTCCGGCAACGGCGAGTTTTCGATTGCCGAAAAAACCACGCTTAACGCCATCGATATGACTATGCCAGAGGTCAAGTATTTTATGGAAAACTGTCTGGACGGATTCTTTAAGCCGTTGGACGTTTTGTAAACACACAAAACAAGATCACAGTTACAAAAAACACAGATAAAAATCCCGAAAATGCTTTTCGGGATTTTTTGTGCGGTTTCCCTTCCGGGAGATTGCCACCACGTCGCACACTTCACTTTTGAAATCGCATTATTCTTTGAACAATGCTCACTCTTTTGTTTGTGTGCTCCTCCTCCCCAAAAGTACAAAGTATCTTTTGGGGGCCCCATAATGGGCGATGCCTCGCAATGACAATAAGAAGTGCGTCTCGCAAAGACATAAGAGAGTATGCCTCGCAATGACATAAGAGAGTGAGCCTCGCAATGACAAACCAAATTGTCATTCTGAGGAGCCCCAACGGGGCGACGTGAGAATCTCCTGGGAAGGCACCTCATTCTACTGACGTTTGTGCGGTTTCCCTTCCGGGAGATTGCCACGGCATCGCCGACGGCGATGCCTCGCAATGACGTAAGATGAGTGCCTCGCAATGACGTAATTTTAATTTATCGGAAATTACGAGGAAAAAAATAATAGCGTGCAAAAGCACGCTATTTTGCTGTTTTGTATTTTAATTATTAAATAATGCCGACGATCATCAATGCGGCGACAACCACAAGGGCAATACCGCCGACAAGGCAGATACCGCCGATGACTTTCCCTGCGACGCCCGAAGACTTGACGGGGACGACGATGTCGTCTTCTTCGACTTCTTCTTTCTTGCGTTTTTTGGATTTTTCGCGTTTTTCTTTGGCGGGTTTTTCTTCGGCGACAACGGGAGCGGGTGCTTCCTCGGCGGGAGCAACGGGTTCCTCAGTGTCGGAAGAATAGGACATATCCACAGCGGTGTCGTATTGCATGGGTGCAGAATCAAAGGTGGGGGCGGGAGCGCCGTAGTCTCTTTCCACGATGACCGCTTGTTCGCCGTCGTCGAGTGAAGCGTTGGAGACGACCTCGCCAACGGGTGCGCTGTAAGGATTGTCCGCGGGTTTAATCGTGGCAAGTTCAGCCGGCGTAAGTTTGCCGACCTCTTCGTCAACGATGACTTTTGCTTTCATCAGCCAGTCGTCGACCTCGTTAAAAGCGACGCTTCTGGAATAACCTTGATCGCGGATTTGAAGAAATTTGCTGTTCGCCTTCGACTTGATACGGTTAATCATAGTAACCATTTTGTCGGTTTTGGGAACGTCAATAAATATTTCGTCAATATGAGCCTCTAATTTAGAATCCATACAATTCCTCCCTAATGCTTCGTTTCATTTATTATATAATAATCTATACCGAGAAAATATTCAAGTATTTTAATGCGAAAAATTTGTCAAAAAGTCAAAAACGATTAAATATCGACGATAATATGTCAAAAAACGATGTATTATCGCTTATTCTTTGTCGTCGTCGGTGTTCAGACTTCTGAAATTTTCGTTGCGTTTTTTAAGTTCGTCAATAATCGCATCGTTGAATTTTTCGTCTACGTTTACGGCAATGACCGAGAATTCGTTTTTCTTGTCCAAGTCTTTATATTGAAGGTAAAGTTTACCGGTAAGTTTTTCTTTTGCCGACGCCAAAACGTTTTCGTAGGGGATAACGCGAGGAATCACGCCGTAAACAATAGTAAATCCGTTTTTTGAAAAAGAGTATTTCGAGTTGAAAAGTATCAAAAAACAGCACGCAAGAAGTAGTACCGCGCATACAAGCGACACGGACGTTATTGCAACGTTTCCTTGCGTAAAACCGCCTTTACCTGCCAAAATAAGCGCGTCAAGTACGATTGATGCAATTGAGATAATAATCACCGCAGTGATGAGAACATAAACCGCAGTGGAAAATTTCATCTTATATTTCATAAAATCACCTTGAAACATTGTACCACAAATTTGCGCTTTATACAATAGTTTTTCCTTTCGATTTATTTATTTGTCAAAACGTTTTGAATTTTTGGATTTATTATGTATAATAAAATATATTTGTATATTTTGCGCGGGCGTCAAATCGCCTTTGCATAAAACCGAATAAGGAGTCCAAAATTGATTAAAGTAAAAAGAGCGGGCGCATACTATTGCGACGGAAAATTCAAAAGTCTTGGCGAAATCCGCAGTGTCTTTTCGGACAAGGAAATTGCAGAAGCCTTCAAGGGTACTATGGCTTACTCGGTGCTGTCGGCGCACACAACGTGCGGGGCGTACCGTGGTGAAAATTTGAGCATCAGATTTGACGCGATCGCGTCGCACGACATAACGTACGTCGGCATTATCCAAAGTGCAAAAGCCAGCGGTCTCAAAAGATTTCCGCTTCCTTACGTTTTGACGAATTGCCACAACTCGCTTTGCGCCGTCGGAGGCACAATCAACGAGGACGACCACGTTTTCGGACTGTCCGCCGCAAAAAAATACGGTGGAGTTTACGTCCCCGCAAACGTTGCGGTCATACACTCTTTCATGCGTGAAAAGTTTGCAGGATGCGGAAAAATGATTTTGGGCAGTGACAGCCACACCCGTTACGGCGCGTTCGGCACGATGGCAATCGGCGAGGGCGGTCCCGAACTTGTAAAGCAACTTCTCGGGCGCACCTACGACGTCAAATATCCCGAAGTCGTCGCTGTGGAACTCACGGGGAACGTCCGTCACGGCGTCGGTCCGCAAGACGTCGCGCTTGCAATTATAGGCGCGGTTTTCAAGGGCGGTATCGTCAAAAATAAAGTCTTGGAATTCATCGGCGACGGCGTACAAAACCTCGATATGGAGTTCAGAAACGGCATCGACGTCATGACCACCGAAACGACGTGCCTGTCAAGCATCTGGATTACCGACCAAAAAACGCACGACTACCTCAAAATGTACGGGCGCGAAAACGACTTCACCGAAATGCGTCCCGGAAAACTTGCTTATTACGACGACGCCATCACCGTGGATCTTACAAAGGTCGAGCCTATGATTGCGTTGCCTTTCCACCCCAGCAACGTTTATAAACTGAAAGACGTCATCGAAAATCCTTATGACATTTTGTCGAAGGTCGAAAGAGAGTGCCGTGCCGAACTTAACAACGACAAACTCAAATTTTCGCTCACCGACAAAATCGTTGACGGAAAGGTTAAAGTGTCGCAAGGCGTCATCGCTGGTTGCGCGGGCGGAACTTACGACAATATCGCTGTTGCGGGCAATATCTTGAAAGGCGCATCGACGGGTAACGGCGCGTTCTCGCTGAACGTATATCCCGGCAGTATGCCCGTATATCTCGACCTTATGAAAAAGGGAAGTCTTTCGACGCTTGTCGAGGCGGGCGCGGTCATTAAACCGTGCTTCTGCGGTCCGTGTTTCGGCGCGGGCGACACTCCGCAAAATAACGGACTTTCGATACGCCACACCACAAGAAACTTTGAAAACCGCGAGGGTAGCAAGCCTGCGGGGCTTCAAATCGCCTCGGTCGCGCTTATGGACGCAAGAAGTATTTCGGCAACCGCAAGAAACGGCGGTGTCCTGACTTCCGCAACGGACGTTGATTACGACGACGATTTCAAGCCGTTTGAATACGACGACGAAATTTATCAAAAGAGAGTTTACAACGGTTGGCGCAATCCCTTGCCCGACGAGCAGTTGCAATACGGCCCTAACATCAGGGACTGGCCCGAGATCGACGCGCTCCCCGACAACCTTATTTTGAAAGTCGCGGCTTCAATCGACGACGCAGTCACCACCACCGACGAACTTATCCCATCGGGCGAGACTTCGAGTTATCGTTCCAACCCATTAAAACTTGCCGAATTCACCCTTTCGAGGAAGTGTCCCGACTACGTCGGGCGCGCAAAGCGCATTAAGGCGGAAGCCGACGACGTCAAAGCGGGCGTGCTCCCCGAGGAAGTGAAATTCGCCCTTGAAAAAACCGGCTTAAAACTTATGGGAACGGTCGGTATGGGCAGTGTCGTATGCGCCGTCAAGCCCGGCGACGGAAGCGCGAGAGAGCAGGCGGCGTCGTGCCAGCGCGTGCTGGGAGCAAGCGCGAACATCGCAAGAGAATACGCCACCAAACGATACAGAAGCAACCTTATCAACTGGGGTATGCTCCCGCTGTTGTCAAAGGACAGATTTGAAGTGAACGACGTTGTGATTATGCCCGACGTCAAGACAAGGCTTATCGCGCAAAATTCATTTTCCGCATACCTTGTCAGAAACGGCACGGTCAAACGCATCACTCTCGATATGGATACCGTCACCTTGACAGAAAGAGATATTATTTTGTCGGGGTGCTTGATAAATTATTACGCGGACAGCGCGAAAAAGGAGGACTAAAATGCTTGATTTTGACGACGAAAACAAAAGAAACGAAAGTGAAGAAGTCGCCGCCAACAACGGGAAACGTCCCGAAATCGTAGACGATGAGTACGATTATGACAAGCAATATGAAAAAACCTACGCAAAGTACGATTTCCGAGGCAGTGACAGGTTTGACAAAACAGGCGAATATCACACCGACAAAAGTTACGCCGAGCAGTCCAACAGCGTCGAGCAGGTGAAAAAAGCCCCGCGCGTTACGGCGTGGACGACGTTTTTTAAGTCGATTCCGTATCCGCTCATTTGTCTGGTGGTGTTTTTGTCGCTTGGCTTTTCGCTGAACGCATGGCACCCCGCGTGGGTAATATTTTTGACCGTCCCCGCGTACTATTCGTTCATCGAAAACTACATAACGACGGGTGAAATCCGCTTTCCAATTTTCACAATCGTGCTGATTGCCTATCTTTTGATGGGATTTTTGGGCAAGCTGTGGCACCCCGGTTGGATTGTGTTTTTTGCTTGGCCACTTTATTTTATTTTTGACAACCTTATGCGCATCAAGCACACGCGTCTTATCGTTTACACGCTGTTTTGTATCGCGATTTACGTTGTCATCGGTGCGACGCTGAAAATTTGGCACCCAACTTGGATAATTTTCCTGACCATTCCTATCTTTGAAAGCCTGTATAATTCGACTTTGAAACTCATCAAAACGAAAAAGGCGGAAAGGGAAGAAAAGAAAGAGGAAAAAGCCGAAGAAAACGCCGAAAAGGAAGAAAATAAATAACAATGACCGAAAAGAACGCTCAACTTCTCGAAACACTGAAAGCCGATTATCCCGACGCCAAGTGCGAGCTTGACTTCGATACGCCGTTTCAACTGCTTATCGCGGTCGTTCTTTCGGCGCAGTGCACGGATAAGCGTGTAAATATCGTAACGAAAGACCTTTTTAAGGTGGCTTCAACGCCCAAAGATTTTGACGAATTGCCCCTCGAAACTTTGGAAAAACTCATTTATTCCACAGGGTTTTATCACAATAAGGCGGTGGCGATAAAGTCGCTTTCTCACGATATTATCGAAAAGTTTGACGGTGAAATGCCACGAAATTTCGACGATTTGACAAGCCTTAAAGGCGTCGGCAACAAGACGGCAAGCGTTGTGACGTGCGTTGCTTATCACGGCGAGGCTCTGCCCGTCGATACTCACGTTTTCAGGCTTTCGCACAGGCTCGGCTTGTCAAGCGGGAAGACGCCCGACGCCGTCATGAACGACCTGAAAAAAGAGTTTCCGAAGGAAAGTTGGTACGATTTGCATCACACGCTGATTTTCCACGGACGATATACCTGCAAAAGTCAACGCCCGTCGTGCGACAGGTGTAATCTCCACGATTATTGCAATTATTTTATTGAAAATGTACGAAATACTAAGTAAAAAACAATTTTCCGAAAAGGTGAACGAATACGTGATTTTCGCGCCCGACGTCGCCCACCGCGCGCTGGCGGGACAGTTCGTCATTTTGCGCGTCAACGAGGACGGAGAAAGAGTTCCGTTCACCGTGTGCGACTACGACCGCGAAAAAGGCACGATAACCATACTTGTCCAGACCGTCGGTTATTCCACGATGATGCTTGAAAGATTGAACGAGGGCGATAGTGTTCAAGATTTCGTAGGACCTCTCGGGAAGCCGACCGATTTGTCGGAATTTCACGATATTTTGCTTGTCGGCGGTGGCATAGGTTCTGCCGTCGTATATCCGCAGGCAAAGCAGTTGTGGCGCGAGAATACGACGGCTGACGTCATCGTCGGCGCGCGCAACGAAAGTCTTATTATTTACGAAAACGACTTCAAAAAATTCGCAAAAAATCTGTTTGTTATGACCGACGACGGTAGCCGTGGCGAAAAAGGATTTGTCACCGACAAAATCAAAAGTCTTCTGGACAGCGGGAAATCTTACGACTGCATTTTTGCCGTTGGTCCGCTTCCGATGATGAAAGCCGTGTGCGCGCTCACGAAAAATTACGGCGTCAAGACCATCGTCAGTATGAACACCGTCATGGTGGACGGCACGGGTATGTGCGGAAGTTGCAGGCTGACGGTTGACGGAAAGGTCAAGTACGCTTGCGTGGACGGTCCCGAGTTCGACGGGCATCTTGTCGATTTCGACGAGGCGATAAACCGCGCAAAATTTTATAAAGAGCAGGAAAAAGACCACGTTTGCAGGCTTTTGGGCGAGGTGAAAAATGGCTGAATTTTTAAGACGAGAAATTAAAAACCAACCGCCCGAGGTCAGGCGCAACAACTTTGACGAAGTGTCGTTGGGATTTTCGGACGAGGACGCGAAATGCGAAGCCGAAAGGTGTCTGAACTGCAAAAACGCACCGTGCAGAAACGGCTGTCCGGTGGGCGTCGATATCCCGAAATTCATCGGATTTATCAAAAACGGAGATATGGAAAACGCCGTCAAAAGTCTGAAAGGCGACAACAGTTTGCCGTCGGTGTGCGGAAGAGTTTGTCCGCAAGAAAAGCAGTGCGAGCAGTTTTGCGTGCGTCGTGAAAAGGCGGGCGGAAGCGTGTCCGTCGGCGGGCTTGAAAGATACGTCGGCGACTATGCGATTGCGCACGAAAACGATATAACGCCCGTTGAAAAGATCGGCAAAAAAGTTGCCGTTATCGGCAGTGGTCCGTCGGGACTTACGTGCGCAGCCGACCTTATCCAAAACGGAATCGACGTCACGGTTTACGAGGCGTTTCATAAGGCGGGAGGCGTCCTGATTTACGGTATACCCGAATTCAGACTGCCGAAAGACGTCGTGAAAAACGAAATCGATAAACTCGTGAAAGCGGGCGTAAAATTCAAGTTCAACACCGTCATCGGCAAGACTTTTACCATTTCCGAACTCAAAGACGAGTACGACGCCGTGTTCATCGGAACGGGCGCGGGACTGCCGTCGTTTTTGAATATAAAAGGCGAAAATTTCATCGGCGTGTACAGCGCAAACGAGTACTTAACAAGGGTTAATCTGATGAAAGCGTACGATAAAGACGCGATTACGCCGATACAGCGTGGTAAAAACGTTGTTGTCGTGGGTGCGGGAAACGTCGCTATGGACGCCGTTAGAACGGCGCTTAGATTGGGTGCCGACAGCGTAAAACTCGTGTATCGCAGAAGTCGTGCCGAGATGCCCGCGCGTGGTGCCGAAATCGAGCACGCCGAGGAAGAAGGCGTTGAATTTTGCCTTTTGACAAACCCCGTCGAGATTTTAGGGACGGACGGAAAGGTGTCGGGAATCAGGTGTGTGAAAATGGCACTTGGCGAGCCGGACGCGTCGGGACGAAGAAGCCCAAAACTAGTTCCCGGAAGTGAATTTGACATTGACTGTGACGAAGTAATAGTCGCGCTCGGAACAAGTCCCAACCCCATCTTGAAAGACGGCGCAACCGGGCTTGAATTTAACGACAGAGGCACGATAAAAATCAATCCCGAAACGGGCGAAACCTCGCTTAAAAACGTCTATGCCGGCGGTGACGCCGTGACGGGCGCGGCAACGGTTATCCTTGCTATGGGCGCAGGTCGTCTTGCCTCGAAATCAATCATCGAAAGTTTTAAGGAAAAATAAAATGCAAAAATACGTCATTCTCGATTTCGACGGCACGCTCATCGACACCGAAAGGGTTATGATGCGCTCGGTCATGGAATACGCCGATTTGCACGGCGTCAAGTACGACACGGAGTTTATGCTGAAATTCGTGGGCGTCAGTCCGCAGTATATCGTCGAACTTCTGAAGGACAAGTACGGCAGAGATTTCGACGCGGTCGGATTTATAAAAGGCGCGGTCGATTACTTCAACAAAACCTTGTTCAAAAACCCGACTCCGCTTATGGACGGCGCAAAGGAACTTTTGGTGTTTTTGAAAAAAGACGGCTGGAAAACGGGACTTGCAACTTCGACTTATCGAAAAATCGTGGAGTTTGAACTGAATTTCCACGGCATATCCGATTATTTTGACGTTACGGTGTGCGGGGACGAGGTCGAACATACGAAGCCGTCGCCCGAAATTTATATAAAAGCCACAAAACTTTTGGGCGTTGCGCCCGAAGACTGTTTTGCGCTCGAAGACAGCACGGTCGGTATCGAGTCGGCGATAAACGCGGGCATGAAAACAATCGCAATCCCCGATCTGCACGACGTCAGCGACGAAAACCGCAAAAAATGTTTTCAGGTCGTCAAGGACAGGTTCGATGCGATAAACCTCTTTCGCTCACTTGACGAAAACAAATAAATAATATAGATTATTATATAAAAATTATTGTTCAAAATTTATATGCCTGCCGTGAATTATATAAACAAAGAAAAAATGCCGTACTTTTCGATGATTTTTTTTAAAGGCGCGAAAATTGCGACCATTTGCAAGGTTCGTATTATTCCTGTCTGGTATAAGAGGAAGATATGTTAGATTACGTTACAATATTTTGTAAAGCCGGCAACGGCGGAGACGGTATCGTTTCATTCCACCGCGAAAAGTTCGTCCAACAGGGAGGTCCCGACGGCGGTGACGGCGGAAACGGCGGAAACGTCGTGTTTCGCGTGGACGACAACCTGAATACGCTCATTGATTTTAAGTTCAAAAAGCACTTCCGCGCCGAAAACGGCGAAAACGGACAGGGCAGAAACTGCTTTGGAAAAAGCGGAGAAGACCTTATCATCAACGTACCTTTGGGCACCGTCATAAAGGACAAAGAAAGCGGTGTCGTCGTTGCGGATATGAACAAAAAAGGATATGAAAAGGTTCTTTTGAAAGGCGGAAGAGGCGGTCGAGGCAACGCCCGCTTTGCTACACCCACAAGACGCGCGCCGAACTTTGCCCAACAAGGCACGAAAACCACCGAACACGCGCTGATTTTGGAACTCAAAACCATTGCGGACATCGGACTAATCGGCTTCCCCAACGTCGGAAAATCCACGCTTTTGTCGGTAATGACGTCGGCAAAACCCAAAATCGCCAACTACCATTTCACGACGCTTGCGCCAAATCTCGGCGTGCTGAAAGTCTATGACGAAAGTATCGTTATCGCGGACATTCCGGGACTTATCGAGGGAGCGAGCGAGGGCGCGGGGCTCGGTCACGACTTTTTGCGTCACATCGAAAGGGTGCGCCTTCTTGTGCACATCGTCGATATTTCGGGCTCGGAGGGGCGCGATCCGTACGAAGACTACGTCAAAATCAACAAAGAACTTGACGGATACAGCGCAAAACTTGCAGGTCTAAAACAGATAATTTGTGTCAACAAGATTGACCTTTTGACAGCCAAGGACGCCGAAAAAGCCGTGAAAGACTTTGAAAAGAAAATCGGCAAAAAGGTCATTGCAATCTCTGCCTATACCCATAAGGGTATAGACGTGTTGCTGAAAGCCATGATCGAGGGCTTGAAAACCGCAGAAAAACCCGAGGACATTTACGTTGACGAAAACTTCGAGTTTGAAAAAACCGACAACTCGTCCTTTGAAATCGAAAAGGAAGACGACAACACCTTTTTGGTGTACGGCGGTCTTATCGATTCTTTGCAAAAAAACGTCACGCTGTCGGACGACGACAGTTTTCGATATTTCCAAAAAACCTTGCAAAATCGCGGAATAATCGGCGCGCTTCGTGAGGCGGGCGCAAAAGACGGCGATACTATCGTTGTCGGGGATATTGAATTTGAATTTGTTGAATAAAGAGGTAAAAAATGATTACGACAAAAGACAGAGCAATTTTGAAAGGATTGTCACAAAAGTTGGAGCCTGTTTTCCAAATCGGCAAAAACGGCGTGACCGACAACGTGCTCGAGCAAATCTCGATTGCGCTCGACTCGCACGAACTTATTAAACTCAATGTTTTGAAAAACAGCGACTACTCGGCAAAGGACATTATAAACGACCTTGCGGGGCGACTTAACGCCGAGCCCGTGCTTGCAATCGGCAACAAAATCGTGCTGTATCGTTTCAGCACAAAAAAGGGCGTGGAACACGTCTTGTAAGAAAACTTTGAAAGTTATCAATTTGAGAACGGCTTGGACAATCCAAGTCGTTTTTTACGTTTTAACGTAAGTTTTGAAATATGCTTGAAAAAAACGACGTATTATGGTAAAATCTTATTCGTATAATAGGCTTGAATCTAAGGAATTTTGAATGAAGTATTTTAACGCAAAAATCGAGACTATGCCACGGGAAAACCTGTCGGCGCTCCAGTCGGAAAGGCTCGTAAAACAAGTGAAAAACGTCTATACCCGCGTGCCGTACTACCGCGCGAAGATGGACGCAATCGGCTTAAAACCCGAGGATATACAATCAATCGACGACATTTCGAAACTGCCGTTCACGGTAAAAACGGACATACGCGCCAACTATCCGTTCGGACTGTTCGGTTGCGACAAAAAAAAGGTTGTTCGTCTGCACGCTTCCAGCGGTACGACGGGGAAACTGACCGTTGTCGGTTATACCAAAAAAGACCTGAACACCTGGGCTGAATGTTGCGCAAGGGCGCTTGTGTCCGCCGGACTTTCCAAAAGAGATTTGGTGCACGTCGCCTACGGATACGGTTTGTTCACGGGCGGTCTCGGGCTTCATTACGGCGTTGAGAAGTTGGGCGCGACGGCTATACCCGTGTCGTCAGGCAACACAATGCGCCAACTTATGTTATTGAAAGACTTCGGCGCAACGGCAATCGCCTGCACGCCGTCCTATGCCGTCTATCTTGCCGACGAAATGAAAGAGGCGGGGTTGTCGCTTGACGACATAATGCTCAAAATCGGTATTTTCGGCGCGGAGCCTTGGACGGAGGAATTGAGGCGCGAAATCGAAAAGAAACTGAATATCGAGGCATTCGACATATACGGACTTTCGGAAATCAGCGGTCCGGGCGTCGCGATGGAGTGCAAGGCTCACTGCGGAAAGCACGTTTACGAGGATTTTTTCTATCCCGAAATCATCAACCCGGTGACGTTGCAACCCGTGCCGTACGGAGAAAAGGGCGAGCTTGTTTTCACGACGCTGACCAAAGAGTGCATACCGTTGATACGATACAGAACGCGCGACATCTGCACGCTTTATGCCGAGCCGTGCGAGTGCGGACGGACGCTTGTAAGAATGGGCAGAATCGAAGGTCGCAGTGACGATATGCTGATTATTCGCGGTGTCAACATATTCCCGTCGCAAATCGAGACGGTACTGTTGAACATCGGCGGAATGATCGGTCCGCATTATCAAATCATCGTGGATAAAAAAGGAAGCCTCGATACTTTGGAAATACAGGTCGAACTTTTGGACAACGCATTCTCGGACGAGGTGCGCGCAATCGAAAACGTGAAAGCGCGCATCACACACGATATGCAGTCGATGCTGGGCGTACAGGCGAAAATCACAATCGTGTCACCGCACTCGTTGCCCAGAAGCGAGGGCAAAGCCAAGCGTATCATCGACAGGCGCGGTAAATAAGGAGGAAAAATGTTAGTCAATCAACTTGCCGTATTTTTGGAAAACAAAAAAGGACGCCTGAAAGACTTGTCGGGCGTGCTCGCAAGGGAAAAAATCGACCTTCTGACGCTGTCGATTGCCGACACCGAGGACTTTGGTATCGCAAGGTTTATCACGACGGATAACGAACGGGCGTTGAAGGCACTGAGAAATGCGGGCTTTACCGTCACCGAGACCGAACTTATCGGCGTTGAAATCGGCGACGTCCCCGGCGCGCTGTCCAAGGTGTTGAAAGTGCTGTCCGACGGCGATATCGGCATCGAATATTTATACAGTTACTCCCGCACCGACGGCGGTAACGCAATTATACTTTTCAAGGTAAAGGAAGTGGGACACGCGCTCGACTTGCTGTCACGCGCCGACGTTCGCGTCCTCGATAAGTCGTTGTAATATGGATAAAAAATCGGCACGCGCGCTTGCAAAGGCAAGGCTCAATCTTCTTAGCGATGCGGAAAAACTCATAAAAAGCGGTGTCATCGCGTTGGATATTCTTTCCTACGTCGACGAAAATCCCATAAAAAGCGCGTTTGTATATATGTCGGCAGGGAACGAGGTGCAAACGGGCGCAATCATCGACGGGCTTTTGTCGCGCGGTGTCAAGGTTTATATCCCGAAAGTCACCGGTGACGATATGCTGTTGTCGGCGTATTCAAAAGAAGCGGTGCTTACGAAAAACGTCTTTGGCATTGACGAAATGGAGGACGGCGCGGAGTTTTTCGACGCCGAACTCAACGTCGTGCCCGTGGTGGCGTTTGACCAAAACTTGTCGAGGCTCGGTCACGGCAAGGGCTATTATGACAGATATTTGAAAAATGCGAAAGGGCGGGTTGTCGCCGTCGCGTACGATTGTCAGGAAATTGACGATATTGAATGTGAGTCGCATGATATAAAAATGCAAATCGTCTTTACGGAATCGGGACGAAAAGGAGGATAATTTGAGAGTTATTTCGGGGAAATATAGGGGAAAAGTTTTGCATTCTCTCGACGGAGAAAGCACGCGCCCGACGGGCGACAGAGTGAAAGAATCGCTTTTTAACATTATTAGTTCCCGCGTGAGGGACAGCGTTGTTTTGGACTTGTTTGCGGGAAGCGGTGCGCTTGGTATCGAGTGTTTATCCCGCGACGCGAAAAAAGTCGTTTTTTGCGACAATAACCCCGAGGCGGTGAACGTCATCAACAGAAATCTGAAAAACGTCGAGGGCGACTACGAGGTCGTTTCGGGCGACTTCAAAACGGTGTTGAAAGGGGACGTAAAGTATGATATAATCTTTGTGGACGCACCCTATCGCAGTAATCTTGCTCGCGACGCGTTCAACATTATCAACGCCTATCGCATTTTGACCGACGACGGCGTGATATGTTTCGAAAGGCTTTTTGACCTTCCCGTGACGCTCCCCGACGGGCTTGTCGTCACCGACAGCAGAAAGTACGGAAAAACCGCGCTCGATTTCATAAAGTATGACGAAGAAAGTCGTGATAACGGGTAGTTTCAACCCCGTAACAAGCGGACATTTGTTTCTTCTGGAACAGGCGGAAAAACTCTTTGACGAGATTTATATGGCAATCCTTGTAAATCCCGCAAAGCACTACGAAATCAGTTTGGAAAAACGCCTGAAAATGCTGAAACACGCCGTAGACGGACACAAGAACGTCAGGGTTTTTGCCTACGACGGATTTGCGTGTGATTTTTGCGAAAAAGTCGGCGCGGATCTTATGCTCCGTGGCGTCAGAAACGCAATCGACCTTGAATACGAACTCGATTTGAGACGACAAAACCTTGAATATAAAGGCATAGACACAATGATTCTCGTGACCGACGCCAAGCACGAAAACGTCAGCTCGACCTACGTCCGCGAGCACGGTCACGAATAAGGAGGAGTTATGGATAACTTTTTGCAATACCTTACGGATTTGGAACAAGTCTTGTCAACCGCAAAAAAGTCGGTGTTTTCGGGCAGTGACGTGCTGGTCAACCGCGCGCAGGTGCTTGACCTTATCGACCGTATCCGCGCGTCGTATCCCGACGTAATGCGTCAGGCGCAGTATATCGTCGACGATTGCGAAAACCAGAAACAGCGCGTTCTCGAATACGGCAACAACGTCATAAAAGAGGCGGAAAGCCGTCGCGACAAACTGCTGAACGAAAGCGATATTATCCGTCAGGCGCAGGAAGAAGCCGAAAAAATCAAGCAAGAAGCCATCGATATGCGCGCCCACGTCGAGTACGACCTAAAATGTAAAATCGACGAGGTTTTAAGCGACAGCGAGGTCACTCTTCGCGACGCCTTGACGCTCATAAGAAATAATAGGGAAGAACTGAGAAAAACCGACCGCTCGGGCGACAACGCCTAAACGGGAATCATAAGCGAAAAAAGATAGGCAATCCCCGCGCCCGAAAGTCCCTGAAAGGCTTTGACACAAAAATAGTAAGAGGCTTTGACATTCGCGGTTTTCAGAAACGCCATCGCTTGCAAAAATATACACAGTCCGCCAAACGACGTGAACGCAGTCAGTATCGACAACAGCGCGCGCAGAGTTGGCGGATTTTTTATTACCTCTTTCGCTCCGCGCGTAATCTCGAAAAAACCCACCGCTACCGACGAAAAATCGCCGAATAGGGCAAAGAAATTCAGGTCGCTCAAAACGTCGATGACAAGGCTGAATATCGCGATAAGTCCGCCGACGGACAGCACCGACAATACGCTGTCGTTTATGCTGTCGCCGATGACGTTGTCGGGGAGCGGTTTTGGTGTTCTGGCTTTTTCCGAGGTGGTTTTCAGCGGGCGTATATTGCAAAAAACAAGTCCCGAAATTATAGCGGACAGATAGTGCGCAACAAGTATTATCACGCCGTACAAGACGTTGTTCAACATAAACACGCCCAGCGTCCCGATGACAAAAAGCGGGGCGGAAGTTGACGAAAACGATATAATTTTTTTGCTTTCTTCGGCATTTATCACACCGCTTTTGTAAAATTCGGAAATTAGTTTTGCGCCCACGGGATATCCCGAAAGAACGCTCATAAAGAAAATATATGCAGAGATTTTCGGGGTGTGGAACAACCGCCCGACAGGCTTTTCAAAAAGTTTTCCGACAGTTTCAGGAAATCCCAAGCCCGTCAACATTCTGGTGAAAAAGAAGAATGGAAAAAGTGCAGGAAGTACCGACGCCCAAAACAAAATTACGCCGTCTTTCACCGACGAAAGATACCTTGTCGGGTTCATCAAAACGGCGCACATTAAAAAGAGTATAATCAGCGTAAAAATTCCTTTTCGATACTTCACGCTAATTTATACGCGGATTAAGTGGCAAAAATTACTTTATGAAGAGGGTATTGAAGTTTTCTTTTTCCTTGGAAGCGACGAAATACACGCCGTCGACTTTGTTTTCAAATTCAAGAGCTTGCCTTATCCCGCCCGTAGAGTTTTCAAAATCCGAATAAGAGGTGACGAGGTTACCTGAAGAAAGCAGTGTGAGGACGTCTTTTTTGTCGTCGCGGACGGCAAGCACGCGGGCGTAGGCGGGTGCGGAATAAAGGGAATGCAAAGTGGCTTTGTCAAGTCCCGTCACCGCATACAAAAGGATACGCTTGACGCGCGCCATCGTATATCTTTTGGACTTAATTCCGTTTATGAGTTCGTCATAAGATTTTGCGGTTTTGGAGACGGCTTTTATGCGGTTTTCCAGCCCCTCGATGACCTCGGGAAGGTTTTTAATTTCCTCCGAACTCATCGTGTTCAATTTATAGGAAATCAGGTCAAAAACGCTGTCGTTGGAAATGCAATTTTGAAGTGATTTTTCGACAAATGAGGGCAAAAAACGCAAAATTTCATCGCGATTGCCCGAAAAAATGCTGTTTCTTATCGCTTGTGCGGACGCAACGTTTCCGTCGGTTTGAAGCCCCGAAAACTCGCCTTCTCGCCGAATGGTGAACGCGCTGAAATCGTACTTTTTAAGAGCGTGCAAATACTCGACGGCAAGGGTGTTGTTGGGCGTGAAAAACTCGCCGTCGTCAAGGGCGGAAGCGCGCGCCTTAATTAGGCTCAGTCCGCTTTTCAATCCCACCTTGATTTTTAATTTATCTTCCTCGTTTTCGTTGTGGACTTTGTCGGACAAATTTTGGAGTATCGAAAGATCCCCGCATTCGCTCCCGAACGCAATTGTCATAGTTTCGCCAAAAGACGACAAGGTTTTCATCGCGCCTTCTGCAAACTTTTCTGCGCAATTTACGGCGTAAAAAAACGGAAGTTCCAAGACGATATCCGCGCCCGCTTTTATCGCCCACTCGGCGCGGACGTGCTTATTTTTGACCATAACGTCGCCACGCTCCGAGAAATTTCCGCTCATCACGATTGCGAAGACGTCGGGGTTCAATTCCTTTTTCACCGCGTCGAAAAGTCGCAGATGTCCCGTATGCAGGGGGTTAAACTCGGCAACGCAGGCAACTATTTTCTTTTTTTCGTTTTTATCCGCCATATTCTGTTGATTTTTTTATTTTTACTACCTATAATATTATTGCTCTAATTATACACAAGCGCATTTATTTTTCAAAGCAAATCAATGAAATAAATTATATACGAGGCATTTATGAACAAATTTTTGGACGAACTCTATGAAAGAGCGTCAAAGAGAAACAAAACAATCGCACTTGCCGAAGGTTTCGACAAAAGAGCAGTAAAGGCGTCTGAACTTCTTGTGAAGCGTGGCATCGCCAACGTGGTGCTTATCGGTGACGCCGACGAAATCGCCAAAAACAATCCCGAGGTCGATCTTACGGGCGTGACGATTGTCAATCCCAAAACTTCCGAAAAAACCAAGGAATACGCCAGCCTTCTTTTTGAACTCAGAAAGGCGAAAGGTATGACCGAAGAGCAGGCTCTCGAACTTACGAAAAACAACGAAATGTTTTTTGGCTGTCTGATGCTCAAAAGCGGTGACGTGGACGGGCTTGTCGGTGGCGCAACCTTTTCGAGCGCGGACGTTTTAAGAAGTTCGTTCCAAGTTATAAAATCCGCACCGGGCATTAAATCGGTGTCGTCGTGTTTCGTCATCGTCCCGCCCGATGGCAACGATTTCACCGACGCTCCCGCATTGATTTTCAGCGACTGCGCGGTCATTCCCGAGCCTGACGAAAACCAACTTGCCGACGTTGCGGTCGCAGCGGCGGACAGCGCAAGAAGTATCGTCGGTATCGAGCCGAAGGTCGCAATGCTGTCGTTTTCCACAAAGGGAAGCGCAAAGCACGAGCGTATCGACAAGGTTGTCAACGCCCTGAACATCGTCAAAGCAACTCACCCCGAAATCAAAATCGACGGCGAACTGCAACTCGACTCGGCAATCGTTCCCGTCGTCGCAAAGCAAAAAGCACCGGGTTCGGACGTTGCGGGACAAGCCAACGTACTTGTTTTCCCCAATCTCGAATCGGGCAATATCGGATACAAAATCGCACAACGTTTCGGCGGTTGCATGGCAATCGGTCCCATTATGCAAGGTCTTGCAAAACCCGTCAACGACCTTTCTCGCGGTTGCGTCGCGGAAGATATCGTTGCGGCGGTGGCAATCACGGCACTTCAATCCAAATAAGGTGGCAATATGAAAATTCTGGTTATCAACGCAGGCAGTAGTTCCTTGAAATATCAACTCATCGACATGGACAACGAGGCGGTCGTCGCAAAAGGACTTTGCGAAAGAATTACGACCGATGACTCCCTTCTCACGCAGACGGTCGCGGGCAAAGACAAAATCGTCATCGAAAGCCCGATGCCCACGCACAAAGAGGCGATGGAACTCGTTTTGAAAGCACTTTTGGACGAAAAGAACGGCGCGATAAAAAGCGTCAAAGAAATCGGCGCGGTCGGACATCGCGTCCTTCACAGCGGTGAAGATTTCAAGTGCAGTGTAGTCGTCGATGACGAAGTCATCGCAAAGTGCAAAAAGAATATCGATCTCGGACCTTTGCATATGCCCGGCAACATTTCGTGCGTCGAGGCGTGCAGGGAAGTCATGGACGTTCCCATGGTGCTTGTTTTCGACACGACTTTCCACGCGACAATGCCCCCAAAAGCCTATATGTACGGTATTCCTTATGAAATTTATGAGGAATACAAGGTCAGAAAGTACGGCTTCCACGGCACGTCGCACAAGTATATCGCGGGCGAGGCGAGAGAGTGGCTCGGCGGTGACAAAAAAATCATCATTTGCCACCTCGGAAACGGCAGTTCGCTTTCTGCGGTCAAGGACGGAAAATGCATGGACACGACGATGGGATTTACCCCGTTGGAAGGCGTCATGATGGGCACGCGAAGCGGTGATATCGATCCCGCCGCAATCGAATATATGGGCGCAAAACTTGGTAAAAATCTCCCGGAAATGGTGCAATTTTTGAATAAAAAATGCGGAATGTTGGGTGTGAGCGGTATCAGCAGTGATTGCCGTGACGTGACGCTCTCAGCAGAACAAGGCAACGAAAGGGCGATATTAACCCTCGATATGGTCGGTTACCGCATCAAAAAGTACGTCGGTGCATTCACTGCCGTGTTGGGTGGCGTCGACGCGATAATTTTCACGGGAGGAATCGGCGAGCACAGTCCCGAAACCAGAAAACGCGTTATGGAAGGGCTGGAATATCTCGGCGTCGATTTCGATTTTGACAAGAACGAGCACCCTGACGACGCTCACGTTTCGGTTTTGTCGAAGCCCGCGTCCAAGGTGAAAGTCGCGATTATCCCCACGAATGAGGAACTTGTCATCGCAAGGGAAACCAAAGAACTGACCAAAAATCTCGTAAAATAGGCGTTTTCGGCTTATTTTCAAACGGGAAGTGCCTTTTTTCGATTGACAAAAAAGCGCATAATATATATAATTTTACTGTTTTATAGGTGTATAAGATGATTATCGATTTCAAAGACGCCGTCGAGGGCGAATTTTATAGCGTTGACGAAGCCATACCTTTGGACGACTCCCTGACGGGAAGCCGAGGCGGAAGGTTTTTGTCGTCGGCAAATTTGAAAGGCTGGTACACTTATTCGGAAAACACGCTTGCAGTCAACTGCGTTTTGACTGCCGAGGCTGTTTTCGACTGCGACCGTTGTGGCGCGGAAACCACCGTAAAATACAAAGTCCCCGTGGAGGAAACTTTTTTCAAAGATCCCCCGGACGAATACTCTCTTTCTTACGACGACGAGACGGTCGATCTCGATCCCGTCATCACCGAGCGCGTCGTGCTTGCCTCGCCTTCGCAAGTGCTGTGCAAGAAAGATTGCAAAGGTCTTTGTAGGAAGTGTGGCAAAAATCTGAACGAGGGCGAATGCAACTGCAATATTGACGACGGCAAAGACGATACTTACAATCCCTTTTCCGTGCTGAAAAATATGAATAATAACAATT
>CAKQMI010000013.1 GCA_934254835.1 uncultured Clostridia bacterium | reverse complement strand
GAAAAAAAGATATCCTCGTCCTTGAAAACGGCACGAAAATTTATCTTGCCGAGTGGGAGGCGGAACTTCAAAAAGCATTGAATATCGACGATATCGCGCTCGCGCAAAAAGACGGCGTCGTAACGTTGTTCGTCGGCGACAAGGACGGCAATATCGACAAGGACGACGTGAAAAATAAGGTAAACGAATTCAACAAAACAAAATCTTTCGACCGACAAATCGGGGACGTCTGCATCATGCCGCACGCCCTTGAAAGGACGGCGACGGGCAAAATAAAACGCTGGGCTTTATAACGACGTATTCTGCGTAAAGGAGTATAAAAATGCAAGTCACAAAACAAGAAATTCAGGACAACCTTACAAAGTTGGTGAAACAATACGTTCCTTCTCTTCAAAACGAAGAAATCACGCGCGAAACCCCCATCAATTCAAAGGGGTACGAATCGCTCAATTACATATATATGGCGCGGAATACCTTGAAACTCACGAAATGAAGTCGCTTGAAATCGAGTTCAAGTCCGAGATAAAATACGGCGCGCACGTTCGCCTTGAATACACCCTCGAAAACGACGAGTTGCAACTGATAGGTCTCGCCGGCGGCGTCCCCTGCTTTGAACTAATCGCAAAATTCCGCAATACCGAAAACTGAGCGAATACAATTTATTCACACACAAAAACGAACCCGACAGTAATCGGGTTCGTCTTTTTTATCTGTGGTGGAGATGAGGGTGGGGCGTAGCAAACGGAGTTTGCGTAATAGCGAAGAGGGTGAACTTGTTCACATATCGGAGCGCCAGCCCGCAGGGGTTCAAGTTGCGAAGCAACAGCGCGATTGATATCGCGCAGAGCCCCCGAATCGCAATAAAAAAAGAACTCGATGAATATCGAGTTCTTTTTTTTGCAAGTGGTGGAGATGAGGGGGGTCGAACCCCTTACCTCTTGAATGCCATTCAAGCGCTCTACCAGTTGAGCTACACCCCCAAGGCGGATAACAATCGATAATATACTATTTTTCATCCGATTTGTCAACAACTTTTATATGGATTTGTCGAAGGACGCGCACAAAACCTCGGCGAGGGCGGAGGGGACAGGCGCACGCGCGCCCGCACGCGATAATTAATGATTGGATGCATATATGTACACGCGTAAAGTTTTTTATGCAAGAAAATATACGGATATACAAAAAACCTGTATAAAACGCCGAAAAACGCCCCCGCTTCCGTTTTGATTTCTAAACCGCGCGTTAATTAAAAGTTGCGTAAGGTATAATTTTACTAACTATTTTAATAAAGTAGTGCTTTAAATTACTAAATTTTTTAGGAGGTAACAAAATGAGGAAAAAGAGAATTATTGCCATTATGGCGATGATTATGGTTCTTGTGCTTTGTCTTGGTGTTCTTTCTGCTTGCAAGAAGAAAGAAAAAGATCCGATGAAATACACGCTTCGCGAGACTATTGGCGCGGGACCTGTCAACTTCAATCCCCATACATGGGAAACGAACGTTGACAATTACTTGGCTCCATTTACCGAAATGGGGCTTGTCGATATAAGCATTGCCGCTGACGGTGTAAACTTTGAATGGGTTTATGAAATGGCCACTTCGGTCACGGACGTAACTGCAGAATATCTTGCAGATCCTGCAAAAGTTGCAAAGTGGGAAATTGAAAAAGATAAACAAAAGGAAGGCAAAGTTTATCGTATTGCGCTTAACCGTGATGCAAAGTGGGCAAACGGAGATGCTATTAACGCAGATACATATGTTGAGTCCATGAAAGCACTTCTTGATCCCAAAATGCGTAACTATCGTGCAAACACATATTATGATGGCTCAGCGGCTGTTAAAAATGCAAAGAAGTATTTTGAAGCTGAATCTCCAATTTATGATGTGGTAGTTCCTGCGTATGGCGAGGGCGAAACGCCTGACTATTCTTTTGATATAACTAAAAATTCTGTTTATATTAACCTTAATGCAAACAATATGACGGTTGCCCCGTATTCTTTTGCACAATTCATAGACGAGGGGAGAATAAAAGATAAAGCATCGTATGAAGCGCTTAAGGAGCAGGCTAATCCATATGGATATATTAAAGTTACAAATGATAATAAGAAAGAAGTGCTTTCCATTATGGATGAGTATCTTAAAAACTTTGGTTTGTCGATTTATAAAGACAAAGTAGCTGGCACGGTTGACGAGGATTTGTTCAAAGAGTTCTTGTTCTACAATACCGGAAAATTTGCAGATTCTTATGATTGGGAAAATGTTGGACTTCTCAAAGTCGATGACTATACTATTGACTATGTTTGTGAAGGTACTGAAGAGGAGTTTTATTTCCTTATTAGCCTTACGTCCAACTGGATTGTTTATCTTCCCATTTATAATCAACAAAAAAGCAAAGTTGGTGATCTTTATACAACAAAATATGGTACAAGCGTTGATACATATATGAGTTATGGTCCTTATAAACTTGTTAGTTATGAAAAAGACAAGCAACTTAGAATGACTCGTAACGACAAATGGTATGGTTGGACGGATGGTAAGCACGTTGGACAATTCCAAACCACAGACATTGTAACAGATATCATTTCTGATGACTCTACGCTTGAAGGATTGTTCCTTTCTGGCAAAGTTGATTCGCTTACGCTCAACAGCTCACAACTTGCAAATTATCGAAACTCTGAAAACTTGCTCAAGACGGATCAAACATATACGTTTAGGTTTGTATTTGCATCCGATTTGGCTAAGTTGAAAGAACTGGAAGCTAAATATAACAATGGCAAAAATCTCCAAGTGTTGAGTTACAAAGATTTCCGCAAGGCAATTTCCTTGGCTATAAACCGTACTGAGCTTGCAGCTCAAGCAACAGGAGGCTACAAACCTGCATACTCTCTTTATAACAACATTTACTATTATAACGTAGCGGAAGATTCTGAGTCGATTTACCGTAGAACAGATGAGGCAAAACAAGCGATTGTTGACTTGTATGGTTTGGAGTACGGCGAAGGCAAGACATATAAGAATTTGGATGAGGCTTACAAAGCAATAACAGGGTATGACGTTCAAGCGGCAAAAAATCTTTTCACTGCAGTTTATACCAAGGCAATCGACGACGGCTTATATACCGCAGGACAAGAAATTCTTATCCATTGCGATGCAACTGGTGCGGAAACACTGTCAGAAGATGATAAATCACAAGAACGTCTTCTCAATCAATTTGTTGCAGCTGCAACGAAAGGCACTGGTTTTGAAGGCAAAATTAAATTTGAGTTCCGTGTTAACACCGACAACAGATATACTGATATTGCAAAGGGCAAAGTTGAAATGATTCGCGGAGCATGGGGCGGTGCTGCATTCTACCCGTTCAGCGCAATTAGATCATATGTTGGTGCAGAATACAACGGTGGCATTGAAAAAGTCCATGAGTCTTGCGGATGGGATCCTCGAACGGAAAAACTCAAACTCACTTATGATTTCAAGAACGAAGGAAAAGTTGAAGAATGGGAATACGACCTTGAACAATGGTCTGTAATAATCAATGGTGGCGGAAAACTTAAGAGAACAGGCGATACGGTATACCCGGCTGTTACCTATGCAAAAGCAAAACTCTATATTATGAGTCAGCTTGAAAAAGCCGTTCTTTCCTCATACCAATGCATTCCTTTTGCGTCTGAAACAAACTGCTCGCTCTTCTCACACAAGATCAGTTATGCAACGCTCAATTATAATATCATGTATGGTTATGGCGGTCTTCGTCTTATGACCTATAACTACACTGATATGGAATGGGATAATTATGTAAAGTCCCAAAATAACCAGCTCAAATACTAATTTCTGTAAAATGGTTATTTAGTAAATTAGCACAAATAAAGTGTTGCAAGCAGGGGAATTCCCCTGCTTGCAATGTTGTGCGTTTAGATAAACGCTCGACTTATTACAAAAACAAACTATGGCAACATTAAAATATGTTATAAAAAGATTTTTTTTGATGCTTTTTATCTTTTTTGCGATAATGGTTATTTGTTTTGTAATGATAAAATCATTACCAAACACAATCCATTCCACTGGTGCGCAAGCAGAGATAGAAGAAGCAAGAAGAGAAGCTCTTGGGTATAATAAACCTATAATGGAGCAACTTGGTATATATATCAAAAACGTCGTAACAGAATGGAATTGGGGCGTTTCTTGGCGTATAGATTACATGGCAAATGCGTCAGATGTCGTGACAGATAGAATTGTACCGACTCTGCTTATAAATATATATTCGCTTTTGATTAGCGTACCTATCGGCATTCTCCTTGGAATTTTTGCCGCACTTAAAAAGAATAAGTGGCAAGATCAAATCATTTCAACAGGTGTTATGTTGTTTATTTCAGTGCCGAGTTTTGTGTATGCTTTCCTAGTTCAATATTTGTTTGCATTTAAAACGAATTGGCTACCACCTATTGCGTCATCTTTGGCAGATGCTGGTGGAAGTTATTTTAGCGTTATTATGACAAAAAGTCTTATGCTACCTGTTATTTCCCTAAGTTTTGGCACAATAGCAGGATTAACTCGTTCAACAAGAGCGGAACTTACTGAAGCGCTTACAAGTGACTATATGTTGCTTGCAAGGACAAAAGGACTTACGAAGGGACAAGCAATTTTTAGGCACGCTCTTAAAAATGCAATGGTTCCGATTTTACCGGGGATTATATCCGCTTTTGTTGGAATTTTGTCGGGTTCGTTCATCATAGAACAGATTTTCGCCGTACCAGGTGTCGGTTCTTTGTACATTAAATCAATTCAACTTCGAGATTATGACGTATTCGTATTCGTTACGGCGTTTTATACTTTTATTGGATTATTGGCAAACATTTTGATTGATTTGAGTTATGGATTCCTTGATCCAAGAGTTAGAATGGGGTCGAAAAAATGATGGATAATGTGAATAAAATACCACAAGAAATGTTCGAGTTTGTTCAAGAAAACGATAGGCTTAGCGATGTAAAACTCGATACAAAACCAGTAGGTTACTTTAAAGATGCGTGGAATAGGTTTAGAAAAAACAGGGCGTCTGTTGTTGCATTAGCAATAATTGTAGTAATTGCTCTTTTTGCAATTATCACACCGCTATGCTCAAAGTTTAAAATGAGTGAAGCAGACGGATACTATGCAAAAACAAGACCAAAAGTTGACTCGCAGTCAAATTCAAATAGTGGTTTTTGGGACGGCACATACACCAGTACTCAACCAAACAATGGTTTGATTTATTATTGGGGTATAGCACTTGGAGCTTTGGATCAAAATGGAAACGGAAAAGTTTCATGGGATTCTGCTGAAAAATATGAATTAAATCCAGTAAGAAAAATCATTCAAGTCACAGAGCAACAAGTAGGCGCAGGCAAAAAAACGCAACAGTATCAAAAGTTGCGCATTGACTCATATTACGAAGTAGGCTTTATTTATGTAGAAGGCATATCAGAAGAAGAATACAACAGTATTCTTGATTGGCAAGCAAAGACGGGCAAACAGGTGCTTTATCCAATGATTGATGAGTGGAATGAGGCGGCGTTTGACTCGTTTAATAGAAATACGGTCATTGGTGCAAATATGTGGTATGCTCATGATGCGCGTCAGAATCCGCTTGATGAAAGTGGCAAAATAATGACGTTGGAACAAGTCAAGAAAAAGGGACTTACGCCTAACTACATTAAGAGAATTAAAACCGATGCTGACGGCAACCCAATCATAGATGCAAGTGGCAATAACGTGTATGAACCCGTTTATTACACTAAAGTTGGTTCAAGTGAGACATACAAAATTCGTGTGCTCTATTATAACTATTACCAATATCTCAATGGGCATACTCCGTCACATACGTTTGGAGCGGATTCACAAGGTTATGATATTATAATTCGCCTTGCAAAAGGTGTGGGTTTGTCATTGCTTTTGGCTGTTTGCGTTTCGATAATAAACCTTACTATAGGTGCAATATATGGCGCAATTGAAGGTTATTACGGCGGTGCTGTAGATATGATTATGGAACGAATTACTGACATATTGAGTGGCATTCCGTTTATAGTAATGACTTCATTGTTCAAACTACAATTTGTTGATACAGGAAAAACAACCGCAATAGGCGGACTATTATTTGTATTTGTATTGACAGGGTGGATTGGCACAGCTTATAGCGTGCGTATGCAATTCTATCGCTTTAAAGGGCAAGAATACATTCTTGCGGCAAGGACACTTGGGGCAAAAGACGCACGTCTTATGTTTAGACATATTTTCCCTAACTCGTTGGGAACGCTTATTACAAGTTCTGTTCTTGTCATTCCTGGAGTTATCTTTTCCGAAACCTCTTTGGCATATCTTGGAATAATCAATTTTAACGGAATTGATATGACTTCGTTGGGTACAATGCTATATAACGGAAAAGAAGCAGGCATAGATAGATTTCCGCATATCATATTCTTCCCCGCGATGATTATTTCGCTTTTGATGATTTCGTTCAACTTGTTCGGCAACGGGCTCCGCGATGCGTTCAACCCGTCGCTCAGAGGATCGGAGGATTGATATGGAAAAGAAACTTGAAGTCAAAGATTTGAGAATATCATTCCGTACCGACGCGGGCAAGGTTCAGGCCGTGCGTGGCATCGACTTCGATTTATACAAGGGCGAAACCTTGGCTATCGTCGGCGAGTCGGGCAGTGGAAAGTCCGTCACGAACAAAGCCATAATCGGCATCTCTGCGCCCAACGCCATCGTCGAGAGCGGGGAGATTATCTATGACGGTATGGACCTCTTGCAGATAAGCGAGGAGGAATTCCATAAACTGCGCGGGGATAAGATCGCAATGATTTTCCAGGATCCACTTTCCGCGCTCGATCCCATCAACCGCATCGGCATGCAACTCACCGAAGCGATGATTTTGAAAAACCGCGCAAATCGCAGAGAGTCGAGAAAGACGTTTAATACCCGTATGAAACTCCTCTATGAGGAGATGAATAGCGCGATGGGCGTCGATGGTAAGTCGCCAAAAGGTCTCGAAAATGCAAAACTTTGCAAGGACTTCGATACCTTTGAACGCCTGCACCTCAAGCTCGAGGGCGATTACAACGTCGCATTCGAAAACGCCGAAAACGGATTGGAAAGCGCGGACGATTTGCTCTTCCATATCGAAAAGAACGCCGTGTCGGATTTCCCCCGCACCGTCAGAGAAATTGTCGCCAACGCCAAAAAATCCGTGAATGAGTACGTCGCCGACGAGGACATCGTCGAGTTCGCAAAAGCATTCAAAATCGAAGCGAATAACGTCAGAAAAACCAGAGGCAAAGTCAAGGATTACTCCGCCGTCGTCGCTCCGCTTACCGCGCTTCGCGATAAGTTTAAGGAAGCCGTCGGAAAGAAAATGCCCAACTTCTTCGCGTTCGCTTTCTTCAAAACGTTCGGTCACAACGAAATGCTCCCCGACGGCGATATCGACAACCTCAACGAGTTTTTGAGGCAGTACCTCGACGATAACTTCATGCTCTCGTTTATCGACAGCGCAAAAAAAGGTATCGTCCATTCGTTTGAAAAATCGACCGAAAAGAAAAAGGACGTCATCGAACTCATCAGGGCAAATCGCGCGGTCTATATCGACGGCGAACCTAATAAAAAACTCTATAAGGCAACCGCAAAGGTCTTGTCCGAAGCCGTCAACGACTCCATCGACAAGCTCGCCATCATCAAGGATAGCACCGCCTATACGTTCGAGCCGAGTTTGTTCCGCGCTATCGATACCTACTTCTCCGCTATCCCGAATAACGCGAAAGAACAAAAACGATTCGATAAGGAAACGAGAAAAATCAATAAGATTGTCGCCCGCGGAAAAACCCCCGATTATAAGGTCGTCCCCGCGAAAATTATCGACTTGGACCTCGCAAGACAAAATATCGTCGTCATCCTCGATAAACTCGTCGAAAGCTACGAAAAAGCAATCGAAAACGTCGCAAAATTCGACGCAGATAAGGAAACTATCGCAACCATCGACTTCTTGAAAGAAAAAGCGCAAAATATCGCCTACCGCGTCACGCGTATGGTCGCCAAAAACAAAGCGCTGAAACTTATGGAAGAGGTCGGCATACCCGAACCGCGCAAGAGATATCGTCAATATCCCTTTCAGTTTTCGGGCGGTATGCGCCAGCGTATAGTCATCGCGATCGCGCTTGCGGCAAACCCGGATATTCTTATCTGCGACGAGCCTACAACTGCTTTGGACGTCACGATTCAGGCGCAAATTTTGGAGCTTATCAACAAACTTAAAAAGGAAAGAAATCTGTCGATTATCTTTATTACGCACGACCTCGGCGTCGTGGCGAATATGGCGGATAGAATTGCGGTTATGTACGCCGGCAAAATTGTCGAAACGGGCACCGCAGAGGATATTTTCTATTCTCCCGCACATCCTTACACATGGGCGCTCTTGTCGTCAATGCCCGATTTGGACACCGACGAGAAACTCGAGGCAATCCCCGGCACTCCGCCGAACATGATTTACCCGCCGAAGGGTGACGCATTTGCCGCGCGAAACAAATATGCGATGAAAATCGATTTTGAATTGCAACCGCCTATGTTTGAGATTTCGCCCACGCACAAAGCCGCGACGTGGCTGTTGCATCCCGACGCGCCAAAAATCGATATGCCAAAGATTGTTGCGGACAGAATCGAAAGAATGAAAAATATGGCAAGAGAAAAAGCCGAAACTGCGCAAGCGGACAAAGGAGGACAAGATGAGCAATAATTTCAGTGATAAAGAAGTCCTTCTGAACGTCGAGCATCTTTCGCAATACTTCAAACTCGGTCAGTCAACGCTGAAAGCCGTCAACGACGTCAGTTTCGACATCAAAAAAGGCGAGGTTTTCGGGCTTGTCGGCGAGTCGGGTTGTGGCAAAACAACAACGGGCAGAAGTATCATCAAACTGTACAACTGCACCGACGGCAACGTATATTTCGAGGGTAGACGCATTTGCGCAGGCACGCTTACCTATAAAAACGCGATAAAGTCTGCTTTCAAGAAGTTTTTCAAAAACTTTTCGAAAAAGCACCCGCCCGAGGATAAAAAAGATTTCAAAAACGCTTTCGCCGAATTGACGGGAGTATTGAAAGTCGAAATCAGAAATATCAGAAGCGCAAAAAGTGACCAAAAACGTTGTGACAAAAAGTACGCAAGAGAAAAGGTTGCCGAAGTCAAGGCGGAATATCTGCCAAAACTGAAAGAACTGGATAAAAAATCGCCTGAATTTAAGGAATTGCTCATAGAATTTCTGAAAAAAGTCAGGCTTGCGCGCAAAGAAAGAATTGTCACGAAAATCCAAATGGTATTTCAGGATCCTATTGCGTCGCTCGATCCCCGTATGACAGTCCGCGAGATTATTGCCGAAGGTCTGAAAATCAGAGGCATACGCAACAAGGACGAAATCAACAAACAAGTTTACGAAGTCCTTGAAAAAGTCGGTCTTGTCAAAGAGCACGCAGGACGTTATCCGCACGAGTTTTCGGGTGGTCAGCGTCAACGTATCGGTGTTGCAAGGGCGATAATCATGCGTCCCGAACTCATTATTGCGGACGAGCCCATTTCGGCGTTGGACGTATCTATTCAAGCGCAGGTCATCAACCTTCTGAACGATTTGCGAAAAGAGTTGGGGCTGACGATACTGTTTATCGCGCACGACTTGTCGGTTGTCAAGTATTTTTCGGACAGAATCGCCGTTATGTATTTTGGCAATATGGTGGAACTTGCCGATTCGGACGAGTTGTTCAAGCACCCGTTGCATCCATACACTCGTTCGCTTCTGTCGGCTATTCCTTTGCCCGATCCCGTGTACGAAAAGCAGAGGGTGCGTATCGTTTACAATCCGCTTGCCGATCACGATTATTCGGTAGACAAACCCACGCTTCGCGAGGTGTCGAAAGGACATTTCGTGTCATGCAACGACGAGGAAGAAAGGGAATATAAAAAACTCCTCGGCATCGACGTCGAAAGCGTAATCAACGAGGAAAAGACGGTTGATTAAGAAAAAGATAACGGAAACAATCGTTTCCTTGGCCATAGGATTGACGCTGTTTTTTGTCATCACCGGCGTGAACGGAGTTTACGGCGGAAGTCTTTCAAAAGTCGAAGTGGCAAGGTTTTTATGCGACGGCTTCTTTGTTGCGGGCGTCGTCTTGCTGGGTTTCGCCGGTTTATCTTGGGCGTCGGGGCAAGGAGCGTTCGACGGATTAAGATATTCATTCACGTCGTTTTTCAGATTGCATTTCTCAACGCATCGCTACGACTGGAAAGAAAAAGAAAGTTTTCAAGAATACAAGGAAAGAGTACATTCCGAAGAAAAGAAAAAGAAAAACGTTTCGATATCGGCAATCGTAGGCGTGGTGTTTATGCTTTGTGCGGTGATATGTCTTATCGTTTACGAAACAATTTAATTAAAAACGACGAAAACCCGACGAGCAGTCGGGTTTTTCAGTGCTTTTTACAAAGGCTCGTTTGTAGTGTAGTACATATCGAAAATGCGAAAATAAAAAACAGGGGCGATTTTATTTTCAATATAGGAGATTAGTGGTAAAATATAGGTAGTCATAGTTTGATTTATGGCGGGCGGAGATTATAAAACAAAAGGAGCGATGAAAATGTTAGGAAATTTCACCTATTGCAACCCTACGAGATTATATTTCGGCAAAGACGCGCTTGACGGTCTGAACAAAGAACTTCCAAAGTTCGGAAAAAACGTACTGTTGGTGTACGGCGGTGGCTCGATAAAGAAAAACGGCATATACGACAAAGTCTTGGAAATTTGCGCAAAAAACGGCAAAAGCGTATTCGAGGACGCCGGCGTTATGCCTAATCCCACAACCGACAAGCTTCGCGAGGGCATCGAGAGGGCGCGCGCGTGCAAGGCGGATTTCATACTTGCGGTCGGCGGTGGTTCGGTGTGCGACTATGCTAAAGCGTTGTCGGCGTCGGTGCACCTTGACGACGATCCGTGGGAGAAGTATTACGTCCGTTCCGAGGCTCCGAATTGCGAGATAGTCCCCATCGGCTGTGTCCTGACGATGGTTGGCACGGGCAGTGAGATGAACGGCGGTGCGGTCATTACGAACACGGCGCAAAAACTCAAAATCGGGCACGTATTTTCCGACGAGGTATTCCCGAAATTCTCGGTGCTCAATCCCGAATTCACGTTCACCGTTCCGAAATACCAGATGGTGGCGGGGATTTTCGATATTATGTCGCACATTTTCGAGCAGTATTTTTCTGGCACGGACGACTGCTCGAACGACTATATTATGGAAGGAATGCTCCGCTCGCTGATACACAGCGCGAATATCGCCGTCGAAAATCCACAAGACTACGAGGCGCGCAGTAACATTATGTGGTTGGCGACTTGGGCGCTCAATACTTTCGTCGAGAAGGGCAAAACCACCGACTGGGAAGTCCATATGCTGGGACAAGCCGTCGGCGCGCACACGGACGCAACGCACGGTATGACGCTTTCGGCGGTGTCGTTGCCGTATTACCGCTTTATTTTGCCATACGGAGCCGAAAGATTTGCTCGTCACGCCGTCAACGTGTGGGGCGTAAATCCCGCGGGGAAGACAAACGATGAGGTCGGCGAAGAAGGTCTGAAAGTAATGGAAAAATGGATGAAGAAAATCGGACTTGTGACCAACATTTCTGAGCTTGGCGTGAGCGAGGAAGATATCGACGCCGTCGCGGACAGCACGCTCGTGATGAAAGGCGGATACAAAGTCCTGACAAAAGACGACATAAAAGCAATTTTACGCGCAAGTTTATAAAACCTTGCGTCAATAAAAAAGCGTATGCGAGGGCATACGCTTTTTTCTTTTTCAAAATTGAAAGTTAAATGACTGTAACGTCCATTTCGCAGACTGCCAATTGACCGCGCCTGTTGAGAAAGCCTTTTTCTGCCGTGCCGACGTAGCCTTCGTTCAGATATTCTTTCACGTTGCCGGTCACGTTCAACGGTGGAAGTTTGCCGACGATTTTGCCGTTTTCCACAAGGAAAGCAAGGTGAACGGGGCAGGCGTAGTCACCGCTTGACGTCGTGTCCCCACCTCCTACCATCATCACAAGGACGGCTTTTTCGCCATTGACAAGGTCTTTTACGTCACGCGCGGTTTCTTCGAAGCGGAGTGCGCCAAAGCCTGTTGACGGGACGCCGTCGTACGATGCCACCGACGAAATAACGCGGGGGACGTTATATAAAACCGCCGAGTTTTTGTTGGCGTAAAGCGCGCGCAAAACGCCGTCTTTAATCAGGTACGATTTGCCGTTTTCGGGGACATCGCCTTCGTCGTCAAAGAACTGTGTGTTTATCGCGTCATTTGACAAATCGGCATAAATAGACAGTTTATCGCTCAAAATCTTTTTGTTAAGTCCATCTTTGAAGATTGTTGCGCCCGACGCATACATGTGCGCCATAACGTTGCCAAGTGCGGTTTCGACAAAAACCTCGGGCGACGCAATGACTTTGTATTTGCCGTTTTCGATTGAGGCGGGCGTGTTGAAGGCGTTGTATAATTTCACGATATCTTCGACGGCTTTGTCCTCGTCGTATTCGTTTGTTTCGCTGACGTACGTCAAGTCCATAAGGTTTGCAGTGGACTTATGCTTTATCGACAGCGCGATTACAAACTCGTTGCCTTTGTATGAAAGATTACTGCCACTGTCGTTCAGATAATTTACTTCGTCCTCGTAATACTGGATTTTGTTGTTGAACAAAAAATCGGGGGTTTCTTTTTCAAGTCGAGAAAGAAGACTTTTGGATACGTCGATGATTTTATCGGTGTCGATGATGTTTTTGATCGTATCCTCGTGTCGCTCCGTCGGCGGGGACGGAACGAAAGGATAGGGGATTTTGTTGTCAAGATTTTTCACCGCAACCGCTTCGAGTTTTTCAATATCGCAATCGCCGACTTGTCCCGCGACGCCGATAAAACCGCCTTCGTAAACCCTGACGGTTGACGTTGTTTCGACGACTTTCCTCAAAGATTCGACCTTGCTTGCGGAAACGTTGACCGAAAGCGACGATGATTTTTTATAAACATATTCCTTTTTCATAATTTTCTCCTTATTGCACGTTCATTTCTCTGATTCTGACGTAGGGACCGCCGTGCGCGACGTGCAGGGGGAATTGCTCCATTTTCCCGCAACCGCCGGTGACGCTACTGTCGATTTCAATGTCTTTCGACACGCCGTCGATAAGTCCGAGGGTTTCGAAAACGTTGCCGGTGATGACTGAAATTTTGACGGGGCGACCGATTTTTCCGTCTATTATTTCGTAGGCAATCGACGGGGCGATGGTGAACGTGCTCATGCCCGAGCCGTGATTGACGCCTTTTATGAAGTAGCCTTTTTTGATGCCTTTTACAAGGTCGTCAAAGGTGTCGCTTCCGCCTTCGATATAGGTATTCGTCATTCTGACGATAGGCTCGTACTTGCAGTCGATTGCGCGCGCGTTGCCCGTCAGTTCCTCGTTAAGGACGGTGGCGGTGGTTGCAGAATGAAGCCTCCCCGTGAGTATGCCGTTTTTGATGAGATAAGTTTTTTCGCACTTGGTGCCTTCGTCGTCGTAGGGGACGTAGCCACTGCCGAAATCCGCCCCGCAGTCAACGATTGACAAAAGCGAAGAGCCGACGGTTTTGCCGAGTTTCCATTCTTTTGCCATAGTTTCGTCGCCGAGCATAAAGTCCGCTTCCGACTTGTGACCAAACGATTCGTGCGCAAAAATGCCCGTGGCGAGAGGTGACAACACGACGGGGAACTTTCCTTTTTCGCAGGGCGTAGCGTTTTTGACGAACTCTTGCGACTCGCAAATTACGTCCTTTAAGCCGTCCTCGACGCCGACGATGTCTTTGAAAAACGGTTTGGCATCGTAGTACATATTTTGTACAAAGTCGTTTTCGGTTGCAAACGCGACGACCACGGCGATTCCTGCCAACTGGTAATCGTATTTGATATTCGCGCCTTTGGACGAATAAAACTCATAAACGCTGTTGCTGTCGCTATATAAGGCAACCGACATCGCAGAGCCCGAATCTTTGAGAATGGGCAACGTACGATTTATCAATGCCTGCTTGTCGGGAAAAGCGACGTTGCGTACAGAGTCGTTTTCAAACTTCATCAAAACGTCCTTGTTCACCTGAAACATTTTGACGATGGGGTTTGAAAGAATATCGTCGGACGGCGTGGCTTGTTTATAAAGGGTGTCGAGTTCTTTCTGGACATTTTCGAGTTCGCTCGTCGAGGCATAGTACCAAATGTTGCCGTCGAAAACCCTGATAAACGCACGTTTTTCGTCGCGAGTTTTTGAGGCTTCGAGAATCCCGTTGCGATAAATTATGCTTGTTGAAAACCTGTCCTCGATGCGGACGTCGGCATAAAAACGATTGTCGAATTTATACATTTTCGCTCCTTTATCAATCGTGTATAATATTGTTATCAATATTATATATTTTTTCGGGCGATTTTTCAACTTTATAAAGATTGTTTATTAAATCCTTTTTGGCGAAATAAAATTTACATTGTTTTAATAATTTTGTAAAATGATAAGGATTAAAAATATTTGAGGTAGGGTATGAAAAAGAGTCAGTTGCAAAAATATGCAAAACTTATCGCAAGAAAGAGCGTCAATGTGCAAAAAGGGCAAGAGGTCCGTGTGAGGGCATGTCCCGACCAGCTCGATTTTGTGAGAATGGTCGTCGAGGAGTGCTACAAGGCGGGCGCGGGCAAAGTCAGCGTCGAGTGGGAGTACAACCCCGTGACGAAAGCGTCCTATAAATACTGCAAACTTGACGTGCTGTCGCGCACCGAAAAGTGGGAGGAAGAAAAGTATAAATACTTTGTCGAAACCCGCCCCGCAAGGATATTTATCGAGTCGGACGATCCCGACGCATTGAAGGGCGTAAATCAGGAAAAAGTCGCAAAGGCGCAACAGGCGCGCTCCAAGGTTTTCAAGCCGTATCGCGACCAACTGGACAATCATTATCAGTGGTGTATCGTGGCAGTTCCCGGCGTAGAATGGGCGAAAAAGGTGTTTCCGAACGACACGAAAAGCAAAGCTGTCGAAAAACTTTGGCAGGCAATTTTGTTCACGTCACGTGCCGACGGCGACAATCCCGTCGAAGCGTGGAACGAGCATAATAAGGACATTAAAGAGCGTTGCGATTACTTAAACTCGTTAAACGTGCAAGAACTGCATTATAAATCCGCCAACGGCACAAACTTTAAGGTGGGGCTTATCGACGGCGGAAAATTTTTGGGCGGAAAGGAAAACACCCTTGAGGGCGTGGAATACAATCCTAATATTCCAAGCGAGGAAGTGTTCACTTCGCCTATGCGCGGAAACGCCGAGGGCAAGGTCGTCGCAACCCGTCCGCTGTCGTACCGCGGGGAGCTTATCGAAGACTTCAGCGTGACATTTAAGGACGGAAAAGTGGTGGAAGTCAGCGCGAAAAAGAACGTTGATTTGTTGCGCTCGATGATTGATATGGACGAAGGCGCCGCATACCTCGGAGAGTGTGCGCTCGTGCCGTACGATTCGCCGATAAGGAACTCGGGCATTACTTTTTACAACACGCTGTTCGACGAAAACGCATGCTGTCATCTTGCGCTCGGAAGAGGCTTCAACGAGTGTCTGGACGGCTATGAAAATTTGTCGTTTGACGAGTGCAAAGAAAAGGGCATAAACGACTCGATAATCCATGTGGACTTTATGATCGGCAGTGACGATTTGGAAATCGACGCCGTCACCCGCGACGGAAAGACGGTGAAAATCTTTGAGAAAGGCAACTGGGCGTTTTAGAAGCGATGTGCCTACGGCGTGATGTGTGCCTTTGGCGAGATATGGTTGCGTTCCCACGAGATTCCCGCGCTACGCTCGGAATGACAGGAGAGATTGTCACGTCACTTTGTCCTCGCGATGACCGAATAGAAACGATATTTGACTTTGTCAAGTGATATTTAGGCTGATGCCAAAGATGAGGATAATTTTTGTTATATTGTGGGGCGAAGTGAAATAAAATTGACACGAAAAGACGAAAGTGATATTATTTTCATGCCAACCGTGAAAAATACGAACTGTTAGAAAACGCCGATATTTCCGTGCTTTTAGGCAAAAACTCACTTGTAGTACAAAAAGTACAACTGCGTTCGTTTTTCCCAAAAATCATCGAAACTCTCGACGGTTTGGTCTAAGGAGTATTGCCCCCGCGTTTTTAGGCGAAAACAAGGCACGCGAGCGGATTAATACTGTATGTATAAACCGTGAGCGTAACGTAGTTTTAGTCAAAAACACGGAGCAAGACCACGGTTCGTATTATTCACGGTTGGCATATCTTAGGAGAATAGAGAAATCGTAATGACACTTGACGAAGTACACGTTAATCAAAGCGCGGTAATCACGAAAGTCGGCGGAGAGGGCGTTCTGAGAGGCAGACTTTTGGACATGGGGCTTATCCCGAAAACCACCGTCACGGTGATAAAATACGCGCCGATGGGCGATCCCATCGAGATACGTTTGCGCGGGTACGAACTTACCATTCGCAAGGACGACGCGAAGATGATCGAGGTGACCGCCTTATGAAATTCGCGCTTGTAGGCAATCAAAACTGCGGAAAAACCACGCTTTTCAACCAACTGACGGGGTCAAATCAACACGTCGGAAATTTCCCGGGGGTAACGGTCGATTCAAAGTCGGGCGTTGTGAAAAAGCACGACGACTGCGTTATCGTTGACCTGCCGGGGATTTATTCGTTGCGTCCTTACACGACCGAGGAAATCGTCACGCGCGATTTTATTTTGAACGAAAAACCCGACGGCATAATCAATATCGTTGACGCCACCACAATCGAGCGAAATTTATATCTCACGACGCAACTTATGACGATGGAAATTCCGATGGTCATCGCGCTGAATATGATGGACGAGGTGCGTGGCAACGGCGGAACCGTCGATATCCAAAAAATGTCGGATATGTTGGGGTGCCCCGTTGTGCCGATTTCGGCGTCGAAAAACGAGGGCGTTGACGAACTTATCGACGTCGTTATCAAAACCGCAAAAGAACAAATCAAACCGAAAGTCAAAGATATATGCGACAACGACAGTCCCGTCCACAGGTGTCTGCACTCGGCAATTCACCTTATCGAGGATCACGCCAAGCGCGCCGGTATCTCGGGAAGGTTTGCCGCGATGAACCTCATCACGACGGGCGGAGACTTCGACAAACGATTGAGCCTTGACGAAAACGAAAAGGAATTGTTGGAGCACAGCATTGTCGAGATGGAGTCGGACACGGGGCTTGACCGCGACGCGGCGATTGCGTCGATGACCTACGACTTCATCGAAAAGGTATCGCGCGAATGCGTCGTGAAACCGCACGAGTCGAAAGAGCGCGTCAAAAGCGAAAAAATCGACAAGGTGTTGACGAACAAATACGGCGCAATACCGCTGTTTCTTCTGATAATGGTGGCGATTTATCTTCTGACGTTCCAAGTCATCGGAAAGTACATCGGGCTTGGCATCGAGATGGGCATCGACGCGCTTGCAAAAGTCGTGGTGAACGGTCTGACGAAATACGGCACGAACCCCGCCATCATCGACTTTTTGGACAAAGGATTGTTCGGCGGACTCGGCGCGGTGGTGTCGCTGTTGCCGTACATAGTCGTAATGTTTATGTTCCTGTCGCTCCTCGAGGACAGCGGATATATGGCGCGCGTCGCGTTTATTATGGATAAACCGCTGAGAAAACTCGGCTTATCGGGGCGCAGTTTCGTGCCTATCATCGTGGGATTCGGCTGTTCAGTCCCCGCGATTATGAGCACCCGCACGCTTGCCTCCGAGCGCGACAGAAAAATGACCATAGGTCTTATCCCGTTCATCAGTTGCTCGGCGAAGGCGGTCGTGTATTTTGCGGTTGTCAATTGCGGTGTGTTCAACTGGTGGCAACAGTCTTTGATTATCATCGGGCTGTATATATTCGGCATAATTTTGGGCATTTTGACGGCGTTTGTGTCGGGAAAACTCATTTTCAAGGGCAAACCCGTACCTTTCGTTATGGAATTGCCGAACTATCGTCTGCCGTCTGCGAAAAGCGTAGTGTTGCTTATGTGGGAGAAATCCAAAGACTTTTTGACACGCGCGTTTACGGTTATCTTCCTTGCGACGCTTGTTGTATGGTTTTTGCAGGCGTACAACAGTCGCATTATTTTCATCACCGACGGCGTCCAAGACAACGTAAGTCTTCTTGAACATATCGGCAACTTTTTGGCGCCCGTATTTAAGCCTCTCGGAATGAACGACGGCAAGATTGTTTCCGCATTGATTGCGGGATTTACGGCGAAAGAAGCGGTTGTCAGCACCATAGATATGCTGGCGGGAAGCGGTGGTATGACGGCGTTGTTTACGTCGGTGCCGGCGTTTTTGTCGTTTTTGACATTCGTCCTTTTATATACTCCGTGCGTCGCGACGGTCGCTACGATGCGGAAAGAGTTGGGTTCGGTCTGGAAGACGGCGGTTGTCGTGCTGTATCAATGCGCGCTTGCCTGGCTTTGCTCGTGCATAATTTATCAAATCGCGGTGGCGTGCTGACATGAAGACGTTGGATATTATCTTAATCGTCGCGATATCGCTGTGGGTTGTGTTTTCGGTTGCCTACGTCATCGTCAACCGCAAAAAAGGCAAAACCTCGTGCGGGTGCAAGACTTATTGCAACGGCGATTGCAGTGCGTGCAACAAGTGTGCAAAAATCGACGACGACAAAAAAAACAGCAAATAAGCGCAGTTTCCTCGTGTTTTTCGGGGAAACCTTTTTTATTTTTACGTTTTTTGACAAATGTTCAGTAAATTTTGAAGACATTTTTTACAAAACGCACAAAATGTATTAAAATTTTATTACATTGAATTTTTATTGTAAAAAACCTTTTATACGTTTGACAAATTTTTTTTAACTTATTAAAATGGATGTTGAATTATGAATAAACGTAATTACAACAAAGAAATGCAGGACGAAATATCCTCGTTCTCAGGCGAAAAAAAGACGATTTTGTTGCAGGTCTGTTGCGCGCCTTGCTCGACGGCGGTGATAAACCGTCTTATCGACGACTTTGAAATTACGTTGTTTTATTACAACCCAAATACGTTCCCGAAAAGCGAGTATCAAAAACGATACGACACTTTGTGCGAATACGTCGAAAAGGCGAATTTGGGGCTTGAAATCGTTGAAATCGGATATAACGAACGCGACTATATCGACGCGGTGAAAGGGTTTTTTGACACCACGGAAGGCGGAGAACGTTGCAATGCGTGCATAAGGACAAGGCTTTTGAAAACCGCCGAATACGCAAAAGAACACGGCTTTGATTATTTTGCGACTACGCTTTCTGTAAGTCCCATGAAAAACGCCGACGCCATCAACGAAATCGGCGAGGATCTTTCCAAAAACTTTGGCGTGAAATACCTCGTCAGCGACTTCAAAAAAGAAAACGGATTTCAAAAATCCGTCGAAATTTCAAAAGAATACGGGCTGTATCGGCAGGACTACTGCGGATGCGAAGCATCGAAAAACAGGAGAAAATAATATGGGCAACTCGTTGAACACCAAAAAAATGATGGCAAACTCCCTGAAAGAACTTATTCAGGAGATGCCTTTCTCGAAAATTACAATTGACAAAATCGTCACCAATTGCGGATACAACCGCCAGACTTTCTATTACCACTTCAAGGACATCAAGGAATTGTTCGAGTGGCTTTACAGGTTCGAAACGCAACAGGTCGTCGGCGACATCAGAAAACTTTCGACGTCCAACGCAATCGACGTCATTATGCGCTATCTTTACGACAACCGCGCGATGACGCTGTCGGCATTCGGAAGTCTTGGTCGCGAATATATCGAAAAGTTTATCTACGAGACAATTTACGACGCCGTGCACGATCAGGTCATTCAAAAATCGGTGTACGTCATCATCGACAACGAAGATATCGAGTTTATTGCCAACTACTTCACAATTACATACGTCGCGCTCCTCGTTCAATGGCTTGAGCACGGCATGGTCGAGGAAATCGACAGTTTCATAAAGCGTATCGGACGTATGATGCAGGGCGCGGTTGACTCCGCCGTGCAAAAAATGCGCAAAGAATAAAAGACGATTGTTACGGAAAACCCGACGCAGTGCGTCGGGTTTTAGTTTTTCAAAAAATCCTAAATAATTACTCTTGTGTCAAAATAACAGTCTTTATGACAACAGGCTCGTTTGGAATATCGTCGAAGTAATAAAAACTGTGAGTGGGGACTTTCGAGATGCTTTTTACAACTTCGAGGCTTTCGTCGTCGGACGTTTTGCCAAAGCCCGCGTATTGTCCGTCCAAAAATCCGCAGTCGGCAGAGCAGATAAAGAATTGACTGGACGCACTGTCTTTCACGTTGGTGCGCGCCATCGAAATAACGCCTTCGCCGTGGTGCAGGTCGTTTTTGACGCCGTTTGCCAAAAATTCGCCTTTAATGGTTTTTGCACCGCCTTTTTCCTTGATTGCGTTGCCGTCGGCGACAAATCCACCGCCTTGTATCATAAAGTCTTTTATCGTGCGATGGAAGCAGAGCCCGTCAAAGAAGTTTTGCGCGATAAGGTCTTTGAAATTTTGTACGGTGACGGGTGCGACGTCATCGAATAAATCAAGGTTGATATTTCTGCCGTCGGCAAGCTGAATTTGAATTTTAGTCATATATTACCTCGTTGTTTTTAATATTATCATTGAAAAGTATATCATAAAGACAGTATATTTTCAAGGTAATTAAAAAACTTATTGAATTTTTACCGCGTATATGATAAAATAATTTATAGGTGAATTATGGCGCACAAAAAAGAACTGACAAAAGAAGAAAAGGTTGCCGAGATTTTAAAGCGTTCCGGCGTCAATTACGACTTCAAAAAGGCGGAAGAAAACATTGCGCTCAATACCCGTTGCAAGCGTTGCGGGCGCACTTTGTCGAGCCTTGAAAGGGTTGTTTTTGAAAATAAGTGCCGTGATTGTATGGCAGAGGAAAACAAAAAAGCGCGCGATAAATTTGTCGCAAAGTACATTGTCATCGCTTTTCTGTTCGTCGTGGCGTTGGTGTTCGGAGGATACTGCGCAAACGCCGGCACAAAGGCGTGGCGTATCGTCGGCGTCGTTGTTTCGGCACTGTTCATCGGCGTGAGTTTGGGCTACGTTTTCTATACGAATATGGACAAAATAATGCCGTCGGCGCAGGCGAAAGTGCAGGTGTGGACGGTGTTTGGTCTTGCGCTCGGCATTGCCGTCATAATCGCGCTGTTGACCTATCTTTCCAAAAGTTGGATTTTGTACGTCGTGATGATGCTTCTCGTGCTGGCGTACGTGTCGTACCTTGCTTATAAGGAGTTCCATGCCTTAAGGGACAAGGAAAACCTTATGAACGTTTATAGGCGCAAATCGCGCGATAAGGATTTTGTCGATAGCATTACGGAATCCATCAAAGAACGCAGTTTAAAGGACGAAAACGACAGCGTAAACGCCATTTCTGTCGAAAACACCGATTTCGTACTGCCTGTCCCGCCTGAGACCGACGGTACAATCGTCGAGGAAACCGACGTGGTTGTGACAGTCGAAAAACAAGAAAAAACCGACGCTTTAAAAAATGCGAAAGTCGAGGATATAATTGACGAATCGGAGGGGGATTCTGCCGAAAACACGGCAGGAAACGATGACTCGTCCACCGCGGAGCAGTCAGACGACAGCGGTGATTTCAGCATCTGACATGAATTTTTTCAAAAAACTTTTTATCAAAGATTATGAAAACACTTCCGATCAGGAAGTGCGTTTTCGTTACGGGATCGTAGCGGGAATTTTCGGGATTATTTCCAACGTTTTGTTGTGCGTTTTCAAGGTGCTTGTCGGCGTGCTGTCGGGCTCGGTTGCGATTATCGCGGACGCAATCAACAACTTGTCGGACGCGGGTTCGTCGGTTGTGACGGTGTTCGGGTTTAAACTTTCCAACCGTCCCGCCGACCGTGAGCATCCTTTCGGACACGCGCGTTACGAATATATTGCGGCGTTCATCATCGCCTTTGCCGTCGTGCTTATCGGCGTCCTGCTGATGAAGCAGAGCATCGAAAAGATAATCACGCCCGAGGACGTCAAAATTTCGGTTTATACCTACGTCGTGTTGGGAGTGGCGATAGTTTTGAAGATTTTGCAAGGGTTTATTTACAAAAACTTTGGCAAAGCGATAAATTCAGAAGCCTTGAAGGCGTCCGCGATGGACAGCCGAAACGACGTTTTCACCACGATTGCCGTCCTTATCTCAACGATAGTCATCGATACGACGGGCGTAAATATCGACGGATACGCGGGACTTGTCGTGTCGATTGTCATCATAATTTGCAGTATAAAATTGTTGAAGGATACGATAAATCCGTTGCTGGGCACCGTCCCCGACAAGGAATTAGTCAGGAAAATTTCCGAAAAACTCAGCCAATACGACGAGGTTTTGGGCGTGCACGATTTGATGATACACAGTTACGGTCCGGCGATAACTTACGCGTCGGTGCACGTCGAGGTGGACTCGCGTCGCGACTTTTTGGAAACTCACGACGAAATCGACAATATCGAAAGGGATTTTATGCGCGATATGAACGTGCATTTGGTCATTCACATGGATCCGATTGCGGTTGGCGATTCCGAAACCGACCTCTTAAAAAAGGAGGTGCAGGACGTCATTTTAGGAATGAACGAGGAAGCCACGATTCACGATTTCAGACTTGTGAAGGGCAACACTCACACCAATGTTTTGTTTGACGTCGTCGTGCCGTACGGGGCGAAGATCGGGGCGCGCGAAATTGCGCGTGAACTCAACGAAAAAATCAAGTCCGACAAAACCTACTATTTCATAATAAACGTCGATAACAAGTATGTTTAAGGGGTTTTAAGCATCGATTATTAAAAATAAGCGCATTTTTTATAATAAAATAATTTCAGTAAAAACGCGCAAAAATGCGCACGAAAAAGAACATAAAAAAAGCGAGAAAGGAAAACTTTCTCGCTTTTCAATTTGACTAAAATAAATTACTTTGCGACCTTTTCGATTTCGTCGAAAATGGCGATGATGACGTCTTCGGAAAGACCTTTCGTCGGGCAAAGAATACTGACGGAGTTTTCGCCGTCCGCGAACTTATAATAGTATTCCTTGGTATAGGCGGACGCATCCACGCCTTCGCACTCACGGGTGAGGTAAGTGGTCATATCGGCGTCGGTACCCTTCGAGAAAATCATCGTGAATTTCGGGAATTTCAAGACTGTTTCGCCGGCTTGGAACTTCGTGCGGATATCGGCGATATCGATGTCGTAGTCCTTTGCGGTTTTGATGACGTCTTTGAGTTTGTCCGTCTTGATCTGCTGGAATTGCGAGATTTGGCAAGACGTATCGACAAGCCACTTGCAAACGCGCGGAGGCAGGTTTCTGAGTTCGTTAAAGCAATACCACAACGGACCGCTGGGGAAGTTGCTGTCTTCGAGGGCTTTATAGACGTCGTTGATGCGTTGCGCGGCGTCGGGGTAGCACTTGATTGAAACCTTATAACTGTCCTCGTTTTCGCGAATTATGCCGAAAGATTTGCTATTATATTTGAACGTCCAGTCGAGCGCACCGCGTTTTTTGATGGTGAAAACGTTGGGTTTGCTCATAAAGTACGTTGCAAGTTCCTGCGCGGACAGGGTTTTCGTACGGGGTTGGTTGAGGATTTCGTCGAATTTCGCACTGCCGACCATATTGACTGCGCAAAGTTCCATATCCGTTGCGCCCAAAGCGTTGTACATTTTGACGCTGTCGTCGAATTTCGCAACCTGCATATAGTATTTGCCGTTGATTTCTTCGATGTTCTTCTTATAGAAGTTGTCGATTTGGAAGCTGGGAAGTTCGACAGTTCTCTTGGTTGTATTAAGCGCGACTTCGGGCTCGAGCAAGTGATCGCTGATTTCCTTTGCAATCTTTTCGTCCTTTTCTTTTTCCTTTTCTTCCTGCTTGATTTGGATTGTCTCTTTGAAGGCGGTGCCGATAGGTCTTCTCTTCGAAGTGCCCGCCGTCAAAAGCGTGATGAGCAACAACAAAAGTTGCGCGATAAACGGGATAAGAGGCACGATCTTCGCGAGAGAGAAGGGCGTCTTCCAATCGTAAATATGGAATAAATATACGTACGCGGTCAAGCCTGCGCATATTACCGATAATACGATAATCAGGATTTTCAACAAGCGGAAGTTCTTTTCGGGCGTGAGCTTTGCTCTGAGTTTATCCGAAAGCTGACGCGGAGTAAGTTCCTGCTTTTCCTTTTTGCCGTCTGACTTTTCGGCGACGGGTTCTTCGGTTTCCGCAGTGTCGGCGACTTCGGCTTTTTCTTTGGCTTTTTTGCCGAGACCTTTGCCTTTTTTCACGTCGGATTTTGCGGGTTCCTCTGCGGGTTTTTCCGCCTCGACGGGTTCGGTCGCGGTGTCTGCGGGCGCATTTTCCTCGACGGGGGCAAGGGTGACTTCCTCGGCGAGAGGAGTATCCTCGACCTTTTCCGACGCTTTCTTTGCGCGCGATTTTCCGCCCGATTTCTTTGCGGGTTTTGCGGGTTTTTCTGCGACTTCCTCGGGGGCTTTTTCAGCCTCGTCCTGGGTGGTTTGACCGTCCTCGACGGGACGTTCCTCGGACACTTCGGGCAACGTTGCGACGTCGGCGTCTTCCGTTTCGACGGCGGGTGCGGGAACTTCTTCGGCGGTGTCCGCTACGGGTTCTTCGGCGGTTGCGACAGGCGTTTCCACAGGCGTTTCCGCAGGTTCTTCCGCGGGTGTATCTTGTGTCGTTTCGCCTTCGTCCAGCATCGACGGATCGAATGCTACCGCGCCGATTTCAGGCTCGGGTTCGGCAGTGTCCGCGGTGATTTCCTCGACGGTTTCAACGGGGATTTCGGCGGGCAGAGGTTGCACCATTTCGCCTTCGTCCAGCATTGACGGATCGAAAGTCGCCACGCCGATTTCGGGCATTTCTTCTTCCTCGGGGACGGGCTCGGACGGTTGTTTTTGAGCCTCTCCCGCTTTTTCTTCGGCGGCAAAAGTCTCATACTGACCTGCCGCAAATTCAGCCGCGGCAAGAGCGTCCTCAAGGCTTAAGGGTTGTTTGGATTTGTCGTTTTCAACGAGTTTTTCGTCGCCCGTTTCAACGGCATCTGCACCCGTTTCAACGGTGTCTGCTGTGGTTTCCACGGGGGTTTCGACGGCGGGAATTTCCTGCTCGACGCCCGTTTCCACTGCAACTTCGGTCACGTTTTCGACGGTTGAGACAGCCTCGTCGGGGTTGACTTTCTTTTTAGTTGCCATAGTATATCTCCTTAAATTTTTGAACGAAACGTAAACATTTGCTACATAGATTATAATAAACGTGAAAAATATTGTCAATGCTTTTTCGACCGCTTGCGAAAAAATAATAATTTGCACGGCGGAATTTTTTTCTGCCGACAAAAAAGACACTTTAACTGTCAAAAACATACGATAAAGTATATGATTTTGAGTATGAAAAAATGTGATTTTTTACCTTGTTTTTAGTGAAAAGTTACTGCCAAGATATAAAATTTTGTTTTTCGTTGCACGGCGGAATTTTTTCTTTGCCGTTTTATTTTAGTACAAAATCGTGGATTTGTTGAGGAAAAAAATTAAAATAAAATCGCCAAAATTTTGAAAAATATCGAAAACCGCCGTAAATGGCGCAAAAAATTTTTACTTTTAATAATATTTTGTAGTGTTTTTTCAATTAGTGTTGAATTTTAAATGCGCGTGTGCTATAATAAATTAGCAAAAGAATATTTTCATTTTGACAAAATTGTTGCGAGGTAATATGTACAAGTATTCTTACAAGGCTCTTTCGCCGGAAGGAAAACGCGTAAGCGGTACCGTCACCGCCACGAGTGAGGAGGACTTCAATCAGGTCATTTCCGCTCGCGGGTTGAGGTGCTATTACGTCCACGCCACGGGAAAGGGCGACACGAGCAATCTTTCGAAACTCGACACCGCGTTGGTGTTGCAGTTTTGCCGACAGCTCGCGTCGATGTTGAATGCAGGCTTGCCTCTTATCAAGTCTCTTGAGATGCTTTACGAGCGCACTGAAAAACCCAAACTCAAAAACGTGCTTGCCGCATTGTTCGAAGAAGTGCAAAAGGGTAATTCTTTGGCGGAGTCGATGGGTGCCCTTACCGGCGTATTCCCCAACCTCCTCGTAAGCATGGTCAAGGCGGGCGAGATGAGCGGTAAACTGGAAGAAACCCTTATCCGTATGGCCGACTATTACGAGAAAGAAAAGAAGAGAAAAGGGCAGATTAAATCCGCGACTTCTTATCCGAAAATCGTTCTTGCGATTTGCTTGGTTGTCGTCACGGTTCTTCTGATCTGGATTATGCCGAAGATGATTTCGATGGTGCCCGAGGATAAACTCCCCGTCGTCACGAAAATTCTTTTGAAAATAAAAGACTTCATCGTGAAGGACTACATCGTGATTATCGGCGTGGTGGCGTCGCTTATCATATTTGTTCCGATTGTCAAGCGTATCGAGGCAGTCGACCTGTTCATGGCAAAAATGAAAGTTCAAATGCCCGGCATCGGAAAACTGCAAAAGATGATTTACACGTCGCGTTTTGCAAGCTCGCTTTGCACGCTGACGAGTTCGGGCGTTCACCTGTTGGACGCGCTGACGATGGTGTCCGAGATGATGGACAACACCTACGTTTCGCGACAAATCGACAACGCCGTCGAGGCAATCCGTCGCGGTGATTCGATTTCAGCGGCGTTACAAACCGTCGATGCGTTCGATCCTCTGTTGACGACGATGATATTCGTCGGTGAGGAATCGGGCTCGTTGGACGAGGTCTTGGGACAAACCGCCGCTTACTTCGAAGACGAAGCAGACACCGCCATCAAGAGCCTGACCGCAATGATCAACCCTGCGCTTATGGTTGTTATGGCAGTCGTCATCGGCGTCATACTTATCGCAATCCTTATGCCTATGTTCTCGATGTACGACTCGATAGGCACTGACACTGAATAAAAGGGGTAAACTTGAAATTATGATTTACTACTACTTGAACAACGACAAACTCAAAGCGATGTTTGCGACGGCAGGCGGAAAGAGAGTCTCGGTGAACTCGTTCTTCGATATGGATTTCCCCAGCGAGTTTTTGAACGATCCGAGCGCAACCAACGTCGATCTTCAACTGACCGAAGCAATGCTCGACATGATTCGCAAAAACGATATCAAAGCAAAGTCGGCAAAATTCGTTCTTGAAAACAATAAAATACCTTTCCGCGAGATGATTTTGCCTTACGCAAAGCCGTCGATTTTATATCCGATTATCTCGGCGGAGCTGTTCACCGACAAAAAACTTGCCGAAAGCCATACGGTTGACTTTGTCGAGATCGACAGAAACATCGAGGACGAGGACGAAGAAATGCAAGAAGCCGCACTGAACACCACCGAAGAGGGCGAAGAGGTTGCGGAAGAAAAAGACGAAAAGAAAAAGAAAAAATCCAAAAAAGCGCGTTTGATGATAACGTACGTCGACAATCTTATCATCGAAAACCTGAAAAAGTGCTGTCGCGAGGTCGGTATGAAACTGACCGCCATCGACATTTCGCAAAGTGCGCTGTCCAAACTCGTCGATTTTATGAGGGAGGACTTACCGCAGTACTTCGTGCTTGTCGACTATCGTATGACCACGATCACGTCGTACCTGTTTGCGGACTACAAGCACGTCTTTTCGCTGTCGAAGCCCATTTATTCGATGCCCAACGAAAACTACGCAAACGAAATGGCGTTTTTCATCAACGACTTTTCCAGCATTGTGAGCGAAGCGATACAGTTCTTCCGCTCCAAATACACTGATTTCAAATTCGACGACGTGTTCGTCACGGGCGATCTGGAAAGGTTCCCGTCGGTGGAAAGCGACCTTTACGGGTTTATGGGGCTGAACGTCAAGATGTTGCCCGTTCCCGAGAGCGTCACCGGTGTCGAACAACTTGATTTCAACGCGCTCACACCGCTTATCGGTACTATGCTGAAATAACGAGGTAGGATATGGCAAAGAGAAAGAGAAACATTGATTTTATCGCCGCGCAAAAGGCGATGGGAAAATCGGGGCAAAGTACCTCGTTTGAGTTTATTCTTGTGACAACCGTCGTCATCGTGGCATGCGCGATGATAGGCTGGTTCTTGTTGGCGAGGTCGCAGTACAACACGGCGATTTCCGATCTCGAGGCGGTGAAGACGGAGCTTCAAAACAACAAAAATACTCTCTCAAAAAACGAAGAGAAGTTTACTAAATTTCAGGTGGTCAAAGACGCAAACGGCAATCCTGTCGTTGTGGGCACCGACAAATACGGCAACGCTATTTACAAGTACGAATCGCTGACAGAAGTCGCAAAGCGTGTTGCCGAGTCGCTGGCGGGCGCGCAAGCCACGTCCGAGGAAGTCAAATCCGCGACGAACCTTACCAGCACGATTTTTACCATAATGTTTGATTGCGCGTCGAGGGCAAACTGCGAGATTACGCAGTTTTCGTTCAACGGCGGGCTTGTCACTTTGAAGTTGAACGGTGCGGACGTCAAATCGATGACCACGTTCGTCTTGGCGTTGAGGGAAAACGGCAACAACAACTATGTCAGCGGTGTGGAGGCGGAGGGCAACAATGCCGAATTCACCGTGAAATTTATAGTCATCAACGACAAACTGCTGGACGGCACGGCGGGCAAATAAGGAGGACAAAAAAATGACGATTAACAGAAAAGAAAAGGTTTTGATTTTTGTACTCATCCTGTTCCTGCTTGTCGGCGGAACGTTCACGCTTGGCGTAATGCCCAAAAACAACGACAAAAAAACCGCGCAGGAAGAACTTCAGACCGTGCAAAGCGAAATTTCGAAGGTGCAAAGGCAAAACGACGCCGTCAGCCCCTCGAAATTCAACAAACTCGTGGAGGAGATTTCCAAAAACGAGACGGCGCTGAAGCAACTGACCAGCACCAAAAACAACATGAATGAGGAACTTTTGCCCAGCGATATGCCGGGGCATCAAGATATGTTGGCGATTTCCGACACCATTGAAAGGTTTTTTGGTGAGCATGGCATGTTGGTCAAATTCACGCTTGCAAAGCCTGTGACGACCGCCACCAAGAAGATATACACGGTGTCCAGTGCCTACGAGGTTGAAAGCGAAACGCTGTACGAAGTTGTGGACGCAATCGCACGTGTCAAGTCGTTCAATCTTGTTTCGCTGTCGATGAAGACGACGGAAGACGGCAAGGTGACGGGCACGCTCACGATGACGATAACGTACCTGCTGAACGAATAATCGGGCGTCCCCTTGCGGGACGTATGGCACTATATTGCAATAGTATATTATATACTATCTTACCACAAAAATATTTGCGCACGACACGCGCTCAGATGAGAGGGAAAAATAAAAAAAAGTACGATTGGCAAGAAGGAGGTCAATTATGCTGACGATATTAAAAAATATAGAAAGGTTTAACAAGCGATATAATAAGAAGCGCGGAAGCGCGATGCTTATGGTGCTGATGACCATGGCGATTATTATCGTCGTGGGCTCTTCTATGCTCTTCGTGACGCTGTCTTCCTTCTCCAACAGCATCGCGGACACTCATCAAGAACGCGCCTACAACGCCGCGCTCACGGTGTCGGACACCCTCAAAAACTCCGGCAATCTCGATAGCATTATCACGGCGTATGCGGACAAACTTGAAAAATCGGAAGACGTTGTTTTGAAGTTCTCTCCGACGAATGAGCTTGATGGAAATCAACCCGTCGATTATATGGTTGTCAACGGCGTAAAGGTGTACGTCACTCTTTCGCGCGCAAAGAATACAACCAAATTCGACAAAGTCCTTGTTGACGTCAAAGGCGTCAAAGGCTCGCAGGAAAGCACGGTAAGTTTTGAGGTGAATTCGGTTCCGTCGTCGACCTCGACTACAATTCAAGACACGTTTGGCAACTCGTTTGTCGTCAGTAGCAATATGGGTTCGAAGGTCACATCGCCTTATCAGATTTATAAGCGTATCGAGGGCGACGTATCGATCAACTGTTTTGAAAACGACGCCGACGGCAAGCGCGTTATGAAAACGCGTGTTTTCAACCCCGTTGTCTTGGAAGGCGTGACGGGCAGTATATATGCCAACGGCGACCTTATCATCGGCGCGCCCGACAATATGTTGAGGGTGCAGGGCAATATTTACGTTGACGGCAACCTTACCATCAGAGGGCTTGCGCTTGGCGTAAATCTTCCTGCGCTTGTGAAGAAGTATTACGCAAAGAAATACATTTATTACCATACGTACGCTTATGGCGCAATCGGAAGTATTGCGGTTCCGCCCAACAAAAACAGAGAAACAAGAAATTCATCATCGACTAAACTTGGCGAGGCAATGTATGAAAAATTGAGTGACGGCAAGTATAGACCTATTCAGGCTTATGACAAAATCACGCATTATACGTTGATGGACCTTGCGGGTGAAAACGCCACAGAATATACTTTCTGGACGAAAAACTATGGTGAAAATAATAAAAACGGCAACTATACTTGGGAACAAGTCACGATAACGTTGAGGGTGAAAGACTCAAACGGTCATTACCAAACCATCGATGCCGAATACAATCAAAACGGCATAAACAACTCGCAATATCTTGGCGCGTCGATGTATTCCGATACCGAGGGAGACGGCACCCCCATCATGCAATATCCCGAGGGTGGCAACATTTATTGCAGTGGCGACATTATTTTCGACACGGTAAACGTTGCCAACGTTTACACTTTTACACCCGGTATTATCAATACCGGCTCTACCGAATCGGGACACGAGGATCAGGACGAAACGCCCGAACAATCTACTCTTGACAAAATTAACGACTGGTTTTATAACACGTTTGGCAAGGATTTTATCAACGAAAAAATCCCATATTACAGTTACGCATACAATCTTGACGGCAGTGGCGACGGCACAATGCCCGTCCGCACCAAGATCGAGGGTGACGTATATTGCCAAGGGCGTATGATAATTGCTCCCGACGCAAAAAAGACATATATCAACTTCAAAAAGCAAGAAATGCTTGATATAACGCCGGACTATTCGGACAGAAGCAAATACATAAACACAAGCACGATTGCGCATGAAAAGTTCTTCCTGAGAAATCGCACCTCGTTCTTTGAGCAAGTTAAGGAAAAATGGAAAGATCTCACGGGGGAAGATTGGGGCGAGGCGTATGACTTCGGCACGGTAAAACTTGACGTTACGCTTAATAGATTCAATACGAACGAATTAGTTTTGGGTAATGACTCGATAAGTGAAAAGTCCGGCGCAATGCAGTCGTTTATCACTGCATATAAAAATGCCTACGAAGAACAAAAAGGTGCAGACAGAGAGTCGGTAACACGACTGAAAGAAATGTTTGAAAAGCTTGCCGATGGTGGATATGCCGATTTTGTGGGCGACGACTATACGAAGTTTGGCAACGGAAGCGGAAAAGACAATCTCACCGGAGTTGAAGTAAAAGAAGGAAATAAGACAAATACTTATAATTTCCTCATGCCTAAATTTAACGAAAAATCTAATCTTTATATTCAAAATGATCCCATCAGAAAAGGCATGGGCAACACGGATATTGAAAAGTCCGAAATTTATGCAACTGTCGACGACTTGCGTGTTGTCAAAAACACTGATGACATAACCGATGACGGAAGAAAAGTGTCCGTTGTCGATGGTATTGCTTATACCGCCGCGCTCACCGTCAGATATTGCAAAATCACCGTCAACAACGTTTATTGCGATGGCGCAATCAGCGTGTTGGAAAGCAAACTCCCGAATTATGAAAAATCGGCTGCCGTGAACGTAAAAGGGCAGTACTATGGCAGTGATTACGTCAAAAACGAACTGAAAAAAGTCTCGATAAAAGAGTTGCTTCTGAGCGAGAAGAATTTTAACGCAGACCAAGTCTTGCAAGATTACTTTGGCATAACGGAAGACACCAACAATTTCAAGGGAGAAACCGACCTTGTCTTTAACGTTTTGGACGACAGCCAAAAAACGTATTATGAAGATTGGGGCATTGGCAGTGGCAGAGAAGGCAATATAACTCACAAAAGAAAAGTTGTTGTTCTTCGCGCACATTATGAGATGACAGTGCAATGGAAAAATGACGAGCGATGGAGATGGGTTGATGTTGGTCATTATGAGAATGGAGAATGGATAAGCAGAGGATGGCATCAAACAAATCCTATAAATTGGTATAAAGATAATCCTACCTATAAAGGGAAATTTGTTGCGGACTTGATGTATTGTATTGAAGATACCGTCGTAAATCCCCCGAAAGGATATACATTAGCCAATGATGCAACTAACAAGATTGTCAAGTCGGACGGCACCATTGTTGAATATAAAGACTGGGAAAAATTAGGTTTGAACAAAAACGAGCAAGACCTTGCAGAAGCTCTTTACAAAACGAAAGACCTCAAGGATGATGAGGAGAAATATAAGTATGTATTAAGTTTGGCTCAAAAAGCATTTATCGATTTTGAGGAAACCCCTGCAGGCTACGCAAACTTTAAAGATTATTTTGTTGCAAAAAATCAAGATAATTTTTATGTTTTAATTAACGATCCTCGTGATGTAACAAATCAAGAGGAAGTAGAGTATGTTAAAGGCACGATTAAATGGGCTGGAAGCTATTATGATTATGAATATACTGATGAGAACGGCAATAAACAATGGTGGTATGTCTCAGCTTCTGCAACGGCAAGGTATGATTTCAAACTTAAGAAGTTTGCAGAAATAACCGGCGGGAGTGGGCTGAACCATGACAAACTTTCGTATGACAAACTTTTGTACGGACTTCCCAAGGATTTAATTTTGGACAGCGATTTCCTGAAAAAAAAGGAACTTATTGCAATGTTCAGCAATGGAAGCAATGACTTTGGCGGTATCAACAATGGTTTGATTGACAGAGACAGACCGGCTATAATCGGTGGTTTGAAATATATTCCCGCCACAGATAATGCAAATGTATCGATTTTTGAAGCAATCATAGGAGGCGATCGCGCATTCGACCACAAGAATTCCATATATGGCATGTACCTTGTCAAAGACAAGAAATATGCCAACGTTGACAAGGACGCCTATGTCAAGGCAATATTCGAGGAGATAGCTTCGTCGGAGTTTGCAACCGTTGTCGAGGCGAATAAAGACCAAAAAAAGTCCAAGGAAAATATCGAGAAAATCCTTAAGAATTTAAAGGATGAAGGACAACTGAACGAATACAATGCGTTCGATATCTATGGCTCGGTCAACGAATATGACGAAATACTTGGCATATCAGGGAAGAAAGTAGAGGATTATAAATGTCAAAATGGCGAAAACGACAGACTGACGAAAAAATACATTCGTTCCAAAGGCGGAGTTAATTCCGATCCGTTGAATTACGAATCGTGGTTTATCACAAATACGTGGAACGAAGTCCCGTGGTTTAATATAAAAAGGCTGTATTACATTAAAGGCTCGAACAATATCGAAGACGACAGCAGTTTGAGATTGATGGATTTCTATAACAAGGATGATAAAAACAGTGCGCACCTTCGTGCGGACAGCACTTTTGCCATCGACGAAAAATACAACCAAACGTTCACAACGTTTAAAAATATGACGATTGATTGGAGTAATTTTTCAATCGCAGTGCGACGCTCGGAAGTTCAATATACGATTAAACAAAACACTTACTTCAACTTTAAGGCAAGTAATACGCAAGTCGTGTTTGCGGCGTCCACGGACTGGGTGAACAATAGGGCGCGTATGAACTTCCTTATCGATACGTCGGAAAAAGACATTTATATCTTCTTCCACACCAAGGCGCTCGATAAATCGAAGGATAAGAAAGAGCAAACAAGGTTTTTGTTCCAAAAATGTAGTTTCCAAGTCACCGGCAAAAACAACGCTTACTTAATGCTGGTTGACGACACTTCGTTCGCGGCGAATGCGTTCAGTTTGGAAATCAGTAATACGATAGGCTCCGAGGATAAGACGGACGAAAAAGTCGGCACGCACTTCAAGTCGAATACCTATCAAAAATATGTTGCACGATTCAAAGAAGATCGAAACAGGAGCGTAAGAGCTGTTGACTTGTTCGACGCAATGCAAATGAAAGCGTTGCCTGACGGCAACCCCACAAACGTCGGCTATATGTTCATCATCGGTATGGGCAGAAACTACGTCAAGTTCGGACGAGGCGGTTCGGTCAATGCGCTGGTGTATATCCCTCACGGAATGTATTCCAACGAATCGTCGGGCGTTCTTAACTTTATCCCGATTGCAAACTCGGGTAATAACGAGGCGTCAATTGTCGCAAAAGATATTTATATCGGCGGAAGCAACCGCGGTCAGTTGATTTTCTCAAGTTACGACGTTTCGCAAACGGGCAGTAAAAACAACAATAGCGCAGGTATTACAATGGACGGTTTAATCAATACCGACAACGTCAAGCACGACACGAAATGGGTAGCGGGAGATTATTACTACGGCTAAAATGAAAAAGGTATTAAAACGCTTAAAACTGAATAAAAAAGGCTTTACCTTTGCCGAATGTATCGTGGCAATCGCGCTGTTTGCAATCGTCGGCACGCTGGCGTTTACGATGTTCAACACTTCCACGCGCTATATGTCCAAGGCAAAAAAGGAAGAGGCAAAGAGGGCGCAGGCGCAGGAAATGGCACTTGTCGCTTCGTTCATGCACGACGCGGACAACTATATCATTTATCCGCGCAGTGTCCTCGAGGTGACGTACATGGTGGTTGGCAACAAGACGGTTCCCTCGTACACCGCGCGCCTCACATTCAAAACGGACTACGGTGACATGCCTTTTGCGTTTTCGCTGGAACCCACGCATGCACAGCCGGTCAACTATATCAACAAGTTAATCAAAAGATATACCGTCATCTCGGACAAGGGCACCAAACGCACAATTTTCATTTACGAAAGTTCCGATTATGACTACGACATATCCGACGCCACGGCAATCGAAAACAACCTTATCTCGAAAGAAACGATAAAAAACCTTTACAATGAAAAAAAGACAAATCCTTAAAAATAAAAAAGGCTTTACTTTGGTAGAGGCGATTGCGGTCGTCGCAATTATGGGCATTCTTGCGACCGTCATAGGTGGGCTCGTCACGTCGGGCACCACCGCTTACATGCGCCAAAAAGAGAACTCCGCCGCCAAAGACCTTGGCACGATTGTCCAAAACGAGATAAAACAGGCTATTTTCAATGCGACAATCGTCTATTTGCAGGGTGAAAAAACCGCATCAAACGAAAATCCCGACGATTCGCTTGTCGATGTCGGCAACTCAATCAATACCGGCAACGTTGACGATGAGGGCAACGAAGTTTGGCAATCTCACGTTATGACGAACGCACCCGCGTCCGACGCCAAGTTCAAAACGTTCAAGTCGAAGGACGGCAAACTGTTTTTCTCGGACAACCGTGGCGCGGACGCTCACGAATATTTCACCGATGCTTCCCGCCCGGCGGAGGCGCGAGCCTTCTATGGCAGTTTCACAATCGACGTATATTTCATGGCGATTATCAACTCTTTCAACGAGGTAATTTCGGTGAAAGTGTATTGTGATGTAAAAAATAAAAAAGGTCAGGTCAAATTCAAGTCGCCGGGGCTCGAGGTTGACTTTATCGAGGCAGGTATTACTGCACCCGACAATACGCCGACTTTTCAGGGCGTTCACAGTTTCAAATCGGGCGACGCCAACGCCATCGAAGAGGATACGGATGGCAAATTCAAATACAAAAATATGTTGATTGTCAACGGCGACGTCGTAGCGCGCGAAAAACGCTTCACCACATTGTACTACCTCACAAAAGGCGCCTGACGATATGGAACTCGGTCATCTGCTATTCACAATTTTTTCGGCATTTTTCGGGCTTGCGGTGGGCAGTTTTCTGAACGTCTGCATATATCGCATACCGAAGGGCACGTTTTTCAAGGAGAAACACAGTTACTGTCCGAAGTGCGGGCACACGTTGAAGTGGTACGACATGGTGCCGGTATTCAGCTGGATTTTTCTTGGCGGGCGGTGCAGGAGCTGTAAGGAGCGCATTTCGGCGCGCTATCCGATAGTGGAGTCGCTCAACGCGGTATTATGGACATTATCGGCGTATTTTATCGGCTTAAACGCCAACGCGTTCATTTACGACGTGCTGTTTTCCGCGCTGATAGTGATGACGTTCATCGACCTTGACACGAAAGAGATTCCGAACGGCATCGTCCTGCTGATCATAATATTGTCGATACCGCTGTTTTTCACGGCGAAGGACGTGGTATGGTGGCACCGGCTAGTGGGCGCGCTGGTAATCAGCGTACCGCTGTACGTAATCGCGCTTATAACGGGCGGAATCGGTGGTGGCGACGTGAAGCTTTACTTTGCGTTGGGGCTGGTTCTGGGGCTATATCCGACGTTGCTGTCGGCGTTCATTGCGATAGTGTCGGCTGGGCTTATCGGCGGGCTTTTGCTTGTGACGAAGAAGGTCAAAAAGGGCTACGAACTTCCGCTTGGTCCGTTCATCGCGCTGGGAGCGGTGGTGACGGTATTCGCAGGGACGCCCATAATTGACGGCATAAAGGCGTTGTTCGGCGCATAAAAGCGCGCTACTTCGTGACGGCAAAGCGCAAACCAAACCTGAAAACACAAACAAAACATTGAATATAATATAACAACATATATCCATAAATAAGGAGAAAAAATGCAAAGAGGAGCAAGTTTAGGGGATATCCTACTTGAAAAAGGCTTTGTCAAGCAGGCGCAACTGGATGACGCAAAACGTTGGCAAAAGACGCACCCCAACGAAAAAGTCAGCACGATACTTTTATCGCGAGGCATAATCACCGAGGACGAGATGCTTTCCGCAATGGCGGAGCGTTTCAACACGACCTACATCAACACGGAGCTTGTCGTGCGCCGTCCCGAAATTTTGAAAAACGTACCCGAGCAAATCGTCAAAAAGCACTGCATAATGCCACTTGACATCAAGGCGGGGCAGATAATCATCGCCACGCACGATCCGCACGACATCGGCGCGTTTGAAGACGTGAAGATGGTCACGCGAATGGACGTCGGCTTTGTACTTGCGCCCCAGCGCATCATCGAGAGCGCGATCGAGAAGTACTACACCAACGCGGGCAACTTCTTCGTGTCCGACGAAGCGACGCAAAAGGTAGTGCAACAGACGTCGGCGGCGACGCAACAAAAGTTGTCCGAGATTGAAAGTCGCGTTGACAACACGCCCGTCGTCAAGCTTATCAACAGTCTTATCACGCAGGCGTACATGCGACGCGCGTCCGACATACATATCGAGCCATTTGAGGAGCAAATTCTCGTGCGCATGCGTATCGACGGCGAGCTTGTCGAATGTATGCGTTTGGACATATCTACGCTGAACAGTATCGTATCGCGTTGTAAAATTCTTGCGGGCATCAACATTGCCGAAAAGCGAATCCCGCAGGACGGTCGTATCGACTTTGACAACGGCGACATCAGCATCGACCTTCGTGTCAACACCCTGCCGACGATATACGGCGAAAAGGTCAACATGCGTCTTCTCGCAACGGAGGACGCCGCGCTCATCACGCTTCCCGACCTTGGCATGCCCGAAAAGCTGTTCGAGCAATTCTCGCGCATCATAAAAGCGCCGAACGGGATCATTCTTGTCACAGGGCCTACGGGCTCGGGTAAATCGACGACGCTGTACGCGGTTTTGAGCGAACTCAACCGACCAAACGTCAACATAACGACGGTCGAAGATCCTGTTGAAAAGCAGATATTCGGCGTCAATCAGGTGCAAACCAACGCGAAAGCGGGCTTGACGTTCGCCAGCGGACTGCGCGCCATCTTGCGTCAGGACCCGGACATCGTCATGATCGGTGAAATTCGTGATACCGAAACGGCAGAAATCGCAATCCGCGCGGCAATCACGGGACACTTGGTTTTGTCCACGCTCCACACCAACGACGCCGCGTCCAGCATAGTGCGTCTTATCGATATGGGTGTCGCGTCCTACATGGTTGCGTCGTCCGTGAACTGCGTTGTCGCGCAAAGGCTTGTCAAAAAACTTTGTCCCGACTGCAAGCGCAAACGCGAAATCAAGACGGAGGAGTCCGCGTTGTTGAAAGATCCGTCGGTGACGCACATATACGAGCCTGTCGGATGCCCGCGTTGCGGAAACACCGGCTATAAAGGCCGTACCGCCATCTACGAAATCATCGAAATCGACAGCGATATGCGCCGTATGATCTCCGAGGGCAGGACAACCGAGGAAATCCGCGACTTCGCCAAAGAGCACGGCGCAACGTTCTTGGAAGACAGCATCCGCTCGCTCATCGCCGACGGCGTCACGTCCATGTCCGAGTTCTACCGCCTCATTTACAGCATTTAATAAACGCACTTTATGTCATTGCGAGCGTAGTGTGGCACCCTTGTAGTCTTGCGTGCAACGCACTTATGTCATTGCGAGGAGCAAAGCGACGTGGCAATCTCCCGGAAGGGGTACCTTGTTATGCACAGTGTGCGACGCATCTCCCGGAAGGGAATCCATATGGAACAAACCAAAACAAAACTCTGCAAGAAGTTGCAGAGTTTTTTAATACAAGCGGTGTCGGCGCACACGGCGCGTACTGTGTAAATTCCGTACGAAGTACTCTGTCATTCTGAGGCGTTGCTCTCTTACACGTCATTGCGAGGAACGAAGCGACGTGGCAATCTCCCGGAAGGGTTACCTCGTCATACTGTCGTTTTAAGCGGTGCGTTCCCACGGGATTGTCACGTCACTTCGTTCCTCACAATGACATAAAGTGCGCCGTGAGGAAGGAAATCGCATAAAAAAAGCGAGGCGTTTGCCTCGCTTAATGTTTTGTTGTTAAAAAGTAGTAATTTTTGTTTTAACCGTTGTTACTTGAGGTGGGAGGGGTTGCTCCTTTTTGTACGCCATGCTCTTCGGTAATATTGTATTCAACATTGCCATTAGTGCCACTTTGTTTTCCAATATATTTGACGTGATATTCTTCTTTATCGGCCGCTCTCCAAACATAAATCTTACCTCTATCATTACCAGCGGCTGTTCCCCAAGTAAAAACATTACCATATGCTTCTGTAAGTGCAGCTTTAATTTTGTCAGAATTGTTGGTTGTAGTGGCAGCTGGGGGGTCATCAGAAGCCGTGGCACCACCTAATGCTACTAATTCAGAATAAATAGTATCAGCAATCTTTTTTGCTTGAGTGTTATTAGCTTTGTCTGTGTTTTTGTTCAACTGCGAAACCGTAACACCGGCGACCGTGCCTGCAAGGACTGCCATGATTGCGATTACGACGATAAGTT
>CAKQMI010000012.1 GCA_934254835.1 uncultured Clostridia bacterium | reverse complement strand
TTCCTGTTTGTTTCTTTTTTTACCGTCGATATAAGAATGTAATTCGGCATAAAAAAAGGGAGCGTTAAAACTCCCTTGATGAATCCGAGACCGGATAACTTTTCGTTAGAATTTCTAACTTTTCTGATTGAGTAAACTACTTTTTTCATTTGGGATATACCTCCGTTTTTTATTAGCCTTTCGGCAAAGACGAAAGGCAAAAAACCGGAGCGGTATCTTTATTGTTATGTCTATTGAAAAACTGTTATACGGTCTTTCATAGCAAGCACCTATTTTTGAGCATAGAAAAAGCCGAGCGATTAAACGCCCGGCTGATTCTTCTTTTTGCCGTCCGAATCGATTTTTATACCGAAATATTCGTTAGAAAAGAATAATACGAACACTAACTTATCGTCAGGGTTCGTATTATTCCCTAATGGCGGAGGAAGAGGGATTCGAACCCCCGTGGGCTTGCACCCAAACGGTTTTCAAGTTTCGCTCTGCGTTTGTTGCCTGTCATTCTTTATTGATATCTAACAGCCTGAATTGTCGGAAAATCAGTGGTTTGACCGCTTTTCTATCCGTAATACAGGCTTTTTGCTTTGTTTGAGCATTTTTTGATGTTTGTTGCTGCTTTTAATTTTCAGCACATTTTTAACTGCTTTTTGTAGAGATTTTGTAGAAGATTAACTATTTTAATTCGTTAATTGCGTTTAGAATATAATCTTGTAAAGAAGAATATTTTTGTATTTTATCTAAAATAAAAGTATCCTGCATTACGGAGTTATAATACTCTTGAGATAGAGCACCCAGATAATTATTCTTACGCATAAATCTTTCTATCATATCCGGAGTCATACGACAAAATATAAATTCAACCTGTTCATCAGGAAGTATTCGGGCGAGCCCTATTTTTTTATTTTTGGCATAATTTATAGCTCCCGTTTGAAAATATCCTTGAGCTGTTATCATTGTTCCTTTTGTATTATCTGCGCCGATTTGTTCAAGTTTTGCATGAAACTCTTCCAGATCATCGACGGAAATCGCATTCTTATAATCTTTGCATTCCCATATCCAAATAAAAAAAGGTTCATTGGCATTTTCAATAAAAACTTCTATGGATACATCTGTTTCAATAAAGTCATCTCGATCTTTAGAAAAATATTTTTTATGTAAAAAAACTTTGCATTGCGTGGACTTAAAAGCAAGTTTTTCGTTTGCAGTCATTTCTAATAACACATTATAAACTAATTCTTCTAATAAGGTCCCTTTTTTCATTTGCACATATGCTCCGATGTGTTCTATATTATTTTATTTACTTATTATATTTGTTTTTGATATACTCTGCAACATCATCTATTTCGGGAAATAAGGTTGCTTGGGTTATTCCGTAAGTGGCAAGTTCCTTCATGATTTTTCTTTTATCATTTACAATAACAACTAATGTTTTACCGTTTCTACGATATCTTAATTCATTGAGTGATAGTGCGCGAGTATAAGAATACCATTGAAAATCTTCTAATCCACAGATTATAAATGCACCATCTTGTTTTACTACTCTTTGATTATTTTTTTGCGCCAAAACGATAAAATTGCTTAATAAATCCGAATTATTGACTTTAGCTTCAAAAGACGGCTTTTCTTGTTTTACTTCATGTAAAAGTCTGCTTATCTGTTTATTAAATTGGGCCTTATTTAAAGTTTTTGCTGCTGTAAAAAATTTAATTTGATCTTTATACGAAAACAATGGCAAACTTGCTAAAATGGAAACACAATCGCTATTCGGATATTTAATTGATTCGTCATCGGCGGAAATTAGTATTATTTCTCCTAAACTATCTGGATTCGCTGAACAAGCAAAATACAAAGCTACTAATGGATTACTGGTTATATCCAGCAATCGTGTCGGTAAGCCATAATGTTGCATTTCAACAAGTTTATCTAAATGAGTCGAGCCATAAGGAAAATAATTCGGGCATTCAATCATAAGCTCATTATACATTTTTCTTTCGTTTGTCAAAAGAGCTTTCGACCTGAAAAGCGAAGGTAACAGAAAATAATTTGCATTCGAGTGTCCTCGATAAAAAAGTCTTTCGTGAATATTTTCTTCCGCTATAATTGAGTAAAAATCAGAAACATGGTTAATAACAGCTATTTCAATTCGTTTTGAATTATATGGTATTCCACATTTATACTCAATTTTACAGTCGATGCCGTTCAATGCTTTTTCTTGACCAAAAATATATGATGTTATCTCTTCTCTATCTTTTTTCTCAAATACTTGATAAACCCAATAAACGATAGCGTCCGCCTCATCCAGAGTTAATTCAATAAAATCTGTAGAGTTATTTTTTAATTTTTCTCCGTTCTCTGATATAGAATGCCATAACCCCATTATCGCATCATGATTTTTAGGATAATCTCTTTTAAATAAGTCTGCAAAATCGGATTTACATTTTTTTAATTTAACATATAAATCTAAACGTTCTATCTTGCCCTGCTCATATTTGCGCATATCGAAATAGCCGTCTATAAGCATCTTATCAAGACAGATTTTCTTAAATGCTTGTTGAATAATTTTATCATTATATAATTGCTCTTGGAAGAAAAAGAAAAACATAAAGACCTCTTTCGTGCTACTTTGAAAATTTAACATCTATATAGTAACATAAAAAACAAACAATATCAATTGATTGTTGCTTTTTCCATTTACTCCCTAATAAATGAATATCAGTAGATTTACCTTGTTTTCGAAAAAACCGTAAATTAACTGCATTTGGTAGAGATTTTGTAGAAGAATGAAAAGTCGTTACTGTAACATGTAACGGCTTTTTTGATTTCTGAAGATAAGTTTTTTAGGAAATTTTTAAAATACCCCCGATTTAGGCTTCAAATTGTCTATGGATATATGAGAGATATTTATTTTAAAAATTAAGAAAATTTTTAAAATAGTTCCGATTTTGCTTTGATTTTGTCCATGGATATATAGAGAGAAGTTTTGAAAAATATTCGCTCTCTGTCCTTTATAAGCAAGCGGTATTTCATTATCACAATAAGGAGGATTTTGATGAACAATAAAAATAAGCGACGGGAAGAACTTTTACAGTTTATACGGCGACGAAGCGGGCGAAGATTTCTTGTGGCAATCATGGCGAAAAAATTCGGTGTAAGCAAACGTACGATACAAGACGACCTTGCCTGTTTGGAACTATTTGGACAGATTAAACGAACGCCGAGTTACAATTCATTACACCGACAAAACGGAAATATCATCGTTTACACAGACAACCACAAACGACAATCTCGTAAATCAAATGGCGGATAGAAATTACGAACGCTAATCTGTTTGAGGGGTGGAGCCAAAGAGAGCGAAAAAGACCTATTTTTTTGAACAGGATAAGAAGCGAGACTCACTTTACAGTCTCGCTTACTTGTTACGGGAAGGCGGGATACCCGCTTCCGTCTTTTCAGGGATGAAATTTATTGCTTGAAAATTGTTGTTTTAAGTCAATTTCTGCGTGTATCGGTTGGGAAATCAAAAGTATATTTCAAGTCGTTTACAAGCGAATTTAGCGCAAAATCAGACTGAATACAGCAGTTATTTATGCTCGTTATTCGAGCGACACCCAAACGGAACAGTCCATAGAGGGACAACTCCGTGTATGCAACGAGTATGCGAAAAACAACGACATACTCATTTTAAGAACTTATATAGACCGCGCTATGACGGGTACTAACGACAATCGTCCCGACTTCCGTCAGATGATAGAAGATAGCAAAAAACACGATTTCAGTATCGTACTCGTTTACAAATTCGACAGGTTTTCGCGCAATAAATACGAAACCACGAAACACAAGAAAACGCTTAAAGACAACGGCGTTAAAGTCGTTTCCGCTACCGAATATATTCCCGACAGCCCCGAGGCGATTATACTCGAAAGTATGATTGAGGGCTACGCCGAATATTACTCTGCCGAACTTTCTCAAAAGGTAAAGCGCGGAATGAACGAAACAAGACAAAAAGGCAACTTTACGGGCGGAACTATCATTTACGGCTATAAAGTAGAAAATCATAAAGTCGTGATTGACGAAGAAAAAGCCGAAGTAGTAAGGTTTATTTACGACCAATACGCGCAAGGCGTTTACGTTAAAGACATAATAAAAACTCTTACCGAAAGAGGTATTTTCAATCGCGGTAAAAAGTTTGCGAGAAATACCGTCTATAACATACTCAAAAACGAAAAGTATTCGGGTATATACAGACACGGCAACGAAGTTTTTACGAATATGTATCCGCAAATCGTGCCGACGGAAATTTACGAAAACGTAAGACGAAAGACCGAAACCAACAAATACGGAACTCGTAGCGTTGAAGTCGTGTATTTACTTCGCAACAAAATTAAATGCGGATATTGCGGAAGTCCTATCTCTGCGGAATGCGGAACGGCTAAAAACGGACAGAAAATACGCTATTACAAATGTTTGGGACGAAAACACCAAAGCGGTTGTAAGAAGTCGCAAGTAAGAAAAGAAATACTCGAAAAATATGTGCTTGACAACGTATGCGAGCAAATGCAACGCCCCGAAATATTAGATAAAATGGCAACGTATTTACTGCAAGTACAGGAAAACCGCATAAAACAAAACTCGGTTCTGACAAATCTCATAAAAGAGAAACGCCAAACCGAGAATACGATAAACAACATTATGCAAGCCATAGAATTAGGCGGACAAAGCGCAACGGTTATGAAACGTATGCGAGAACTCGAAGAAAAACTGACCGACATCGAAAAGCGATTGACGATTGAAAAATCTCAAACGGCGTTCAGGCTTTCCAAAGAGCAAATAATTGATTATTACAAATCCGCGCTTGAAAAAGAGCCGCTACAACTGATAAATTACTTCATAAAAGAAATTCAGTTGTATGACGACAAAATGATTATTATCTACAACACCCCAAAGACGATAAACCTTGACGAAAGTCAGGGTTTTTCTTTTTACGACAAAACCGTAAAAATGCCGTATGTGATACAAAACAGAGAGTATTACGGACTTAAAGATTTCAGACTTGTAATGCGACTATAAACCGCATTACTTCCGAATCTTTCTCCTTTCGGCTTAGCGTTGTAGCACAGAAAAAAGCGGAAGTAAACGGCAAAAAATTCTTGCTTAAAATAATTAAGATACAAAATACACACGCAACAATTTTTATGCTTTTTCGTTGACTTCCGTGTAACCGACTATAAATATAATAATTTCTATCTTTTCCCGGTGCTACTTCCGTTGTTGCCGAAAGGCGAAGAAAATACTTCGGAGGTAAAAAAAGATGAAAGAGTTTCAAAAAGGCGTTTTAGATAACGATAGAGTTATCTCGGCGGAAAATGTGCAGCGTATGGGCGAAGTGATTGCTTTGTGTGCTATTAAGACGGTAATAGTCCGTGGCGGTAAAGATTTGCATAACCTTTATAAAGGGCTATTAAGAGATATAAACCGTGCAAATGACGATATGAGCCGTTATTCCGACGGATACGAAATAGCGCAAGAAACAATGTTGTTCCTGTGCCAACATATGGGCAAAAGACTTGACGACGTTTACATTACTAAAACGGGCAGAAAAATTACCATAAAGCAAGCGTGTTTCAGCGTTGCCGACAGATACTTGGCTAAAAATTACGTCAATCCTATATTGAACACAATTAACCTTAACGAACAGATTAAGACCGAACCCGAAACAATACTCGACGACGAGCAAAGAAACGATTATACCGCTTTTGACGGGCTTATATCCAAAATGAAATTGACCGCCGCGGAATATGAAACGTTGTCTATATTGATGGCAGGATTTACAATGCTTCAAATAGGAAAAATACTGAACGTAAACCGCACGACAATCTGGCGCAGACAAAACAGTATTCGAAAAAAATATATGGCTACCTTGCAATAGTAGGTAGCCATACTCAAATTATTTATGAATAGTGTTTACTCGTTATCCTCGACAAATTCGTCGGGTAATTGGTAGTGTTCGCAAAGGACTAAATAGGCAGCATATCTTTTTGCTGCTTTTTTAGAATCGGCAAGCCCTGTTTTTTGAACGCTCCAACTTTTAACAGTGCAAGTGCAAGCCCACAATAAACGACCGTTTTGTTCCACTTGTCCGTCGCTCAAATCATATTCGGGCTTAGTGCAAATTCCGTGTTCCGCAAGTTCTTTTAACGTAGTTACGGCGTTTTCTTCCTTAAACTTTTCAGGTCGTTCTTCTGTAGTATCGATATTTGCCAAAAACTTATCGATATTGAGCATGGTTGAAACGGAATTTTGAATTTCATCGGCATTCCAGTCACTGTCTATTGCGATTGCTCCTAAAATAGCCTCGAATAAATCCGCCTTAACTTTTTCCTGTGTTACTACATTATTATCAATGTCACTGTCGCCCAAATACATAAATTTAGCAAAACCAAAGTAATCGATTCTTTTTGCAAGCGTTTTATTTGAAACGATTTCTTTCTTAATTTCAGTAAAATCCGACTCGTTTTTGTGGGCTACGATACAGAATTCTTCATTATCGTTGTCTTTATCATAATACTCCGATTGAGATTTCATAAATCCGAATTCATCGACGATTGTTTTTACGACATAAAAGTCGAGAACTTTATCACCGATAAATTCAAGAACTTCGTTGTTTTCTCCACCATATTGGGTAGAATAAGAACTTCTCGTAAATGCTTGCAAGAGTAAATCGGTATTTTTAAAATAGTAATCGATTTTTTCTTGCACCTCGTCGAGATGTTCGTTAAGATTTTGCATTTTCATTTTGATACCTCCAAAAACATGATATTTATCCGAAGGAAACAAAAAAGACCTCTCCAACAAAGAGAATCCAACTCTGGCAAGATAGATACTCTTAACGATAGGTCTCATTTTATCAAAACAATTATTGTAAGATTTTCCACTTATATCTCCTGCTTGCAAAGGAAAACATAAACGGTATAAGGGATACGAACACACCCATACGAACCCCAAAAAGGATAAACGAACAGCACGCCATCAACCAAAAAACGCAGATAAAACCTTATTTTTTGTAAAAGAAAAACCTAAACCAAACACTTTCGTATTCGATTTAGGTTTTTGTGGCGGAGGAAGAGGGATTCGTGAAATAGCGGAGCGAGTGAGTTTACTCACATAAGCGAAGCGTCAGCCCCGTGGTAGGGGGTTCGACTGCGAAGCAGTGCGCAATCTCAGATTGCGCAAGAAGACCTCTTCCGACGCAACAAAAAACCCGACAGAAATTGTCGGGTTTTTGTGGCGGAGGAAGAGGGATTCGAACCCCCGTGGGCTTGCACCCAAACGGTTTTCAAGACCGCCTCGTTATGACCGCTTCGATATTCCTCCACTTTTTGCAACGGTTGACAGTATATCAATTATCTTATAATTTGTCAACCGCATTGACGCAGGCATTTGAAAATTGCTGACGATATGCGAGCGAAAATAGATTGTTACTTTTTGATACTTTTCATATTTTTTGCACTATCTTATTTTAGTGGTTTTCCGAAAACTAAATTTGATTAAACAGTCAATACACCGTGTTTACGGTGAAAAATAGCAAGTTAATCGTTGTATTCGGGCGAATAACCCGCGATGTCCTTTATGACTTCCCCTGCGATGATAAGTCCCGCAACCGACGGCACAAAGGCAACCGAGCCCGGCGTCGAGCGACGGCAAGAATTGACGTCATCATCATTCGGCGTGCCAAGGTTTTTCACGGATTTTTCCGTCGAATACACGACTTTTATATTTTTGAGCGCGCGTTTTTTGCACTCTTTTCGCATAACTTTTGCAAGCGGACACACCGACGTTTCGTAAAGGTCTGCAACTCTAAAAGCTGTGGCGTCGGTTTTATTGCCCGCGCCCATCGACGAAATCACGGGGACGCCCGCCTCGTTGGCTTTTTCGATAATGGCGATTTTGCCCGTCACGGTATCGATGGCGTCAACGACGTAATCGTAGGCGGTAAAGTCGAATTCCGAAGATGTTTCGGGCAGGAAAAACGTCCTGAAAGCGGTGACATTGCAATCGGGGTTAATCGAGCGCACCCGTTCTTTGACAACGTCCACTTTGAAGCGACCTATGGTATCGAGCGTGGCGATGATTTGGCGGTTGATATTCGACTGACACACGACGTCGTTGTCGATGACGTCAATCGCGCCGACGCCCGTCCTTGCGAGGGCTTCCACGACGTAACCGCCCACCCCTCCGACGCCGAAAACGGCGACTCTTGCCGAGGCGAGTTTTTGCAACGACTCTTTCCCCAAAATCAATTCCGACCTTGAAAACGAATTTGCCATAGACACTCCTTTTTGAATAATTTTACACTTTTATCACGCCTAAATCAAGCGATTTCGCGTGGGCGCGGGCGTGTTCTTTTTCGGATAAATTGACATATACGCCTTAAAAATATATAATTAAATCGAAATTTAATTTGAGAGGGGATTTATGACAATTTTTCTGAACGATTTGCCTTCAAAAGAAAGCGTAATGGAAAACATGCAAAAGATGAACTCATTCGGCAACCGCCTGACGGGAACGCGCGGTCAAAACGCCTATACGGCGTGGCTGAAAGAGGAAATCGCCAAGATGGGATACGACGTCGTTGACAAGCAGTACACCTTTAAAAAGTGGGAAGCGACGGACTATTCGCTGACGATCGACGGCGAGCAAATCGACGTATCCTCGCCCTTCCCTTACAGTGGACTTACCGACGAAAAAGGCGTCAGCGGAAAACTTGTGTCGGTGTTCAACAATCCGCTCGATTTTCAGCGCGCACGGGGCAAAATCGCCGTATGTCGCATCAAAAACCTTTCAAAAATCAGCAGTAAAATCGCATTCAACAAGCGCGCGTCCGTGCCCGAAAACCTCGAAATCGAAAAGAGTTATCGCGGGCCCGTCAGCACGTCTTTCGTCAAAACCCTGCTGTCGTTTTGGTCGGCGAGGCTTTCGGGAATGAAAGGTATGATTTGCATTTGGGAAGATATGTCCGACGCGATGGTTGACGGGCAAGTCCTGAACTTCATCTTGGGATACCTCGGCGTACCGATGCTGTGGGTGAACGAAACGAACGGCAAAAAAGTGTTGGACGCCGTGAAAAAGAAAAAATCCGCAACGCTACGACTTGTCGGAAACATCGACGAAAACGCCAAAACCGAGTCGTTCCACGCAATCTTGAAAGGCACCGCCGACACCAACGAGGCAATCATCATCAACACCCACACCGACGGTTGCAATTTCTCCGAAGAAAACGGTGCAATCGGGATACTGCCGATGATGCAATACTTCAAAGCGCACCCCACAAAGCGCAACCTCATTTTCGTATTCGTGACGGGACACTTCCGTCTGCCCGTCTTCCGCGAAGGCATTATGACGTCAAATCAGGCGACGGGAAGATGGCTTGCCGAAAACAAAAATCTGTGGAACGGCAAAACGTACAAGGCGGTTGCGGGAGTGTCGGTGGAGCACCTCGGATGCACCGAGTGGAAAGACGTCAACGGCGTCTATACAAAAACCAACGACATCGATACCGAACTCGTTTACACCGGCAACAAAAACCTCGACAAAATTTATTACGAGGCAATAAAAGACAGGACGTTGGTCAGGACGACGACGCTCCGCGCGCACAATACGATGCACTTCGGCGAGGGACAACCGCTGTCCAAAAAACATATCCCCGAAATCGCGCTCGTCACCGCGCCCGACTATCTCTGCTCGGTTGATAGTAGCGGGAACGAACACATGGACAAATTCAACCTCGACCTTATGTACGAACAAATCCAAACGTTCATAAACTGCGTCAACCTCATCGACGAAAAGTCGAAAAAGGAAATCGGAAAATCGCAAGGAATGTCGTTTGGACTTGGCAGACTGAAATAATAAAAACAACGAAAATCCCCGATTTTTCGGGGATTTTTTGTTGCAAAACTTTGGTGGTATTACTTAGTTTTTCTTTGACACAATGTCGCCGGTTTCGGGATTTATCAAAAGCGCCCAGTATCCGCTGTCGCCGGCAATAAAGGAAACGTACCAGTAATAAGGGCTGTCGGGAGCGCGCCTATCCCTCACGAGTTTTATCATAATTTCGCGGTTCAAAACGCCGTCGGTGGTGTTTGCGCCGATTTCGTCTTTCAATGCAGATTTTGCAATATCCAGCACTTTACGATAATCAATCTTGCCGTTAAGTGCGTTTTCAAGCGGTATCTCAATTTCGTCCTTGTCGCACTTTATGACAACCGACTTAATGCAATCCTTAAAGTTTTCGGCGTCAACGGCGGAAGTAAAGTTGTGCGTCACGACATCGCGTTTGAGTTCGCCCTCGACGCTTCCGCCCTCGTAATTCAAAACATAAGAAAAGGTTTTATTTTGCATTTTCGCTTTCAGCGGGATAACGGTGATTTCGGTGAAATTTATCACGTCCGTCGCTTTGCCGTCCGCAATAAAAAGCCGTTCCCTGACACCGCTTGTCACCGCCACTTTGAAGTCGTCGTTTTCGCCGACGTAGCGATGAGTTTCGGCATAACTGACGTTTTTTGAAATATCGACGTCGTTTGGTTTTTTGCCCTTTTTGCACCCAAAAAGCGACAACGCCACGCCGAGCGTCAAGACAATCGTGAGAATAATCAATAATGTTTTTTTCATAAATGCACCTCGGAATTTCTACTTATAGAAAATGCCGACGGAATGGAAATTATGCAAAAAACAAAAAAAAACCTTGCAGAACGCAAGGCAGAAAATTCAAAAATATCGTTTATTCTTCTTCCGAAAAATCGAGCGCGCTCATCGCGGACGAAATGATATCGGTGTCGAACCCGCGCGTCGCAAGGAAACAATAGGCGCGCTCTTTCAGGCGGGTGCGTTTTTTCTTTTCCTTTTCGACGTACTTTTGCCCCATTTCGATGGCTTTTTGGAGTTCCTCCTCGTCGGAAAGTTTCTCATAGGCAACTTCTTGCGCCACCGATTTATCGATACCTTTTACGGTGATTAGTTCATAAATAATTTTCCTGCGCCCGATTTTTTGTCCCTTGTATGAAACGTAGGCTTCGGCGTAGGCGCGGTCGCCCAAATAGTTGTAACTTATAAGTTTTTCGATGGTGACGGATATGGCGTCGTCCGAAAACTTTTTGGTTTTCAGGTTTTTTCTGACCTCGTTTTGCGACTTAATCCCGCGCGACAGGCTGTCGATTGCCGTCGTGAAAGCGATGTGTTCCTCGCCCTCTTTTGCGATGCGCCTGAGTTCCGCCAAAGATATATTTTTCCCTTCGGCAAGCCCGTATTCTTTAATGGTGGCTTTGAACGCGCGACAAAATTCGCCGTCGCTCAACACGACGTCCGCGCGTTTTTTGTCATAAGGAATTTCTTTGATTTCGGCGATATAAGTCATAAATTATCGTCAAAAAGGCAGGTCGCCGTTGTTGATATTCTGGTCACCGCTTTCGTTATTTGTGAAAGTCATGCCGTCGGTGTTTGAAAAATCGAGCGGTTCCTCTTTTATAGTTGCGGGAGTGGCGGTGTCGTCCATGACGATTTCGACGGTGCCTTTTTGCCCTTCGTCGTCCACCATAATCATATCGTCGAAGGCGTTGTCGTCCGACTTCATCTGCTCGGTCGAGGTGATTTCGGTATTGATTTTCAGCGCAGGCTGTTTTTCTTCCGCCGTGGACATTTCTCTGATGTCGATGGGCTTAAAGGTCTGCATATCACCGCACCAGTCGAAATAGACGTTGCCGGTTTCGCCGTTACGGTTTTTGGCGACGAGCATTTTTATGAACTTGTGATCGCCGTCGTCGTCGTAACTTGACGCGAACTTGCTTTCCTCGGACTTCGGATTTTCGACTTTTTTCGGACGATGCAAAAACATAACGACGTCGGCGTCCTGCTCGATTGCGCCCGACTCACGAAGGTCGGAAAGTTGAGGTTCTTCCCCGCGCTGTTCGGTACCGCGCGACAACTGCGACAGCACCAAAAACGGCACGCCCAGTTCCTTTGCGTACAGTTTCATCTGACGGCTCATCGTCGACACTTCCTGCTGACGGTTTTCCGCCTTGGACTTGTTGTCGAGGGTGATAAGTTGCAAGTAGTCGATGATGACGAGGTCAAGCCCCACAGTGTTTTTCATACGGCGACACTTGCTGATGATATCGCCCGGGGTATTGCCCGAGTTGTCGTCAACGTAGATTTGACTGCCCGACAACGCTTCGTGCGCGTTGAAAAGACGTTGCGTTTCGTTGAAATTGAGCATACCGGGCTGTTTCTGACGCTTGAACGAAATTTGCGAAACGGTGGTAAGCATACGCTGTACAAGCTGTACGGTCGGCATTTCAAAGCTGAAAATCGCCACTTTTTTATTGTTGCGGATTGCGGCGTTGATGGCGATGGTCAGTGCAAAAGCCGTCTTACCGACGGACGGACGCGCCGCAAGAATACAAAGCGCGCCGGGCTTCATACTTTCAAGTTTTCTGTCCAAAAGTTTGAACCCGGTTTTTATGCCCTCGTCAACGTAGTCGCCACGTTGCATGGTGTTGATTTTATTGAGAGCCTCGGACGATGCGTCCACGATAGGCTCGAGCTTACTTGCCTCTTTTTCCTCGGAAATTTTGAACACCGTTTGTTCGGCAAAGTCCAACGCCTTGTTAGCGTCCTCGGCGGTGTAAGCGTTTTTGCTGATTTTGTTGCCCGCCTCGATTATGCCACGCAACAAACTATCGCGCTTGACGATTTCAAAGTACTTGTCGGCGTTGGCGGAGCTTGGGACGCTCGTTGCGATTTTGCCGATATATTCCATACCGCCGGCTTCGGTAATTTTCCCGCTCGTTGCCAGTTTATCGGCGACGGTCAAAGCGTCGATAGGCTCGTTATTTTGGATAAGGTTGTAGATTGCAAGGAAGATTTGTTTGTGCTGTTGCAACGCAAAATCGTCCTCGCGAAGGAGCGTGGTAAAGTCGTTGGCGACGTTGGTATCCATCATTATACTGCCCAGCATCGCCTGTTCCGCCTCGTAGTTTACGGGCATTTTCAATATTTTATCTGCCATATTTGCACCTCTTAAACGCTGATACGGTTAGTATGAGCGAAAGTGAAGATTTGTTACGCTTTGGTTTTTTTGTGCGACAAAATTTCTTTTGTGACGACGTATATTAAAAATACGCAAACGCCTGCCATTATCGCCACGCCATACCACGTTGCGCCCTTGATTTTCATCACGGTGATTTCCGCCGTGTCGTTTCCGCCGTCGAACTCCCAAACGTGGGCGTACTTTCCGTCCTTGGTTTTGGTCACCGAATCGGCGTTTGACGTCGTCGATTCATACGGCGTTATGAATGTGTAAGACGTGTCGGCTTTATAAAGCACCAGCGCGATTTTGTCGGCTTGGTCGTTTGTGATGTTTCCGCCCTTCAAAATTCCCGCAACCCAAGGTTTGTAGTTTTCCAAATAACTGTTGGACACCTTGATTTTGCCCGTCGAAGTTTGCTTTACGACAAACGCATTTTGCTCGATTTTGACGTCATTCCCGCTTGCGACGACGACGCCCGTGCCCAACGAATCGTTTCTCAACTCTTCGACGCTGACAAAGGTTTTTCGGGCGGTGACGGTATTTCCGTTGCAATCGACGCTGTAATTATTCTTTATAAACCCGTCTTTGACGGCATTGACCGCCTCCGTTAAACTCAATCCGACGTCCGCCTTTTTTACGCCCTCTTCGGTCAGCGTCATTTTTATGGTGTGCGTAAAAGTGCCGTCGGAGTTTTGGACGTAAGTAAAGTCAATCGTCCCGCATGCGGTGAGCGCAAATGCGGTGACGACGACAAGAATAACGCTTAAAACAATTTTACTTCTTTTCATTATACAACGCTTTCAGGCTGTTGAGAGTATCTCTGAACTCACGCATTGCGACGTTGAAAGGTTGTTCGGTGGTGAGGTCGACGCCCGCAAGTTTCAAAATCTCGACAGGGGGCATACTTCCGCCTGCCGACAAGAATTTTTTGTAATTATAAAACGCCTTATCGCCGTTCTTCAAAATGGAGTTGGCAATCGACACAGCGGCGGTTATGCCCGTTGCGTACTGGTAAACGTAAAACGCCGTATAGAAGTGCGGGATACGCGCCCACTCATAGCGGATAAGGTCGTTGTGTTTGACGGCTTTGCCGTAGTATTTTTTGTTGAGGTCAAGATAGATTTCCGACAAACCTTCGGCAGAAACAGGCTGATTGTTTTCGACCAAGGTATGGGCTTTCAACTCGAACTCCGCAAACATTGTCTGACGGAACAGAGTCGTGCGGAACATATCGAGGTAATAGCTGAGCAAAAACTTTTTGACGTCCGTGTCGTCGGTATTGGCAAGCAGGTATTTCAGCATCAAAACCTCGTTGACGGTCGATGCGATTTCCGCGACGAAAATCTCATAGTCGCTCTTTGCAAAGGGTTGCGCCTGACAGCTGAAATAGGTGTGCATGGCGTGTCCGAGCTCGTGCGCAATGGTGAAAACCTCGTGCGTGCTTTTTTGATAGTTCAACAAAACGTAGGGGTGGCAACCAAAAGTGCCCATACTGTACGCGCCACTGCGTTTGCCCTTATTTTCGACGACGTCAATCCATCTTTCGTTGAACGCTTTGTCCAAAAGTTCCTGATACTCGTCGCCGAAAGGTTTCAGTGCGTTTTTGACGATTTCGCAAGCCTTTTCGTAAGGAACGGCGATATCCGCGCCCTTCACCATCGGGCAATGCAAGTCCCACATATTCAGCGTTTCGACGCCCAAAACCTGTTTTCTGAACGCGATATACTGGTGCATATAGCGACAGTTGTTGTCGACGGCGTTGATGAGGTTTTTGTAGGCTCTGACGTCCACGTCGGTTGCGGAGAGCGCGCCCTCGAGCGACGACAAAAATCCGCGCACCTTTTTATAAAACCAGTCTTTTTTGACACTGCCCGCGTACATCGAAGTGATTGTGTTGACGTGGTTTTTGTAGGCGTTGAACATACTTTCAAACGCTTGACGGCGGACGTTTTGATCGGGATTTTGCAACAAAACGCCGTACATACCGTGCGACATTTCGATTTCCTTGCCGTCCACGACGACGGGATCGAACTTAATATCCGCGCTGTCCAGCATTTGGAAACTGTCCTGGAAATTGCCGGCGAAATTTCCGACCTCTGCAAGCAACGTTTCTTCCTTTTCGGACAAGACGTGTTTTTTGTCTTTCGCAAGGCGTTCGAAACGATAACTGTAATCGGAAAAATCGGGGTTTTTGGAAATTGAAAGAAGTTCCTCTTCCGAGCGTTCGCAAATTTCGGGCTCGGCAAAAGCGGTAACGGTGCCAAAAGTTACTGCCAGCATTTCGGCTTTGGCGTTCATTTCCTGATATTTTTTCACCCTGAGGTCCTGATGATTGCTCATCGACGAATAGCAATAAACCTTGATAAGGTCGATGGCGATTTCGTCCTGTTTTTTCAGGAATTCGAGCAAGACTTTATCGTCGCCGAGTTTTCCTTTGTATCCCTGAAAAGCGGGAATTTCTTTCGACAATTTTTGATATTTTTCTTCCCACGCCTCATCGCCGTTGACGAGGTCGCAAAGGTTCCATTTATACTTTTCTTTCACCGATTTTCTTTCGGGTATTTTCGACATATTATCCTCCAAACAAAAATTTATAATAAGTATATACTCGCGTTTTGCGAAAATCAAAGATTTTCTTCTTCAAAAAACAAAACCACAACCTGTTGCGGTTAAAGGTTTTGCAGGCGGAAGATAAATCATATATCGCAAAGTTGGTCGCTCAAAAACATCGGTTCGCAAGTGAGGTTGACGTTGATTTTTCTGAGGGCTTCCTCGTCGCTTTTCAGGAGCATTCTCGTGCTGTGCATTTCGCAACAGGCAAGTTCCGGAAGACATTCCACGCACATACTTGCCGCCTCGTTGGTCGCCGCGCAGATGGACAGCGCAACCAAAACCTCGTTGAGGGTGAGCTTGTAATTTTTCTCGTGCAAATATTGCTGTTTCAAGTCCATAATGGGCTTTACGATTTGCGGGGCGATAAGTTTCAGGCGGTCGGGGAGTTTCGCAAGGGTTTTCAAGGCGTTCAGCACCGTTGAAGCGGGTGCGGACATAAGTTTTGTATTGCGTCCCGTGACGATTGTGCCGTCTTTAAGTTCGATTGCGCAAGCGGGTTCGCCCGAAGACGCTTCCTTGTCGAGCGCGGGTTGCACTACCGCCCTGTTCGTAGGCTTAATGCCGAGTTCGCCCATCAGAAGTTCGATACGCTTGACGGTGCCAAGGTCGACTCTGCCGTTTTTGTGGTCGCAACAACTCTTGTAATAACGGCGAATGACCTCTTGTTTCGACGCTTCCTGACACGCCTCGTCGTCGAAAATGCAGTATCCCGCCATATTGACGCCCATATCCGTCGGGGATTTATAGTCAAGCTCGTTGGCGGAAAGCACCGACAAAATGGAGCGCACAACGGGGAAAACCTCGATGTCGCGGTTGTAGTTGACCGTCTGCACACCGTACGCCTGCAAGTGGAAGTAGTCAATCATATTCACGTCTTTTATGTCGGCGGTCGCCGCCTCGTATGCGACGTTGACGGGGTGTTTTAGGGGAAGATTCCATACGGGGAAAGTCTCGAACTTGGCGTAGCCCGCCTTAACACCGCGCTTATATTCGTGATAAAGTTGCCCAAGACACGTCGCAAGTTTTCCGCTGTTGGGCCCCGGCGCGTTGACGACAACCAACGGACGCGTCGTTTCGATATAAGGATTTTTGCCGTAGCCTTCGTCCGAAACGATTGTTTCGACGTCGGTGGGATAACCTTTCGTCAGCCCGTGCAGATAAACCCTGATGCCGAGAGCCTCCAGTTTATTTTTGTATGCGATTGCCGACGGCTGATCCTCAAACTTTGTGATGACGACGCTGTTGACCTTGATTTTCATCGTGCCCATAGCGTCGATAAGTCTCAAAATTTCGGCGCCGTAAGTGATGCCGTAGTCGGCGCGGATTTTGTTTCTTTCGATATCCGACGCGCTAATGCAAAAGATAATCTCGCACTTATCTTTGAGTTTTTGCAAAAGTTTGATTTTTGCGTTCGCGTCAAACCCGGGCAGAACCCTGGACGCGTGCAAATCGTCAAAAAGTTTTCCGCCGAATTCCAGATAAAGTTTTCCGCCAAAACTTTCGATGCGTTCCAAAATATGTTTGGACTGAATTTGCATGTATTTTTCGCTGTCAAAGCCTATTTTCATAAGTGATACCTCGTTAATTTTATACGTTCAGCGGACGGAAATAATCGACGATATGTTTTTCCGCCGTAATTTTCCCCGCAAATTTTTTCAGTTGTTTGCCTCGTGTAGTACGCCCGTCAAGTTTTACGTCCTCGGTCGTAAAACCGAACACCTCGTCGCCGTCGAATACGGCGATGTCATAAGGCTCTTTGACATAGGAGCAAAGCGAAATTTTGACACCCGTGGGCATATCGATAAGTTTGACGCCCTTTCTGTACCGCTTGGACAAGTCGAAAGTGAACGCAAACACTCGTTTTGCAAAGCCCGTATCGCTGACGACGAGAATTTCGCCCTCGTCGTTGATGAGCCCCGCGAATTTCACGCTGTCGCCTTTGTCCAGTTGCATGCTCTTGACACCGCCCGCGTTTCGTCCCTGCACGGGGATTTCGGCGGTTTCGTATGCAAGACACATTCCGTTTTCGGTTGCGGTGAACACGTTCATACCTTCCTTCATAACCTCGACGGAAATTACCTCGTCGCCGTCCGACAGATTGATTGCCTTATACGCCGATTTCGATACGTTCAGTTCGTCGAATGAGGTGCGCTTGACCATGCCTTGTTTGGTGAACATCAACGCCTCGCCCAACGGGAAGTTTTCAGCCGTGAAAATTTGCACCGCGTATTCTTTTGCCGTGGCGTCCTTATTAAGTTCGGCAAGGCTTACGCCCTTTTCGCGATACCTCTTTTCCGGGAGGTCGTCAACGTCGATTTTGAAGATATTGCCAAGGTTGGAAAATGCCGTGATTTTCAGACGGTTGTTGACAAATTCCGCCTTTTTGACCGTCGTATTTTTATCGACGTCCGACGCTCTTCTTCCCGCCTGTTGGAAGCCTCTTGTTGACACGAATTTCAGCGTGCCGGTGTCGCTCAGCACGACGACGCCTTCCTTATAAGCGGTTTCGTCGCTCTTGAACGGAATTTCCTTTTTTGCTTCCTTTTCGCCGATGATTTCGCTTCGGCGCGGGGACTTGAAGCGTTTTTTAACGTCCAATAAATCCGACTTGATTTTGCTGTTTTGCAGTCTTTTGCTGTTGAGGATTGCGGTCAATTCCTCGATTGTCTTTTTCAGTTCCAAAAGTTCCGCTTTCAGCGCGTCTTCTTCGAGCCCCGTCAGACGGCGCAATTTCATTTCGAGAATTGCTTGTGCCTGCCTTTCGGACAGACCGAACCTTTGACGCATTCTCTCGGACGCAATCGACGCCGATTTCGACGTCTTGATAATCTTTATGATTTCGTCGATATTGTTGATTGCAATCAGCAAGCCTTCGACGATTTCGGCACGGATTTTCGCCTGTTTGAGGTCGAAATTGCAACGGCGAATCAATACGTCGCGTTGGAAATTGACGTAATGCACCAACATTTCGACAAGCCCCATTTGTTTGGGTTTGCCTTCGGCAATCGCCACCATATTTATGTTGAAATTTGTTTCGAGTTTGGTGTGCGCCAACAGGTAATTGACGATTTTTTGGGCGTCGGCGTCCTTTCTGACCTTGATGACGGCGCGCATACCGTTTCTGTCCGACTCGTCCACGATGTCGGAAATACCGCCGAGGATTTCTTTTTTCGCCTCGCGCAGTTGCAGAATTTTTTGCAAAAGGTCGGCTTTTTCGATTTGATAAGGAAGTTCCGAAATGACGATATTTTTCTTTTCGTACTCGCCGTCCTCGATGTGGATTTTTGCGCGGACGGTGATTTTGCCCTTGCCTGTCGAATAGGCTTGCACAAGGTCGTCGCCCGCAATGATAATACCGCCCGTCGAGAAGTCGGGACCGGGGACGATTTTCATAAGTTCGTCAAGTTTGATTTTGGGATTATCGACGACAGCCACCGCACCGTCGATGATTTCGCCGATGTTGTGCGTGGGGATATTCGTGGAAAAGCCGACGGCGATACCGTTTGCGCCGTTCACCAAAAGGTTGGGGAATCTGCACGGCAAAAGCACCGGCTCTTTCATTGTATCGTCAAAGTTCCACTGCCATGGTACGGTGTCCTTTTCAAGGTCCTTCAAAATCTCCATAGCCAGCGGGTTAAGACGGGCTTCGGTATAACGCATTGCCGCCGCGCCGTCGCCGTCGATACTGCCGAAGTTGCCGTGACCGTCGATGAGCACTTCCCTCATATTGAAAGGTTGCGCCATTCTGACCATTGCGTCGTAAACCGAGGTGTCGCCGTGGGGGTGGAATTTGCCCAGACATTCGCCGACGATACGCGCCGATTTTTTGTGCGGTTTGTCGGGGGTGTTGCCCAGTTCGTACATAGCGTAAAGGATACGGCGTTGAACGGGTTTGAGTCCGTCCTCGACGCGCGGAATCGCACGGTCCAGAATAACGTACTCGCTGTACGGCATCATCGAAGTGTGCATTACTTCTTCGACGGACATTTCAAAAAGTTGCGATTTGTTTTCGATTTCGATTTGTTTTTTTGCCATTATCCGTTCACCACCTTATCGAAGTAATCTTCACGGTTGAAGTTTGCGTGCTCGTTGATATATTCCTTTCTCGGCTCGGACTTGTCGCCCATAAGCGTCGATATGCTCTTTTCCGCCTCGGTGGCGTCCTCGATGGTAACCCTCGTAAGACTTCTGTTGTTTGGATTCATCGTGGTTTCCCACAGTTGTTCGGGGTTCATCTCGCCCAAGCCTTTGAAGCGTTGCAAGGTGTAATTTCTGCCGAAGTTTTGACGCTTCGCTTCCAACTCCTCGTCGTTATAGCAGTATTCCACCTCGTCCTTTTTTTGGAGTTTGTAAAGGGGTGGCATGCCGATATAAATGTGACCGTCGGTGATAAGTCGGCGCATATATCTAAAAAAGAAAGTCAGAAGTATCGCCCTGATATGTCCGCCGTCTTGGTCGGCGTCGGCGAGGATAATTATTTTGTGGTATTTCAGGTCGTCGATGTCAAAGTCGTCGCCGAGCCCTGTGCCCAGCGCGCTTATAAGCGTCCTGAATTCCTCGTTTTCCAAAATCTTGTCGATTGACGATTTCTCGACGTTCAACGGCTTTCCGCGAAGTGGCAAGATTGCCTGCGTCGTGCGGTCGCGTCCTTGCTTTGCACTGCCTCCTGCCGAATCGCCCTCGACGATAAACAGTTCGTTAAATTCGGGTTTTTTCCCGGTGCAGGACGCAAGTTTTCCGACAAGGTTTGCGTTGTTTATGCTTTTTTGCTGACGGCTCAGTTCCTTTGCGCGACGTACATTGTCGCGAGTGCGCGCCGCCCCCATCGCCTTTTCCACGATTTTTTCGCCGATTGATTTGGACGATTTGAGGCTTAAAAACTCTTCGAGTTTTTGCGACACCAACTGCTCCACCAAAGGCTTAACCTCGGGATTGCCGAGTTTGGTTTTCGTCTGCCCTTCAAACTGCACGTTTTTGAGCCTTATCGACACCACCGCCGTCATACCTTCGCGGTAGTCCTCGCCGATAAGAGCGGACAGTTTTTTGTCTTTTATAAGGTTGTTGCGTTGTGCGTATGCGTTGAAAACTTTTGTGCAAGCCGACTTGAACCCGATCTCGTGCGTACCGCCGTCGGGCGTCGGGATATTGTTGACAAACGAAAAGATATTTTCGGTATAGCCCGTCGTGTGTTGCATTGCGACGTCCACCTGAACGCCGTCTTGCTCCGCCGTGATATGAATGGGTTTTGAATAAATTGCGTCTTTTTCGGCGTTGATATACGACACGAAGTCCGAAAGACCGCCTTCGTAGTGATATACTTTTTGTTTGCCCGTTCCGCCCTCGCTTTCGGGACGGTTGTCGTTCAAAACAAGCGTGATATTCTTGTTCAGAAACGCGATTTCACGAAGCCTTGTCGCAATCACCTGATAATTGAACCTTTCGTTTTTGAATACGCGGGGATCGGGCTTAAAGGTGACCTCGGTGCCCGTCCTTTTGGTTTTGCCGACGAGTTTCAAGCTTCCGACAGGCACGCCCGACTTGATTTTTCCGTTGACCTCGGGCGAGTGGAAGTCCTGACGATATTCGTTGCCGTCCTTGAAGACCTCAACGGTCAGCCACTCGGACAATGCGTTCGTGACGCTGGCGCCGACGCCGTGCAATCCGCCTGAATAAGCATAAGAATCGTCGTTGAATTTTCCGCCGGCGTGCAACTGGGTGAATACCACCTCGACACCGCTGACTTTAAGTTTCGGGTGAATGTCCACGGGGATACCGCGTCCGTTATCGACGACGCGCGCCACGTTGTCGCCCATAAGGGTGATTTCAACCGTGTTGCCGTAGCCGTTTGCGACCTCGTCTATACTGTTGTCGATGATTTCCCAAAGGATATGATGAAGCCCGTGGTTGCCCGTACCGCCGATATACATACCGGGACGAAGCCTGACCGCTTCAAGACCTTCCAAGATTTCGATTTTTTCTGCGCTGTAATTTGATGACATTATTTTCCTCTCACAAAATCTTTGAGTTTCAAAATCTAAAACTACTTTATTAGTTTATCATATTTTTGTAAATAACAAAAGTAAATTGTGGTTGCTTTTTTCAAAAAACCACAAAATATTGTGCGTCCCTTTGGCGCATTTCACCGTCCCTTTGACACAAATTTTTACAAACTCCGATAAATATCGTCGTTTGCAAGCGATGACTCAATGTTTTTGCCTGACGGAAAAGCGATGTGCCTTCGGCGCGATGTGTGCCTTTGGCACGTTTCGGATAAATTTATGTCATTCTGAGGAGCGAAGCGACGTGAGAATCCCCCGGAAGGGCACCATATTACAAAACCCACGCAAGATACTTTTGTACTTGCGTGGAGAAACTGTGGCGCAAAAAAACACGCCCGAAAGCGTGTTTTTGAAAGTCGTTTTGTTTTGCCGTGTTATTTTCCGACGAATCCGTTGATGGCGTCGAGCATATCATTGTAAACTGCTTTGTTGTTCAGTTCGTTCAAAATCTCGTGACGGCAGTCCTTATAGATTTTGATGCTGACGTTTTTCACGCCCAAACCTTTGTACATTTCGGCAAGTTTTTTGACGTAGGACGCGTTCTTTCCGCCGACGGGATCCTTTTCACCGCTGAAAATGGCGATGGGGCGGTCCTTGTTGACTTTTGCAAGGTTTTCCTTTTTATAAACTTCCTTAAGTCCGCTCATAAAGCATTTATAGAAGTTGTTGGACATAACGTAACCGCACTGCTCGTCATAGCAATATTTTTTGACCTGATCGACGTCGCGTGAAAGCCAAGCAAAGTTGTGACCTTCTTTTTTGAACGGCTTATTGAAACTGCCGAAAGCGACCTTGTCCATAAATTTGCCTTTCTTGTCCTCGCCCTTGACGTTCGTGATAAGTCCCGACAGGAATTTGCCCGCACCGACGATGACGCCGGGTTGACGCGCGCTACCCGACAAAACTACGCCGACCGCTTCGCTGTCGTTTTCAAGATAGCGTTGACCGATGAAACTGCCGTAGCTGTGCCCGAGGAATACCACGGGGAGCGCGTACTTTTCGGAAAGGTATTTGGTAATGCAAAGTTCGTCCTTGACGGAGTCGCCGTAAATATCGCCCGCATGATAGCCGATGTCGGCTTTCTTTTCGGTGTTGCCGTGGGCGCGGTGGTCGTCCGCAAAAACGATATATCCGTTTGCGTTCAAAAATTTTGCAAAGTCGTCGTAACGGCGCGCGTGCTCAGCCATGCCGTGAACGATTTGTACGACGCCCTTTGGCATTTTCACGTCGTCCCAAACGTACGCTTGCAAAACGGTATTATCAAAAGATGTAAACTTAACGTATTTCATAATTCACCTCATAATCGTATCATATTTTCAAGACACGTCTATTATAGCAAAATTAGAAATGATTTTGCAACTCTTTTTGGATAATCGGTATTTTTTGAGAGGACAAGGATATATTTTTATTATGAACGACAACAAAAAGAAAACCATTGTACTTACGGGCGGAGGAAGCGGTGGACACGTTCTTCCGTTGCTTGCGCTCCTGCCCGAGATTAAAGAAGAATTTGAAAAAGTTTATTTCGTCGGCGGACACGGCATCGAAAAGACGCTTGCAAAATCTCAGGACGTCACCTTCCACGAAATTCACACAGTGGGGTTTGACCGCGCGCATATTTTCAAAAATCTGAAAATCCCGTTCGTGCTTTATCGTGCGGTGAAAGAACAAAAAAAGTTCTTTCAGGAAATCCGTCCCGACGTTGTGTTTTCAAAAGGCGGATTTGTATCACTGCCGTCGGTGCTTGCGGGACGAAAACTGCATATCCCGTGCGTGGCGCACGAAAGCGATTTGACACTCGGTCTTGCCAACAAAATCGCTTGGAAAAAAGGCGCAACGATTTTGACGGGTTTTGACAAAACAGCCACTTTATCCGACGATTTTGTATATGTAGGCTTTCCGTTGCGCAAAGAAATACAATTCGGCAACGCCGACAACGCAATAAAAAAACTCGGCTTGAACCGCAACAAAAAAGTACTGCTTTTAATGGGTGGGAGCCTTGGCGCAAAGAAGCTGAACGACGTCCTTTCACAGTCGCTGGACGTGCTGATTAAAGATTACGAAATCATACACTTGACAGGCAAAGGAAAAAGCGAAATCGCAAAGCGGGACGGCTATTATCCCATCGAATATACAAACGAAATCGGCGACCTTTTCGCCGTTTCCGACGTCGTCGTTTCACGTGCGGGAGCAGGCGCGATTTGCGAATTGACTTACCTCAAAAAACCGCTTTTACTTATCCCACTTTCAAAGTCGGTGTCGCGCGGGGATCAAATCGACAACGCGAAGTACGCCCAAAATTTCGGCGCGCGCGTCTTATATGAAGAAAACCTCAATAAGGACACTTTCATCAACGAAATCTATCGCACCACCGTCCCGACTCGCCCCGTGTCTTTGGCGGGAAATAAGAAAATTGCACGAATCTTGACTTCTTTTGCGAACGATAAACAATAACTTCTCCTCGGTGCTACACTGAATGTATATCTGAGGTAAATTATGAAAAACGTCAAACTTTACAAGTGGCTTACCGTGACGCTGATGCTGTCGATAAGCGTGTTTTGCCTGATGTATCTTGAAAAAACCAAATATGTTTCCGCGCCCGCCGTTGCCGAAACAGGCGGTGAAAAGACGCTGTCGCCCGACGTGCCAAAGCCACCCGAAAAACCGATATATTATAATGTTCTTCCTCGTTCGGCGTTTTCATACAACGGCGAAAAGTGGCAAAATATCGGCGGTGACAAGGACGAAACGCTGAAAGCCGTACATACTTTCAACAAAAACACCTACGTCTTTTTTGATACGTCGTCCAACGGCTACGACGTCAAAACCACCGTGCCGTCCGTTGCCTGCGCCCTGATAAACAGCGACCTGACGCTCCAAAAAACAGCGACGCTGACTTCTAAAAACATCGAAAGGTTTTTGTCGTCCAAAATCACCAAAGACGGCTTTGTCGTCCTCACGAAATCAAGCGACTATCTTGCGCTTTACAAAATGAATTTTGACCTTATCGTCCAAAAAAAGGAAGTCTTCGATACGGCGGAAAACGGCGCGTTGTACCTTTTATCGAACGGGAAAATCTTGACAATTTCATCAACGAAAACCTCATTGACGATTCGCATTGTCGGTGACGATCTCTCGATTGAAAAATCGTCGTCGCTTTATCTTTCCTCGCCCGAAATTTCGATGATTTTCGAAAAGGACGAATCACTCAACTTATTCGTCAATCTTGAAAACGGCTTTGCGCATATACGGTATTCGGACTTTTTCGGATTTTTATCGTCCGACGAATATCCCGACAAAAAAATCGCCGATATTCTGCCTTTCCACGGCGGATTTTCGGGGATTTATCAAAAAAACGGCAAAAGTTACGCCTTTACCGCCGACGAAAATATGGTTGTTGCCAACGAAAAACCGCTGGGCGAGCCTACGCTTTCTCGGATTTTCAAAAGTGGCGAAAACCTGATTATCGTGACGTCCGAAAACGACAAATCGACCTCAACGCTTTATTGCCGTCACTTGGACGAAGTTGTCGCGACTTCCTTTTCTTTCCCCGTAAAAGACGCGCCGTATTACGACGAAAGCACGGGACAAATCGCTCTTTTCGACGGCGAATACGTCACCTTGTATTCCGTCCGCTCTTTGGACTTTCAGATACTTTCAAAATACCCCGTATCGTCCTCGACTTTCAAGATGACGGCAGGCGGTATCGTTGCGTTTTCGACCAACAAAAAAGACGGCGCGTTCAACAAAAATTTCGGCGAAAGCGACGTCTTTATTACGATATTAAATAATAAAACTACACCAAAGTTTTGAGGTGGTTTTTGAAATCGTCCTTGAATCGCCTGAGCGAAAAATCCGTGGCGGCGATTGCATAGCCCAGTTTATTGCCGATGTCGTAGTGCGTCCCCTCGAAGGTATAGGCGACCGCGCCGTCGGTTTTTGCAAGCAAGGACACAGCCTCGGGGAGCACAAACTCACTGCCTCGCATCGGCGTTTTTTCAAGTGCCGAAAAAATCCCGCTTGTTAAAACGAAACGCCCCAAACTCACAAGGTTGGACGGCAGATTGTTTATATCGGGTTTTTCCACAAGATTTTTGAACTCGGTAAATCTTCCGTGCGTTTCGCCCTTTTCGATTGCGCCGTACAACACGGCAAGTTCGCGCTCGACTTCCTGCACGCCGACGATGGTTTTTTTCGTTTTTGAATAAGCGTCGATAAGTTGCTTGATACACGGCACGTCGCACGTCACGACATCGTCGCCGAACAGCACCGCAAACGGCTCGTCACCGACAAAATCTTTTGCAAGTTGAATGGCACCGCCCGTACCGTTCAGGACTTCCTGCGTGATAAAAGTAATCTTGATTTTTTTCAACAATTCATCAAGTTCTTCGGTGTCGTTTTTTGCGCTTATGAAGTATTTTTTAATGGCGTCTTTTCCGTCACTGATAATGATTGCGACTTCTTCGATACCACTCAAAGCGCACTCCTCGACGATATAATGAATGGCGGGTTTATCGACAAGGACAAGCATCTCTTTGGGGACGCTTTTTGTAATGGGCATAAATCTCGTGCCGTGACCGGCAGCGGGAATAACTGCTTTTTTTACACAATTCGACATTGTCATAAGACACCTCAATATTATTTCAATTTGTCAAAACAGCGTTTTGATATAACCGTAATCGGTGGTTTAACCGTTGTTTCTGATATGATAAAGTTTTTTGGCATATCTCGTTTTTCGCCGTCCACGCAAAACGTCATCGGGGTTTTCGTGCTTATTTTTGCCTCGTCGATTTTCACAAAGGAAATACGCTTGGACGTATGCTCCTTGGAAAACCCGATGAAGAACGCCCGAAAATAAGGAAAGAAAAGTTCGATAAGTCCCAAAAGTTTATCGTGCTTTGGCGCGCGGATTGTCAGAAGATATATCCCGCCCGATTTTTTGTAGGCGCGGTTGAATTTCAGATTAAAACACTGCTTGGATTTTATCGCCATAATCAGCGAATAATCGCCCTTTTCGGTGCGTCCGTTTGCGTTGATTTCGGCGGGGATACGATAAACTTTCAGTTCCTTGAACGCGCCGAGTATATAAGCCAGCGACTTGATTTTTCTTTTCAATCGGTTGTCGACTTTATATCCGAGCGGGGTGAACGTACCCGTCGCGAGGACGTAGGTAAAAAGTTTTCCTTCCGCCCTTCCGAGCGATCTTATTTCAAAGCGTCCTTCGCCGTTTTTTGCGCATTCGTTGAGCGTCCCCGACGGAACGTAAACGACGCGCGTATCCGTGTCGGAATACATATTCACGATTGAATTTAGCGTGCCGTCACCGCCGAAAACGGCGATAAGGTCGCACGGCGTATAGGAAAAAACCATGCCGTCTGAAATGTGAATCGTCTTTACTTCGTAGTCTTTCAACAGAGTTTTTTTCAGTTTATCGACGCTTGCGGATTTACTGCGACCGCTTTTGTCGTTGACCACGATCAAGGCAAGTTTACTTTTTGTTTCGTTCATAAAAACTTCCTTTATTCGATTTATTTTATCATACCGAATACGGGGTGTCAACATTGTTTTTCTGCAAACCGAATTGGCATAATAATTATTGTAGACACATATTAGTTATCGACGGCTGTTTTGTTGACTTGAAAAACCTAATAATAGTATAATTAAAGGTGAGGTAAATTATGAGGATTATTATCGCAAACAATCAGGACGAGTTCAAAAAGTTCGCTTTCAACGAAGTATACAAGGTCATAAAAAACAATCCGTCGGCGACGCTCGGGCTTGCGACGGGCTCCACGCCCCTCCCGCTCTATGCCGAGATGATATGCGACCACGTCGCGCACGGCACGTCTTATAAAAACGTCACGACTTTCAACCTTGACGAATACGTCGGGCTTCCCGCCACCCACAAGGAAAGCTACATAAACTTTATGACGCGCAACCTCTTTTCCAAAATCGACGTCGATATGAAAAACGTCAATATCCCCTGTGGCACGGCTGAAAACGTCGATGAGGAATGCAGGCGATACTCCGCACTTTTGAAAAACGCCGTCATCGATATTCAGGTTTTGGGCATCGGCGCAAACGGTCACATCGCTTTCAACGAGCCGGGCACGCCATTTGACAGCACCACCCACCGCGTATGGCTGACCAAAAAGACAATCCTCGACAACTCTCGCTTTTTCGACAGCATCGACGAAGTCCCGAAAAGCGCGATAACCATGGGCATCGGCGAAATTATGCGCGCCAAAAAGATTTTGATGCTGGCAAACGGCAAAAACAAAGCCGACGCCGTTTTCAATATGATTGCGGGAAAAGTGGACGAAAGTTGTCCCGCGTCGGTTCTCCAAATGCACCCGTCGGTCACCGTGATTTTGGACAAAGACTCCGCAAGTAAACTTTAATATTTGACGTATACCAGACAGGAATAATACGAACTGTTAGAAGTCGCCGATATTTCCGTGCTTTTTTGAAAATACTTGCTTGTGGTACAAAAAGTACAACTGCGTTCGTCTTTCCCAAAAATCATCGAAATTCTCGACGGTTTGGTCTAAAGGAGTATTGCCCCCGCGTTTTTAGACGAAAACAAGGCACGCGAGCGGGTTAATACTGTATGTATAAGCCGTGAGCGCAACGAAGTTTTAGTCAAAAACACGGAGCAAGACCACAGTTCGTATTATTCCTGTCTGGTATGCCCCGTGGAACCCCGCGGGCTTATTTTTAGGAAAACTTTTCCTTTATATACTTCGACATTTTATCAAAGGCGTTTTGCATAATTTCCGCGTCTTTCGCCTCGACCGTCAGGCGGATTTTTTCTTCGGTTCCGCTTTCGCGGATTAAAATTCTGCCCTCTGGAAGTTCGCCCTTAATCGCCGAAACGTAGTTTTGAAGTTCCTCGTTTTTCACGACTTCCGACTTGTTTTTGACCAAAAAACTCGCGTTGATTTGCGGATATCTCGTCACCTTTGACAGCACGCTCATCGGCAATTTAGTGCTTTTCATCACGCCCGCAAGATAGACGCTTGCAAGAAGTCCGTCGCCCGTCGCCGAAAACTCGCCCAAAATGACGTGTCCCGACTGCTCACCGCCCAAGACGTAACCGCCTTTTGCCATCGCCGACTGCACGTTGTGGTCACCCACGTCCACGCGCACCATGCTCACGCCCATCGTATTCAGGTTTCTTTCGACGCCCATATTGCTCAGCACCGTGCAGACGACTTTTTTCTTGTGAAGTTTTCCTTGTTTAAGTAGTTCGCGCGCGACGATAAAAATAATTTCGTCACCGTCGATTTCCCGACCGTTCTCGTCAACGGCGATAAGGCGGTCGGCGTCTCCGTCGTATGCAAACCCGACGTCGGCGTGGATTTCTTGCACCTTGCCTTTCAAAAATCTTGTGTCGGTTGCGCCCGATTCGCAGTTGATAAACCGTCCGTCTCCCTCGTCGTTGAAAGAAAACACCGTCGCGCCTAGGCTTTCAAAAACCCCTTTCGCGATATGCGACAGTGCGCCGTTTCCTAAGTCAAGCGCAATTTTCAGTCCGCTCAAATCGCAGGAAACGCTCTTGACCGCCGACAGATACCTTTCAAAATAGACCTTTCCGCATTCGACATGTCCTACGGATTTCGCCGTGACAATACGCTTATTTTCGATATGTTTTTCGATTTCCGCTTCCTCGATACGGCAAAGTTTGCGCCCGTCGCTCATAAAGATTTTTATGCCGTTATATTCGGGCGGATTGTGCGACGCGCTTATCATCACGCCGTAGTTTGCGTCGATTTCTCGAGTGACGAACGACACGGCGGGGGTAGGCACGATCCCAAGGTCAATGACGTCCGCGCCGGCGTCGGCAATGCCTTTGACCATGGCTTTTGTCAATTTCTCACCGCTTTCTCGTGTGTCGCGCCCGAGGACAACTTTTCCGCCGTCCGCCGAATATCCCAAAAAATTGCCGACAAGATAAGCGATATCGTCGTTCAGCGTTTCGCCGTAAATTCCACGTATGCCGTCGGTACCGAAGTACTTCAAATCAAAGTCGTTTTTGACGTACTTGGTGCGATTTTCCTTGACGGTTTCGCGACTTCTGCCGATGCACATGCAATTTTTCGGCAAGTCGACTGTGACGGTAGTGCCCGCCGCGATATATGCGTTGTTTTCGATATTGACGGGTGCGATTACGTTGCTGTTACTGCCGATAAAAACGCTTTCGCCGACAGTACTACGGTGCTTGTTTTTGCCGTCGTAGTTGACGAAAATACTACCGCACCCGACGTTGCACAAATCGCCGATATCGACGTCGCCGACATAGGATAAGTGCGACGCCCTGACGCGCTGTCCGACGGTTGCATTTTTGATTTCCACAAAGTTGCCAACCCTGCATTCCTTGCCGACGTCGGAGTTGGTGTGAATATTCGCAAATGGACCAACCGTGGTTTTATCCCCCACTTTTGCATTTCTTAACACGCTTTTTATGATAGTAACGCCATTGCCGACGACGCTGTTTTCAATGACGTTTCCGCTGTCCAAGACGCAGTTGTTGCCGATGACTGTGTTGCCCCTGATATGCTGATCGGGGAAAATCACGGTGTGTTTTCCGATACGCACGGATTCGTCGATAAACACGCCGTCGGTCGAATAAAACTCGACGCCGTTTTTAATGTGGTTGAAAATAATTTTGAGTCTTTCGTCGTTGTCCATAAGCCCTCCGCATTTTTACCATTATATGCAGGAAGGCTTATTTCGTGACGTAAAAAAAGTCGCGCTGTTTGCGCGACCGAAAAAAGTTTTTTTGTTACTTAAGATACCTTTTTATCGTGCTGATAAATTGCGAAAACACGATGCCGGGCTCTTCGAGGTCGGGCTCCCAACGCTTCACCCATTCCAACGAAACCGCGCCGTCGTAGCCGATATTTCTCAGTCCGTTCAAAGCGTTTTTCACGGGGATATCGCCGTATCCCAGCATTTTGTATTTCGTCACACCGTTTTGGACGACGCTGTCCTTGATGTGGACGTAGCGGATACGCCCCGCAAGATTTTTTATTGTCGTCTCAATACTTTCGCCGTTGAAGCGGTACGGGTGGTTAATATCCCACAGCACCCCGCCGTCACATTCCTCGACGAAGTCACGCAAAAGTTTGGTATCGCAGAAAATCCCGTTCGTTTCGATGAGAGGCAAGACGTTTTTGTCCCTGCCGTAACTCAAAATTTCCTTATACAGGCGTTTGCAAAGTTGAATATCACCGCCGTCGGGCATGGGACGATTTGTGCACATAACCCTGATGTACGGCACGTTAAGACAAGACGCAAGGTCGATATAAGCCTTCGCCTCCGCCACCGCCTTTTCTTTTTCAGCGTACACCGCAAGAGACGCTCCCGACGTCAACATAGTAATTTGAAGATTAAGCGAAGCAAGTTTTTCAATGGTTTGCGCGCGGTTTTCGGGCTTGAACTGTTTGACGTCCGGCGCGTAAATTTCACCGCCGATACCACGCACTTCAAAGCCGTCGTATCCCAAATCCGATGCGGTGGATACAACTTCGTCAAAAGTCCAACTCGGACAACCTATTGTCGAAAAAGCCAGTTTCATCTTTGAAAACCCCTCCTTAAAGTCTTTGTTTTGCTGTTATGCGGTTTCGATTGAAGCGACGGTTTGCAGTTTCAAAATCTCAATCGCTTCCTCTCTCATCTTAAATTTTTGGATTTTTCCCGCGGCGTTTGTCGGGAATGAATCCACAAATCGGACGTAGCGCGGAACCTTATGTTTTGCCATACGCTCGCCGACGAATTCTTTCACCTCGTCCTCGGTCATTTCCGCGCCCTCTTTCAAGATGACGCACGCCATAACCTCTTCGCCGTACGCCTCGGACGGAACGCCGATGACCTGCACGTCGGAGATTTTGTCGGACGTATATAAACATTCCTCGATTTCTTTCGGATAAATATTTTCACCGCCACGGATAATCATATCCTTTATGCGCCCGACGACCTTATAATAGCCGTCCTTATCGACGGTGCACAAATCGCCCGTATGCAACCAACCGTCCTTATCGACGGCTTGCGCGGTGGCTTCGGGCATTTTGTAGTAGCCTTTCATAATGTTGTATCCCCTTGCGCAGAACTCGCCGGGGCTATCGACGCCGACTTTTTCGCCCGTTTCGGGATCGATGATTTTGCACTCGACGCCGGGGAACGCGCGCCCGACGGTATTGACGCGTTTATCGATATTGTCGTCGGTTGTCGTCATCGTACAGCCGGGGGACGCCTCGGTCTGCCCGAAGACGATGACTATTTCATTCATATTCATTTTATCGATGACTTTTTTCATCACCTCGATGGGACAAGGCGAGCCCGCCATAATGCCCGTTCTGAGGCTTGAAAAGTCAAAGTTATTGAACTGCGCATGTTCAAGCATTGCGATGAACATCGTGGGTACGCCGTGCACCGCCGTGCATTTTTCGACGCTTATCGCGTTCATGACGGGGACGGGACTGTACCTTTCGACGGGCACCATCGTCGTGCCGTGAGTGATACACGCCATCATCGCCAGCACCAGTCCGAAGCAATGGAAAAACGGCACGGTAATGCAAAGCTTGTCATCGCTTGTAAATTTCATACCGTCGCCGATTGTTTTGCCGTTGTTGAGGATATTGTAATGCGTCAGCATAACGCCTTTCGGAAAGCCTGTCGTGCCCGATGTGTACTGCATATTCACGACGTCGTGGGGGCTCAGCGTTTTTTTGTTTTCCTCAAAGATTTCGACGGGGAAATCACCGCCAAGGATTTTCAAATCTTGGAAATTAAGCATACCTTTTGGCGTTTCGTTGCCCGCAAACACGATGCGTTTCAAGCACGGCAAATGCTCCGACTCGATCTCGCCCGACATGGTTTTCAGTTCCGGCAAAAGTTCGTTGACGGTCGCGACGTAGTCGTTGTTTTTGAACCCGCCGATCATCACCAAAAGTTTGGTATCCGACTGTCTTAAAAGGTATTCCAGCTCAAAAATTTTGAAATTCGTATTGACCGTCACCAGCACCGCGCCGATTTTTGCGGTGGCGAACAAGGTCAATATCCATTCAGGCGTATTCGTTGCCCAAATCGCAACGTGGTCGTCCTTTTTGACGCCAAGCGACATCAGCCCGCGCGCGACGAGATCCGCCTCGTCGTTCAACTCTTTCCAAGTGCGGAAGTAATTTCTGTCGGTATATCTGACCGCCTGCCCGTCGGGATTGTTTTTTGAGAGGTCGTCCAACACGCCTCCCAAAGTTTTTTCGATAAATTCCATAATTTTTATAAGGTATCCGCCATTGCGTCTTTGACGCTGATGCGGAAGAAAGGTTCGAGATTGAAGTAATTCCAAGGTTTTTCGTCCTCGGGAGGATAAACCTTGAAGACCATCGTCTGGTCGAGCGTGGGGTGCTTGAAGCGAAGTTCCGCCGCCCACAACGCGAGGTTGCACTGTGCTTTCGGACGGTTTCCGCTGTACCGCATATCGCCGACGATGGGGTTGCCGATATGCGCCAACTGCACTCTAATCTGGTGGCTTCTGCCGGTGGCGAGTTTGACTCCGACAAGCGACAGTTTTTTGATTGATTCAAACACCTTATATGTAAGTTCGGCGTATTTTGCGTCCTCGGTGACCTCGGGAACGACGCGCACGGTATTGCTTTTCGGATCCTTTTTCAGATAATTGACAAGGACGGCTTGTTTTTCTTTGGGGGTGTCGTAGACGACTGCAAGATAGGTTTTTTCAAACTCGCCCTCGCGGATAGCCTCGGACAGACGCCCCGCCGCCTTGGACGTTTTTGCAAACACCATAACGCCCCCCGTCACGCGGTCGAGTCTATGCACAAGCCCGAGGTATGCGTCGCCCGGTTTGTCGTAAGTTTCTTTCAGATAATTTTTGAGGATTGAAAGAATATCGGGATCGTTGGATTCATCTGCCTGCGACGGCATATTTTGCGGTTTGACCGCCACGAGGATATGGTTGTCCTCATAGATAATTTTTACGCCTTGATATTCCTTAATTTCGGTATTTTCCATTAAAATATTGTAAGGGCGCTTGCGCCGGCGGGCAAGACAATGCCTTCCTCCATCGTATTCAGACCTATTTCGTCTGCGGTGATTGTTGCGGTTTTCGGAGTATCGAGCCCCAGTTTCAGCATATTCGCCATAACGGTGGGTTGCAACCCCGTGGTATAACTATTGAGAAGATAAAACAGCGGATCGTCGGACAAAATCTCTTTGGTTTCGCGAACGAGCGAGAAAAGATTGTCCTCGATTTTCCACATTTCGCCGTTGGGACCTCTGCCAAAACTTGGCGGATCCATAATGATTGCGTCGTACTTTTTGCCCCGCTTGATTTCGCGACGGACAAATTTCAAACAATCGTCGATGATATATCTGACCTTGGCGTCCTTAAGCCCCGAAAGACGTACGTTTTCGCCCGCGCGCTCGACCATAGCCTTTGCGCTGTCAACGTGGGTGACCTCCGCGCCCGCAGACGCGCACGCAACCGTCGCCCCGCCCGTATAGGCAAAAAGATTCAGGACTTTTATCGGACGATTTGCGCCGTTTATAAGGTCAATCATTTTCGCCCAGTTGACCGCCTGCTCGGGGAAAAGTCCCGTGTGCTTGAAGCCCATAAGTTTAAGTTTGAACGTCAGATTGCGCCAACTCACGGTGAAGTTTTCGGGCATATCAGAAAGATACTCCCATCTTCCACCGCCCGTCGCGCTTCTGACGTACCTTGCGGTCAGTCCTTTGTAGTTTTCAAGGGGGAAAGACTCTGGCCAGATGACCTGCGGATCGGGACGAAGCAAGATATACTTGCCCCACCTTTCCAGCTTATTGCCACCGCCGGTTGCGATGACCTCGTAATCTTTCCACTCGGAATTGACTTGCATTATTTCTTCTTTACGGACAACGTGATACTTTCGTCGCCGATATCCCATTCTTTGATATATCCGTCGATTTCGTTATTGACGGCGTCGGCAAGAACGGCGTTTTTGACCGTTGCGTTGTCGCTCACGACTTTTTTCAGAAGTGCGGAGGAGGTGACAAATCCGAGCGTGATATGGTCGGTAACTTCAAATCCCGCTTCCTTTCTCATTGTTTGGATTTTCGAGATAATCTCACGCATTGCGCCTTCTTCGATAAGCTCGTCGGTGAGCGCGGTGTCGAGAATGACCGAAATATCGCCGTCAACCTCACTGCTGAAGCCTTCCTTGTTTTTGACGGAAACGAGGATATCGTCTTTTGTGAACTCGACCTCAGTGCCGTCTATATCGACGTTGTAAGTGCCGTTCGCCACAGCGTTGACGATGGCTTTTCCGTCGGCGTTCATAAGGTGCTCCTTGATTTTGCCGAGGAGTTTTCCGTATTTCGGACCGATGGTTTTTAATTGCGGTTTAATTTCGTACGTCACGAAGTCTTGCTCGCCCGATGCGTTTTTGACTTCTTTCACGTTGAGTTCGTCCGCGACGAGCGCTTTCAATTCCTCATCGAAATCGACGCCGGTGACATACATTTTTTGCAAGGGTTGGCGGTTTTTGATGTTCGCCTGATTTCTTGCGGAGCGTCCCAAAACGACCACACGAATGACCTTTTCCATACCTTCTTCGAGCGTTCTGTCGATGAAGCTTTCGTCGGCGACGGGGAAGTCCGTCAAATGCACGCTTTCGGGCGCGTTTTTATCAAACGACCTCACAAGGTTTTGATAAATATTTTCCGCCATGAACGGGGTGTACGGCGCAATAAGTTTGGAAAGTTCGACCAGCACGGTATAAAGCGTCATATACGCGGAGATTTTGTCGTCGGTCATTTCGCTTCCCCAGTATCTTTCGCGACCACGGCGGACGTACCAGTTGGAGAGTTCGTCCACAAAGTCCTGAATTTTTCTGGAACTTTCAAAAATTTTGTATTCGTTCAGACAGTCGTCAACGTACTTGATAAGGCTGTTGAGCCCCGACAGCACCCACTTGTCCATAACCGACAGTTTGCAATCTTTGAGATTGTATTTTGTCGGATCAAACTTGTCGATGTCGGCGTAAAGCACGAAAAACGCATAGGTATTCCAAAGCGTGCCCATAAATTTGCGTTGCGATTCGCTGACGGCTTCGGGGTAAAACCTTGACGGGAGCCACGGCGCGCTGGACGTATAGAAGTGCCATCTGACCGCGTCCGCGCCCTGCTTGTCAAGCACGCTGAACGGATCGACGACGTTGCCCTTGTGTTTGCTCATTTTGACGCCGTCCTTATCGTTGACGTGTCCCAAAACTATGCAGTTTTTGAAACTTGCCTTGTCGAAAAGGAGCGTCGAAATCGCCAGCAACGTATAGAACCAACCGCGAGTTTGGTCGATTGCTTCCGAAATAAAGTCGGCGGGGTAAACCTCGTCAAAAATTTCCTTGTTTTCAAACGGGTAATGCCACTGCGCAAAAGGCATACTACCGCTGTCATACCAGCAGTCGATGACCTCGGGGACACGGTGCATTACGCCACCACACTCGGGACAAGTGAAAGTGACCTCGTCGATATAAGGTTTGTGCAGTTCGGGTGCTTTTTCAAGTCCCGAGAGTTTGCAAAGTTCCTCACGACTGCCGATGACGTGCTTATGTCCGCACTTGTCGCAAATCCAAATGGGAAGCGGTGTACCCCAATAACGCTCACGGCTGATACCCCAGTCGATGACGTTTTCGATGAAGTTGCCCATACGTCCCGTTGCAATCGTCTGAGGCATCCAGTTGACCGACAGATTGCGCTTCATAAGTTCGTCGCGGACAGCGGTCATTTTGATGAACCAGCTTTCGCGAGCGTAATAAATAAGCGGAGTGTCGCAACGCCAGCAGAAAGGATAGCTGTGCTCGTACAACATATCCTTGAACAGCAGTCCTTTGTCGTTAAGTTTCATAGTGATGGGGCGGTCGGCGTCTTTGACGAACATACCCTTGAAATCGTAAACCTCGTCGGTAAGTCTTCCGCGGTCGTCCACGAATTTGACAAAAGGCAAATCATAGCGTCTGCCGACCTGCGCGTCGTCCTCGCCGAACGCGGGTGCGATATGTACGACGCCCGTGCCGTCCGTCAACGTGACGTAGTCGGCGTTTGTGACAAACCAACCTTTCGACGTGTCTTTGACGTAGTCAAACAAAGGCTGATACTTCGTATATTCATAGTCTTTGCCCTTTTTGACGCTGACAAGTTCGTACTCGTCCTCCTTGAAAAGCGATGGGATAAGAGCCTTCGCCATAATGAAATATTCGTCGCCGACCTTGATTTTGGCGTAGTCCTCTTTTGCGTTCATACAAAGAGCGACGTTGCTGGGGAGCGTCCAAGGCGTGGTCGTCCAGGCAAGGAAACTTGTGTTTTCCTCGTCAACGAGCCTGAACCTTACGAAAATCGACCTTTCTTTGACGTCCTTATATCCCTGCGCAACCTCGTGGCTGGACAACGCCGTCCCGCAACGCGGGCAGTAAGGCACGATTTTGTAGCCCTTGTATAACAAACCTTTTTTGTCGATTTCTTTCAAGCTCCACCACACCGACTCGATATAATTGTCGTCGTAGGTGACGTAGGGGTTGTCCATATCCGCCCAGTAACCGACGCGGTCTGACATAACCTCCCATTCGTGCTTATATTTCCAAACGCTTTCTTTGCATTGCTTGATAAACGGCTCGATACCGTATTTTTCGATTTCCTGCTTGCCGTCGATGTGCAGTTGTTTTTCCACCTCGAGTTCGACGGGAAGACCGTGTGTATCCCAACCCGCTTTTCTCAAAACGTGATAGCCTTTCATCGTCTTATAGCGGGGAATAATATCCTTCATAACACGGGTAAGAATATGCCCGATGTGGGGACGTCCGTTTGCCGTGGGCGGACCGTCGAAGAATGAAAACTCGGGTTTGCCCTCGTTTTTTTGGACGCTTTTTTCAAAGATGTGGTTTTCTTTCCAGAAGTCAAGAACTTCCTTTTCGCGTGCCACAAAATCAAGACCGTTGTCAACTTTTTTGTACATTGAAAAACCTCAATATTTTATATATTTCAAGACATTATAGAAGATATATTATGAATTGTCAAGAAAAGCGCGCGAAAAAGGCGAAAGCCTTTTGCCTTCGCCCTTCAAATTCCATTTATGTTATGCTTCTTTCACGGTATATTTTATATATATTTTTCCAATATCTTTGGCGTATGGTTCTCCGTTTATCGTCACGACGCAATCTGAAATTCCAATAAAGTATTTTGTATGCTCGCCAACACCCATATCGAAGGTTTTTGCTTCCTCTTCAACGTTTGTTTTCCTTTTATAGAATTTAATTACCCTAAGGTCGTTAGTACCTTTTTCATATTCTTTTTGCAGTTTTACACTAACATCATCTTTTACCGCATAATGTACTACCGCCGTCGCTTCACCAAAACTGAACGAATCACCTTTGTTGAAAACCAGTCCTTCATACTGCAAATTTTCAAAATCTATTCCTGTTATAAAATCTTTGGTCGATATTTGCAACCCTCTTAAATATATTCCCTCGGCTTTATTATAAACAGCGATTATTTCAAATACACCCACTGATTTTTTTATGGTGTCGTAAGCGGATTCGTCAAAGTCTTTTTTCAATGTCAAATCTTCGCCCTTTTTGATATAGTACAAATCGATATCGTCACTTGCTCCCGTCACGGGTACGTATTGCTTGCCGTCTTCGTCCATCACAAGAGCAAGTTTTATTTTTTCGATATACTGCTCGTAAGTATCCCACTCTTTTTCCGTTTTTTTCGTCCAAACAAGTTTATCAACCATAATTGGAGTTGCGACAAAAAAGTCTTTATCGTTAAATACTAGGTCCTTAATCTCGACCTCTGTTCTTTCGTAAACCGTGTATCTAAATGTTTCGATGCCCGCGAGCGTCGAAAGCACAAACGTGTTATTCTTTCCCGGCTTCGACGTATCCAAACCTTTGATATCGGCTTTGGTAATCTCCACGGGTTCCGCCTCTTTCAAGGACTTATAGGTATATTTTATCCATGTGTTTTGCGCGTCGAATTCTTCGCCGACAAGATAAGTTGTCTTAAGAGTATTGATTTTACCTTCTGTTTTTATAAACTCCTTATTGGCGTCGCGTTTTAAAAATTCATATTTATAGATAAAATCTTCCTCTTTGACTTCATACGGTAGTCTTGCGTCGGTGGCGTAAAGCGTGAAAACTATGTCTTTTTGCCCCGCCGTTTTGACGTCGAAACCGCTGTAAGAAAGCGGATAAAACCTGTAACTGTCCGCATCTGAAAGAGGGACGTCAACGTCCGCTTTTTTCTCATCACGGTACTTTATCACAAATTTCATACCGATAAAGTCCTGATAATCGATGGAAGAGCGAATATTCGATACCGAATACTTGGGTACTGTCTCGTCGTCGCCGATTTTGAAAATAACGTCTTTGACCGCGCCGTCTTTTTTCTGCACGATATACTTAAAACGGGTGGATAAACCTTTGTATCTTGCCGTCACCGTATAGGTGTCGATACGCGCGCCCGCTGTGTTTTCAAGGGTGACGTCTTTGTCCGTCAAATCGACGTATCGACGCTTGCTTTCTTTCGTATTTTCGTTGTAGGAATAGACGATAAGACTTCCGCCCTCCGGCGTAAAACTTTCGCCCTCGACGTAATATTGTTTGGCGTAGTTCAGCTCGATGCCGACGTCCACGAACTCGCCCTTCTTATTGCACGCGGAAAACGCCACGGCAAGCACCGCAACGATAAGCGCGCAAAGTAAAATCAGGTATCTCTTCTTTTTCATATTATCTATGATACATCATTTTCAATATTTCAGTCAACCTTTATTCGTTCCAAGCGACAATATGTCGCCCTTATTTTGTTGACTTTATCTCGCGTTGGTGGTAAAATACGCTTACTGCGCTAGGCGGGGGACTAGGGGTACCCTGTAATCCGAAACCCTCTATATGCGGGGCTGAATGCC
>CAKQMI010000011.1 GCA_934254835.1 uncultured Clostridia bacterium | reverse complement strand
ATCGTATGGCAATGGAAGATGATTATCCGGACGCTATCGAGAGAATGGCGGAAGCGTATCTCGGCGACGAACTCGGGCTTGAAAGGGACGAGAAAACCGCTTTGAAACTCTTTAAGCGCGCCGCAAATCTCGGCAACGCCGCCGCGCAATATAATCTCGGTATGGCGTACGCTTGCGGTTATTACGGCGTAACCGCCGACAGGGAAACGGCACTTCATTGGCTGAAAAAGAGCGTTAAAGGCGAAAATCCGTCGGCGTGCCTGCAAATGGGACTTTATTACTACTACACCGTCAAAACCGAAGTGGCTTATAAAAAAGCCTTTTATTTGTTTACCGACGCATACAATTTCGGCGAGTACGAAGCAATTATCAATATCGGACTTTGCTATCTTCAAGGCAACGGCGTGAAAGAAGACAAAAAAGAAGCGGTAAAATGCTTTAAGACAGCCGCCGAAAAGTATAATTCGGGCGTTGCGTATCACAATCTCGGAATCTGTTACGAAAACGGACTCGGCGTGAGAAAAGATTATAAAAAAGCAATTGAAATGTACGGCAAAGCGGTCGAAAACGGCGAAAAAGCAGGACTTGCCGCGATTAAAAACGTTTATTTGAAGATGGATAAAGATAAGAGCAAACTATGATTACGACTTCACAAAAGGCAAGGCTTTGCGAAATGGCGGAAGTCAACAAAGTCCTGAGAAGTTTATAGTTTTTCACGCGATTTTCACGTGTCCCACAAAAAACGACCGTTCCCACGGTCGTTTTTTTGTTGTCATGTCGTGCCCTTCCGGGAGATTGCCACGCTACGCTCGCAATGACATAAAGTGCGTTGCACGGAAGAAAACAAAGGCGATGTCTCGCAATGTCAAAATATTAGCAGAATAACCTGTTAATTAAAAACCGAGAATGCGTCGTATGCTTCGTTTTGACCAACCGATTGTCGCAAGCGACAATCGCCTGTCTTATGCTTGCATACTCCTTTTCCCCGCGAGTACACAGTATCCCGCGGGGTCCCCTTTTTTCACAGATTTTCAAGTTCCGCCGAAAAAGCAGAATATCGCAAATATTACATGCATTAAAAACCGAGAATTTGATGGATTTTTGGGGTTCTTGGCAGGTTCTTGCGAGGGCGCGTACTTTGGTGTACGTAACCGAGCGGGGTTCTGCCAAAACGCCGAAAAGGCGCAAATTATCGGTTTTTAATCGCGTCGACAGGTTTCTTACGGGCAATCCTAAGTACAGGTATAAAGCTTGCAAAAAGTGCCGTGGCGACGCAACCCAAAAGGATAATTCCGACCTCGCGAATACCGTAACTTAAAAGGGTTATCGGCAGTCCGTAGGTTGCACGCAAGGACGAATTAACAACGGCGACAACGACACCGCTTCCTATCGTCGCAAGCACGAATACTATGAGTGAAATTACAAGCGCCTCGTTAAAGAATATGCCGAAAACGTCACTTGAACGCGCTCCTACGGCTCGTAAAATGCCGATTTCGCGTTTTTTGTAGGATATCGACGCCGAAATATATGTCATAAACAGTATGACTGCGAATACGAAAACGCCTATGCCGACATACAATAAGATTTTGGCGACGGTTTTGATGAACGAGCCCACCATATTCTCTGCCGAAACGACATAGTTGACCAAAGAATACTTGACGCCGTCTTCGCTTTTCATAGAAAAATCGACGACTTTTTCAAGGTCGGATTTGGAAAGTTTTTCGCCGGAAATCGCCATTGCATATTTGCCGACGGGCACGTTTTTGATTTCGTCGGCAAGGCTTTCCGACATGCCGATAAAACTTGAATCCACCGTGCCGTCGCCGTTATCGAAGAAAAATCCTTTTATCGTTACAATTTTCGTGATATACGGGTTGTAAGGCCCACCGCAACGCATTTTGATTTTTGCGTCTTTCACAAGCGATGCAAGCGTGGTTTTTATTGTTTCTGCGTCCGTTTCGGTGTCCAATTTATTGAGTTTTTCAAGCGCATTTTCATCGTCGTAATAGACGTTCTCCAGCGCTTTAATCAGCGCATTTTTTTCCAAAATTATTTCGTTGCCGGAAAGCGTGGTTTTGCCGTCCTCAAAAAACGTCATTTTTGACGAATCCGTGAAATAGTGTTTATAGTTTCCGCCCATAAACATTCCGTGCGCCTTCCCGTTAATTTCTTCGCATTGCAAATTCGCCCCGTCGTAAATTTCCCCGCCGAAACCCTTGTATTCAAGGTAGTTTTTGATGAAGTCTTTTCCTGAAAAGAGCATGCCCGAAAACGCGCTGTTATGCTCGCTTGAAAACTGGCTTTGCAACATAAAGTAGTCGAGTGCGTCGTCGCTTCCGACGGTCTTGTCGAGAGCGGTGTATCTGGAATAATCGTAGCCCGTTTTCACGACGCCGACGATTTTGAATGTGCCGTTCATCGCGCTACCCGCGATTTTCAGGTTCGGTTTGGGTTTGGCATTGACAAAGTCCGTGGCGGATTTTATATCGGACGCTTCGATATTTTTGCTTTCGTCGGGAATGCCCTTGTCGTCAATGTAGGAGTATCCCCATTTTTTGAAGCAATCGAAAATAAAGTCGCTTATCGCAATTTCGTCGTCAGTCTTTGGCAATCTTCCCGCCATAAGCGAAAGATTGTGCTTTTTCAGGGTGTCTTCGTCCTTGACCTCGACGATGCCCGAAACGTTGCCGTTATAAACCCTGCTTGTTGCGTCTTTCAAGAAATTCCCCGAAACGCTCGCGTTGCCACCGCTGTAATATCCGCTACCGTTTTCGGACAGCACGGGCAAAAACTCCATACCCGTCTTTTTTTTCAGGTTTTCGACGTCGGCGTCGGACATTCGTTTTTCGGTGAAGAACTGCTCGCCGTAGCCGTCAACCAGCACGGTTTTTCTGAACGTGGTATATTTTATTCCGCTGTCGACGATCGAGTTGACGATGGCGGTCTTGCTGTCGTACGCGGCGAAACTGTCAACGATACCGAACATTGCAAAACACACGAAACACAAGAAAATCGTGACGATCAGCCTGAACGGTTTGGTCTTCATACCGCTGACGCCCATTTTGAAACTTTCTTTGACGGGCATGCGCGATTTAATAAGTTTGAACGGTTTGTCGTCGGAACTCGTAATCGCGCTCTCATCGGTGGGAGCAAACGACTCCATTTTGCCGTTTTCATCGATGTGCGACGCGGTTTTTACGTCGGAATTGACCTTTTCGTCAAGCGACAAAAACGCCTCGTCCTTTTCAAGATATTCGTTGATGCGTTTTACGTCGTCGGCGGTCAGGCGATAGCCTTTGGGAAAATGCAAAAGTTTTCCTTTATAATTTTCCGCCCCGCCTGCTTCCACTTCGGCGTCGATACGGTGCTTTTCGATGTCGGAAATGACCGCGCCGTCTTTCAACTCGATAACCCTGTCGCCGTAGGACTCGGCAAACTCGCGGTCGTGCGAAACGACGATGACAAGTTTGTCCTTGGACAGTTTTTTGAGGGTGTCGAAAACTTGTATGCCCGTACCGCTGTCAAGCGCGCCCGTAGGCTCGTCCGCCATAATGATTTCGGGATTTTTGACAAGCGCCCTTGCAATTGCGACGCGCTGTTTCTGCCCGCCCGACAACTCGTTGGGTTTTCTTTTCCCATAGCCCGAAAGCCCGACTTCGTCCAAAATTTCGTTGATTTTTTCGTCGGTCGCTTTTTCGCCCTGAAGTTTCAGCGCAAGCGCAATGTTCGCACCCACGTTGAAGTCTTCCAAAATGTTGTACTCTTGGAAAATAAAGCCGAGATAGGTGTTGCGATAACTGTCGAAGTCGCCCGTCGAAAACTCCTTGGACGACTTGCCTTTGACGATGATTTCACCGCTGTCCGCCGTGTCGAGCCCGCCCATGACGTTCAGGAGCGTGGACTTGCCACTGCCCGATTTCCCAAGGACAAACACAAGACCTTTTTCGGGGAATTTCAGACTAACGTCGTCGAGGGCTTTCACCACACCGCCTTTTTTCGGGCGATAAGTTTTTACGATATTTCTGATTTCAATCATAAAACCTCCGTGGTCAATCGATATGTTTATGAACCGACCATAGATATATTATATTTTATACAACGATATACTGTAAAACAAAAATATACCTTAATTTTCGCGCACTGTCTTGCACGATGTTCAAATTCTTGACTGTCGCATATTTTTTGCATTAAAAAAGCATCTCGCGTGAGATGCTTCTTCGTTTTATTTTTCGGGTTTTTCGGCGTCGATTTTGAGCGAGCCGTTTTCAGCGTCCACAACGATAGTATCGCCCTCGTCGAGGTTGCCCGCAAGTATAATTCTTGCAACCGGCGTTTCGATGTGACTTTCGATAAAACGCTTCAACGGTCTTGCGCCGAACGTCACGTCATAGCCACCGTCGATGATGGTTTCTTTCGCCGTATCAGTGACTTTAAGACGCAGATTTTGCTTGTTAAGTCTTGCATTTAGTTTTTCAAGCAACAAGTCGATAATCTTCTTGACGCTGTCGCGAGTAAGCGGAGTGAAGGTCACAATGTCGTCCAGACGGTTCAAAAACTCGGGACGGAAAGTCGATTTCAACAATGCCGAAACCTGTTCTTTTGCCTCGTCCGAAATGTTGCCGTCTTTGTCGATGCCGTCTAAAATGTACTGACTGCCGAGGTTGCTGGTCATAATGATTATGGTGTTTTTGAAGTTGACCGTTCTGCCTTGGCTGTCGGTGATACGCCCGTCGTCCAGCACTTGTAAAAGTACGTTGAAAACGTCGGGGTGCGCCTTTTCGATTTCGTCGAACAGCACGACCGAATAAGGTTTGCGTCTGACCGCCTCGGTGAGTTGTCCGCCCTCGTCGTAGCCCACGTATCCCGGAGGCGCGCCGATAAGACGCGACACGCTGAACTTTTCCATATACTCGGTCATATCGATTCTCACGATATTTCTTTCGTCGTCGAAAAGGTAGTTGGCAAGGGTTTTCGCAAGCTCGGTTTTGCCGACGCCCGTGGGCCCCAAGAACATAAAACTGCCGATAGGACGATTTTCGTCGGATATGCCCGCACGAGAACGCAGGATCGCGTCCGCAACTTTCGTGACGGCTTCGTCCTGACCGATAACGCGTTTGTGCAATTCGTTGCCGAGGTTCAAAAGTTTGGTTTTTTCGCTTTCCATCAATTTGGTCACGGGGATACCCGTCCACTTTGCAACGATTTTCGCAATTTCGTCGGCGGTGACTTCGTCACGAAGAAGGCTTGCGTTCTCTCGCTTCCCCGCCTTGCTTTCCGCCTCTTCCAAGCGATTTTGGAGTTCGGGCAGTTTGCCGTATTGCAGTTCCGCCGCGCGGGTGAAGTCGTACGACCTTTTAGCATCTTCGATTTCAAGGTTTACCCTGTCGATTTCCGCCTTTGTTTCTTGCACGCCGACGATTTTCTTTTTTTCGTTTTCGAGTTGCGCTTTCATCTCGTTGAACTTTGCGTTGAGTTCGGAAAGTTCCTTTTCGATGCCGGCTTTTCTTTCAAGCGACAGCTTGTCTTTTTCCTTCTGCAGGGCGGATTCCTCGATTTCCAGTTGCATTATCTTGTGCGAGATGTCGTCCATTTCGGCAGGCATACTGTCGATTTCGGTACGAATCATTGCGCACGCTTCGTCGATAAGGTCGATGGCTTTGTCGGGCAGGAATCGGTCGGTGATGTAGCGGTCGGACAAAGTCGCAGCCGCAACCAACGCTTGGTCGTGAATCCTGACGCCGTGATAGATTTCGTATCTTTCTTTCAGACCTCTTAAAATCGCAATCGTGTCCTCGACGTCGGGTTGGTCAACCGTCACGGGTTGGAAACGACGCTCGAGCGCGGGATCTTTTTCGATGTATTTGCGGTATTCGTCCAAGGTCGTCGCGCCGATGCAGTGCAATTCGCCACGAGCGAGCATAGGCTTTAATAGATTGCCCGCGTCCATACTGCCCTCGGTTTTGCCCGCGCCGACTATGGTGTGCAATTCGTCGATGAACAAAAGCGTTCTGCCTTCCTGCTTTTTGATTTCGTTGAGGACGGCTTTCAGCCTTTCTTCAAATTCGCCACGATATTTCGCGCCTGCAATCAGCGCGCCCATATCAAGCGCAAAAACCTTTTTGTCTTTCAGCCCCTCGGGCACGTCGCCACGGACGATTCGTTGCGCCAGTCCCTCGACGATCGCCGTCTTGCCGACGCCCGGATCACCGATGAGCACGGGATTGTTTTTGGTTTTTCTCGACAAAATCCTTATTACGTTTCTTATTTCCTCGTCACGGCCGATTACGGGATCGAGTTTTCCGCTTTTCGCCCTTTCGACAAGGTCATAGCCGTACTTGTTGAGTGCCTCGTAGGTGTCTTCGGGATTGTCGGTGGTGTTGGGCGCGGTCTTGATTTTTTTCAACGCCTCGTCAAACGCCGACTTGTTCACGCCGTACGCCGAAAACAGTTTTTTGAGGTTTGCGGTGGGGTTGTCGAGTATTCCTTCAAAAAGATGCTCGACGCCGACGTATGCGTCCCCGTCCTTTTTGGCGTACTTCTCGGCGCTTGCAACAACTTTTGCCGAATCGTTGCCGAGATACATGCTCGCGCCCTCGCCCGAAACCCGCGGGAACGACTTGATGACGTTCTCGACCGCGCCTTTCAGACTATCGACGTTAATTTGAAGCCCCGTTAATATTTTATAAATCAGCCCGTTTTCGTCGTCCAGTAAAGCATACAAAAAATGCTCGGGCTTGATTTCCTGATTGTCGTGTTCGAGCGCAATATTTTGCGCGCCCTGTACGGCTTCAACGGCTTTTGCGGTATATTTATTGGTATCCATATACTTATTATCCTCCTTTTTCTTTGTTACATTCACGAGAGTTGGCAGTTGACACAATCGACCGTTAGCACTCTCAACCATTGATTGCTAATTATTGTATCACGAATTTTCGATTTGTCAATACCTTTATGAAAAAAAGTTTAATAAAAACACAATAAAAAAAGCACGCAAAGCGTGCTGATGAAAAAAACTATCAGAAATCGGCAAATACTCATCGGAGGAGTCCGGCTTTTTTTAATTCCTTCCTTAATCTGTTTACGGCGATTTTTAAGATGATTTCCGTATGTCTGCCCGAGGTTATAAAACAATATATTTCTTGATATACTGCATAAAACGCACACTTTATGTCAACGTTTTTTGAAACGGAATTTCTTGCTTTATAGGTATCGTAGAGGTTGAAGAAGTTCCCCGTAAGGTTGCTTAATTGAAACAACTCGAATTCCTTATCCGCCCATTTGCAATCTAACGGATCAATTATGGCAGTAATATTCAAATCGCCGTCGCTCATAATGTTCATTACGTTTAAGTCGCCGTGAATAAGAGATGCCTGTCTGATAGGCTCACTGAAAATATATCCGAAATTTTCCCAGGCAATTTGCATGGTTTTGATTGTTCTGTCGTTGATTTTACCGTCATTATTCATTTGCACTGCGGTGTCGAGAACATCCTTTGCAAACGGCTTATAAAAATCATACCAATTATCGTATTCGGGATTATCGAGAGTACCGAATTTTTCATTCGTTATGCCGTGCCAATGAGCCAGCGCCTCAACTATACTATCGGCAAACTGTTGTTTTTTTCGCTTACTTTTAAATAGTTTTCTGAAATCGGTAAAGCAATCCGTACCCGAAACATATTCCTCAACGATAAAATCCATGGGAATATCATCGCTTGCATCGACGGTAAAATATACGATAGGAAGGTGTATCAGCGAATTTTCCCCAAGAGTTTTCAAAGCATTTGCTTCACTTTTATGCATACCTTCGACACGGCATGCCTTGACTATGAGTTTATACGGGGCAACGGGAATCTCAACTTTATAAACGTAACCGAAAGAACCGCCTCCGACATATTTGACACTTAATACCTCGCAAGCATAACGTTCCGAAATAACGGTTTTAACAAAACTTTTTGTTTGCTCTTTGGTATACTCTCTGATGATTTTTTGTTTCATAACCTCCCCCGATTATGTCTCTTTTCGATATAACCTTAACACATTTGAGCAGAATAATCAAGTTACAACCGCTGTGACAATGTAAAAAACACCCTACTGTCAAAGGCGCACTCTTGCTTTTGTGTTGCCAAAAGATATATGAAAAATGGTTTTTGGGTGATTTATAATAACTCCTTTTATCCTTTGCTGAAAATTATCACAATATCGTGGTTATCACAATTATTATCAAACATTATCTGTATTAAAAAAATACGATGTTTCCAAATAAACAATGCGGTCTTATATATGGCAAGAGTGTCCCTTTGACAGTTTTTTGCTTTGAGCAATAAAAAATCCAAACTGTACCAAAGGCGCATCGTTTCATAAGGTGTCCCTTCCCAGGGGATTCTCACGGAGCCCCGTTGGGGCTCCTCAGAATGACAGAAAAGAAAAACGTCACTCTACACTCGGAATGACGTAAACTAACTTATCAAAAACGGCAGAATTTTGATGAGATTACCGCCCCAAAAGTACAAGTATCTTTTGGGGGCCCCGTGACGTTTCTTGGCAAGTTCTGAAAAATCCAACTTATACCCCTAAAACGGCAGAATTTTATGAGATAATACTCACAAAAACGGCAAGAATTTGATGGATTTTTGATGTTTCTTTCGGGGTTCTGAAAATCCTAGTGTACGCGTCGCAAATCTCACTTTTGACCAAACAATCTCATTTCATTTGTTTGTTTGTCTTATGCTCGTTTGCTCCTTTTCCCCGCGAGTACACAGTATCCCGCGGGGGCCCCATTAGTCAGTATCTTTTGGGGACCCCGATAACCGCCTCGCAATGACGTAAACTAACTTATCAAAAACGGCAGAATTTTGATGAGATTACGGCGTTCTTGACAGGTTTTTGCGAAGGCGCGTACTTGGCGTACGTAACCGAGTAAGGTTTTGCCAAAAACTCAAAAAGGCGCTAATTGTTGCCGTTTTTTAAGGCGAGGGCGGCAGCGCCCAATATCCCCGCCTCCCCCCTCAACGTCGCTTTCATGACTTTAATGTACGGATTCTTTCGTCCGCCGTAGCTGTAACGAGTGACGTAGGCTTGCAGACGCTTGATAAACCAGTCGCCCTCGTTGCTGACGCCCCCGCCCATAAAGATGATTTCGGGGCGGATATAGTTGCCGATATTAACAAGTCCTTCGCCCACGTACTTAATGTATCTTGACACAAGGGTTTTGGCGGTTTTGTCGCCTGCGCGCATAGCGTCGAAAGCGGTGCGTCCCGAAACTTTCCCTTCTTTTTTGGCGATTTCGTGCATAAGACTTTCGGGGTGCTTTTCCATGGCGCGTTTGGTATCGCGGATAAGCGCGGTAGCCGACGCATAGGCTTCCCAACAACCACGTCTTCCGCAACCGCATTTTTCACCGCCCATACGAATGACGGTGTGTCCGCCCTCTCCGCCTGCTCCTTTGAAGCCCGAAATCAATTTCCCGTTGACAAGCGTGCCTGTCCCAACGCCAGTGCCGAGTGTCACTATGACAGCATTTTGCACGCCTTTCATATCGCCGAATACCGCTTCTCCGATGACGGCACAGTCGGCGTCGTTGCCGATATATACCGGAAAATCGAAGTATTTTTTGAATTCTTTCCTGAAATCGTAGTCGCGGAAATATATGTTGCAGGTGTAAAAAATCTTGGCGGTGTCGGGATCGACCGTGCCGGGGACGCCCATACCCATGCCGACAATTTCCTTTTCGTCGATACCTCCGTCACGCAAGAGTTTTTGCACAAGCCCCGCGATGTCTTTCACGTTATCGTCCGATGGTTGCGTCGGGTTTGTCACCACGCTGTCTTTGATAATAATATTTCCGTTTTCATCGACGATACCGCCTTTTATGCTCATACCGCCGACGTCGATACCGATATAATACATTTTAATATCCTTTTTGTTTTTTCTTAATTTTACCACATATCTTCTTTCGTCGCAACGGTTGTTTCCTCCATTTTTCGCGGTTTTCAAAAAAAGTGTTGATTTATCGCTTGACAATGTGATACAATTATTTTTAAGGATAATGGTTGGGGGATTTTATTATGTTGAAACCGGAAGAAATTATCGCGGCAAGAATTCTTATGAACGCAAACGAGGTGTTTTTGTCCTCGGTGGGCGTCGGGGGCGGTCCCCGTTCAAGTATCATCACGAAACTTCGCGCAGAGGGACACAGCATCATCTACTTCGGCGCGCCTTTGAACAGTCAGAAAGTCCAAAATATTCGCCAAAATCCCAACGCAAGCATCTGCTATTACAGCGGTTCGGACAGCATTACGCTTTTGGGACGCGTCGAGTTTGTCACCGACAGCACCTTGCGCAAGCAACTTTGGCACGAGTGGAGCAAAAAAACCAACGCCATCGCTCTCAGTGAATACGACTTCTGCCCGATGAAGTTCACCACGACCGAGGCGACTTTCTGGATAAGAAACAAACTGTCGACTTTCACTTATGACGCTCTGCCGTAAATCTATATTACGAGCAACCGCCACAAGCAAAGAATAATTATGAGCTTTCCCGAATATAATTCCGTATGAAATATACGGTAATTCGGGTTGGCTTTGGCGAAAACGCCTCGTCTTTGGCAAGGAAATACAAAACGACCGAAAGGTCGCTTTTTTTATTGAATAATCCGCTTTTCTTCGAGGGGGAGCGTCTTGTCGTAATGGAATTTTCAGGAAAAACCTGCGTCGCAAAGCCATTCGACACGGCGGAAAGCATCGCAAAACGCACGGGCGTCGATAAAAACGAGATAATCCGCCTGAACGGCACCGACAAATTCTTCCTCGGACAAAACGTCATTTTAACGGATTATGCCGAGTAAAAAAAGTATTTATAAATCGGTGGCGGTGGTCACGGCGTTTTCGGTTGCGACACGGCTTATCGCATTTTTGTTCAAGGTATTTGTGTCACGACGGTTTGGCGCGGGCGTCGTCGGCGTATATCAAATGGCGTTGAGCATCTACTTTTTCGCGGGATCGGTGGCGTTGAGCGGACTTCCGACGGTGCTCAGCCGAAAAATTGCCGAGGACGAAAACGCGGGCGGAACAAACACTCCGTCGCTTGTTTCGACGTCGCTTTTGCTGTCGATTTTATCAACGCTCCCCATACTTTTGACAATCTATCCCCTTGCGCTGTTTTGCCCGTCGGTTTTTGCGGACGAGCGGGTTTTGCCACTTGTGATGATTATGCTTCCCGCGCTTTTGAGCACGAGCGTTTACAACGTTATCCGCGCGTGGTTTTGGGGAAAGAAGTCGTTTTCGGCGTTCAGTTTCACCGAAATGCTGGAAGAAGTTTTGCGGATTTCTTTCACGCTGATTTTCTCGCTGGGCGTCGTGTCATTTATCACGCCGTTAAGAGGACTTGCCGTCGGATTTTTGGTGTCCGACCTGACGTGCGCCGTCGTACTTTTTATTATATTTTTGGCAAAAAAAGGCAAATTCGGCCGTATAAAAGGCGCGGGAGAGATATTAAAACCCGCAATCCCCATAACTTCGATGAGAGTCTTCGGCGGTATAATCGGCGCATTCACGGCAATCGTAATACCCCTGCTTTTGGTCAAATACGGTATGCAAAAAATCGACGCGTCTGCGACTTTCGGGCGCGTCACGGGTATGGCGATGCCCCTTTTGATGGCTCCTACGACGCTCACGGGCGCGCTGTCCGTCGTGCTTATCCCGGAAATTGCGACAATCAAATCGGGCGACAAAAAAGCGCTGTCATCACGCGTGGACGGAAGCATAAATTTTGCGATAATAATTTCCGCGCTTTTCACGATTTTGTACGCTTCGCTCGGCAAAGAAATCACGACTTTCGTCTTCAACGACGTTTTTTCGGGCGAGTACCTTTCAAACGTGGCGTTTATGCTTTATCCGATGGGAATAAGTCAAATCACGACGTCGATATTAAACTCGATGGGGCTTGAAAAAAGAGGGTTTTTCAACTACGCCGTGGGGGCGGTGCTTTCGATGATTTGCACCCTCGTTTTTCCGAAATTCGTCGGAATCTACGCGGTGGCGATAGGGAGCGCGACGTGCTTTATCGTCACGTCTTTGTTGAACTTGAAAATTCTCGGCAAAAAAGCGCGGATTTTGGACGATCCCAAAAAAACCGCGCTCTCGATTGTTTTTTCACTTCCGCTTATCGCGCTATCTTTCCTTCTAAAAAATCTGCTTCTTCCGCGAATTCCTCTGTTTTTCACGATTTCGATTGCGGGCGGAGTGCCTATGCTACTGTATCTGCTTATTTGCGTCGCGTTCAAAATCGTGGACGTCACGAGGTTTTACTCAAAGAAAAAATCCTGATTATTCCTTATTTTCAAAATGCGCCGACGCGGAAAATACCTTTGCAAACACAGGATACAAAAGGTACGTCAATGCAACGTTTATAGCAAACACGGGCGTTTGAGTGGTCGCGCGCACACCCATATACGCAAAAAACGTCTGCCCTTTGCCAAGTCCCATAACGTACAGCGCGTATGTGTTGATAAACAGCGTGCATACGACGTATACGATGGCGTAAGATATCGCGATATTGACGTACGGCATCGCCTTTTTCAACTTTTTGATATTGATAAACGACACGAGCCCCGGGATAACGCCGACAAGTACCGACGCGCAAAGTATGATGGGATTCGGGGCGTATCCGCCTCCGACGAAACAGCCGATGACGTCGCCCAGTCCGCCGATTATCCCGCCCGCGATAGGGCCGAAAAAGTATCCGCCGAGAAAACATATCGTGTATGTCAGCGTGATTTTCAGCGTGCCGAGTCGTGGCGAAAATATGCCGACTACGACGTTGAGCGCAACAAAAACGGCGATGTACGCAATTCTTTGCGCGGTAAAGTATTGTTTTTTGACAGGAGCTTCTTCCGTAGCCTCGGTGCAAGGCTCGGCAACAATTTTGTTTTTGAGCATAAAAAAACCTCCGTTTTTAGAGGTTCGCATAAAAAGCCACACAACGTGCGGTACTTCGCAGCGAACGCGACAAGCCACCGCAGGTCATCCTTTCGTTTGCGGGCGACATTCCATCCCGCAACACTTAACGCGACTTATCTACTCTGCAAAATTCATATTATACTATATCCCGAAAAAAATCAAGCGCCGACGCATATTTTCGGAAAACTTTAAGACAATAGTCTTATGCTCAACGTTCTTCTTCGCGCGATAATATTGTATTTTTTCCTGCTCGTTGCGATGCGACTGATGGGAAAACGGCAGTTGTCGGAGTTTCAGCCCTTTGAATTTGCGATAACGCTTGTGTCCGCCGACCTTGCGTGCATACCGATGTCGGACAATTCGATACCGATAATTTACGGGATAATCCCAATTTTTACGCTGGTGATACTGCACAACGTTTTGACGTTTTTTTCAATCAAAAGCCACCGCTTCCGAAAACTCATCAACGGCAAACCCGTCATTCTCATCGACGACGGCAAAATCGATTGCGACCTTTTGAAAAAATGCGGTATGACCGCAAACGACCTTTTGGAAAGCCTCAGGGAACAAGGATATTTCAAAATCGGCGAGATAAACTACGCCGTGCTCGAAACAAACGGCAAAGTGTCGGTGCTTCAAAAGTTTGCAAATTCTCCCGTCACCAACGCCAACCTCAACATCGAAAACGGAAGCAACAACTTGCCCTACAACGTCGTGGTGGAAGGAAGATTTATGGGCGACACATTCAAGCGTATCAACCCGCCCCTTGAAAAAGACGTGGTCATAAAAACCCTTGAAAAGGAAAATATGCGCATTTCGGACGTGTTCCTTTTCTCCCTCGACAAGGACGAAGCGTTCATACAAAGTTACGACGGTCGCGTCGTGAATACGGTCATCGAAAAATGAAAAAAGCGATAATACTTTTCGTAATATTTTTGCTGATTTTGGGCGCGGGGATTTCCGAGCATTTCTTTGTGCACCAAACCTTTGACGAGTTTTTGCGTCGCGCCGAAAAAATCGAAAACGCGCTTTTGGACGACGATATAGATCGCGCGCTTGACGAGTCCGAAAATCTGCAAAAATTCTGGGCAAGAAAAAGGAAGATTGTGGAGGCGATTTCCTATTGTCAGGACGCAAGACAGGTCAACGTGATTTTGGGCGAACTCATCGGAAGTCTTCGTTGCGAAGACACCGCAAATGCATTCAGCAAAATTGAAAGTTTGCATCAACTCATACAAAATATCCGCGACTTGTTGGACTTTAACGCGCTGGATATAATTTAATTATTTCGACAAAAAAGCGGTTTTATGTTTCAAAAACCGCTTTTTAAGTTATTGTTTTGTCAATATCTTATTCAATATTTTCCTTAAAAACTCGCCCGTATAAGACGATTTATTGTCGGCGATATGCTCGGGCGAGCCGATGTCGACGATACGTCCGCCACGGTCACCGCCATCGGGGCCGAGGTCGATGATGTTGTCTGCCACCTTTATCACGTCAAGGTTGTGTTCGATGACGATTACGGTATTTCCTGCCGACACGAGCCTTTGCAAAATAGCGATGAGTTTTGCGACGTCGTGGGTATGAAGTCCCGTCGTAGGCTCGTCCAAAATATACAAGGTTTTGCCGGTACTGCGCTTGCTGAGTTCGGTTGCGAGTTTGACGCGTTGCGCCTCTCCGCCCGACAAAGTCGTTGCGGGCTGACCGAGTTTAATATACCCCAAACCGACGTCGTACAGCGTCTTGATTTTGTTGTAAATTTTGGGAATGTTTTTGAAGTATTCGCACGCTTCCTCGACGGTCATTTCAAGGACGTCGTTGATATTCTTGCCCTTGTATTTGACCTCCAAAGTTTCCCTGTTATACCTCTTGCCGTGGCACACGTCGCACGGGACGTAAATGTCGGGCAAGAAGTGCATTTCGATTTGAATAATGCCGTCGCCACCGCAGTTTTCGCACCTGCCTCCCGATATATTAAAGGAGAATCTGCCCGCCGTATATCCTCTTGCTTTTGCGTCGGGCGTCGAGGCGAACAACTCCCTTATCGGTGTGAAAACGCCCGTATACGTCGCAGGGTTACTGCGAGGGGTGCGCCCTATCGGCGACTGGTCGATATTGATGATTTTGTCAAAGTTATCTATGCCGACGATTTCGTCGTATTTGCCCTCGGTGAGGTTGCTTTTGTTCAGTTTGTTATAAACCGCGGGAAAAATAATCTCGTTGACAAGACTGCTTTTCCCACTGCCCGAAACGCCCGTCACCGCCGTGAGCAACCCCACGGGAATATCGATGTCGATGTTTTTCAGGTTGTTTTGCTTTGCTCCGCGGACGGACAAAAACCGCCCGTCGGGACGCTTTCTTTCTTCGGGCACGTCGATTTTCAGCTCGCCGGACAGATATTTTCCCGTTATCGAATTTTTTGCGGAAATGATATCGTCGACGCTACCCGCCGCCACAAGTTCTCCGCCGTGTATGCCCGCGCCGGGACCTATATCGATAATGTAGTCCGCCGACCGCATAGTATCCTCGTCGTGCTCGACAACGATGAGCGTGTTGCCGAGGTCGCGAAGTCCTTTCAAACTTTCCAGAAGTCTTTCGTTGTCCTTTTGGTGCAGACCGATTGACGGCTCGTCCAAAATATACAAAACGCCCGTAAGTCCACTGCCGATTTGCGTCGCGAGCCTTATTCTTTGCGACTCTCCGCCCGAAAGCGTTGACGCCGAACGCGATAATGTCAGATAATCGAGCCCCACGTTCACCAAAAATTTCAGCCTTGCGCGGATTTCCTTGACAATTCTTTCGGCTATGAGGGTTTTTTGTTTGTCGAGGACGAGGTTTTCAAAAAATTCGTCGATTTTTTGCACCGACATATCCGAAAGTTCGGCAATGTTCAGCCCGCCGACGGTCACCGCCAATGCCTCTTTTTTCAGGCGTTTGCCACCGCACGTTTTGCACGGCACCGACACCATATATCTTTCGATTTCGTACTTCACGCCGTCGCTGGTGGTCTCGCGATAACGGCGCATAAGGTTGTTGACGATACCCTCGTACCTTGTCATAAACTGCCCGCGGAAACTCCGTGAGTTGTAGTCCATGGGGATTCTTTCGTCAACGCCGTACAATATTGCGTCAAGCTTCCACTTCGGCAGGTCTTTTATCGGCGTTGTCAGCGAAAACTCCAGCACCTTGGACAGCGCGTTCATTTGCGAGCGCACAATATCGCCACTGCCGAGATTCCACCCCGACGGAGTTGCAAGTCCGCCGTTCCCGACGCCCAGATTTTCGTCGATTATGATTTTTTTCAGGTCGATTTCGTTGCGGAATCCCAGTCCCCCGCATTCGGGGCATGCGCCGTACGGATTGTTAAACGAGAACAAGCGCGGTTCCAACTCCTCGATACTGACGTCGCAATCGGGGCAACTGTATTTCGTGCTGTACGTCGTCGATTTTTGCGCGTTTTCCACCGTGACAAGCCCGTTGGCAAGTTTGAGAGCGGACTCGACGCTGTCGGTCAGACGCCTTTTCGAGCCTTCTTTTATCGCGATACGGTCAATCGTCACCGCAATATCGTGCTTGACGTTTTTGTCCAAGTTTATTTCTTCGTCAAGGGTATAATCGATGCCGTCAACGCGCACGCGCACATAGCCCGACTTTTTGAAGTCTTCCAGTTCCTTTCTGTATTCGCCCTTTCTGCCCCTGACGACGGGCGCCATAATAATGACCTTGTTGTCGCCCGACTGCACGGTGCTTTCGATGATTTTGTCGGTGATTTGGTCAACCGATTGGTGCTCGATTTCCTTTCCGCATATCGGACAGTGCGGAGTGCCGACGCGGGCGTACAAAAGCCTCAGATAATCGTAAATTTCGGTGACGGTGCCAACCGTAGAGCGCGGGTTTTTGGACGTAGTTTTCTGGTCGATCGACACAGCGGGCGACAAACCCTCGATATATTCCACGTCGGGTTTTTCCATTTGTCCCAAAAACATACGGGCGTAACTAGACAGACTTTCGATATATCGTCTTTGCCCCTCGGCAAAAATCGTGTCGAACGCCAGCGACGATTTGCCACTCCCGGAAAGCCCCGTGAACACGACGAGTTTATCGCGCGGGATTTCCACGTCGATGTTTTTCAGATTATTCTCTTTTGCTCCTTTTACGAAAATTTTGTCAGTCATTTTATATTATCTTCCAAGTTCTTTTTTCAGTTCGGAAATTCTGTCGCGAAGTTTTATCGCCGACTCGAAGTCAAGCCCTTCCGCCGCGACTTGCATCAATCCTTTCAGACGCTCAAGTTCCGAAACGATATCTTTACGGTCACGTTTTTCATCTTTATCCAGTTTTTTGGTGATTTCAATCGTATTGACGATTTCCTTTTCGATGGTGTGCGGGACAATGCCGTGCGCCTTATTATAGTCCGATTGAATTTTCCTTCTGCGGTTTGTTTCGTCGATGGCGCGTTGCATACTTCCCGTTATCGTGTCGGCGTACATTACGACCTTTGCGTCAACGTTACGGGCGGCGCGTCCGACGGTTTGGATAAGCGAAGTTTCACTGCGCAAAAATCCCTCCTTGTCGGCGTCCAAAATCGCGACGAGCATAACTTCGGGAATGTCCAACCCCTCTCTTAAAAGGTTGATTCCGACAACCACGTCAACGTCGCCTTTCCTCAACGAATTGATGATTTCGATGCGTTCAAGCGTGTCGATGTCGCTGTGCATATACTTGACTTTTATGCCCTTTTCTTTCAAAAACGACGTCAGGTTTTCCGCCATTTTTTTGGTGAGCGTCGTGACAAGCGTCCTTCCGCCCTTTTCGACGGTCAGGTTGATTTCGGAAATAAGGTCGTCGATTTGTCCATCGACTGGACGAATGAAGACCTCGGGATCGATAATCCCCGTGGGACGTATAAGTTGCTCGGCGACTTGGTCGGCTTCATTAAGTTCAAACGGGGCGGGCGTTGCCGAAACGCACACAAGCTGATAAATGCGTTGCTCGAATTCGTCGAAACGAAGGGGACGATTGTCGAACGCGGCGGGCAAGCGGAATCCGTATTCCACAAGGTTTTCCTTCCTGCTTCTGTCGCCGTTGTACATACCGCGGATTTGCGGAATGGTCATGTGACTTTCGTCGATGAAACACACGAAGTTTTTGGGGAAAAAGTCCAAAAGCGTGTACGGCGGTTCTCCGGGGTTTCTGCCGTCGAAATATCTGCTGTAATTTTCGATGCCACTGCAATAACCCATTTCGCGCATCATTTCGACGTCGTAGGCGACGCGTTCGCCGATGCGTTGCGCCTCGATAAGTTTATTGTTGTCGGTGAAATATTTCACCCTTTCTTCGCGGTCTTTGGTGATGAGAGCAAGCGCGTTTTCCATACGGCTTTCGCCGACGACGTAGTGAGTTGCCGGGAAAATCACGGCGTGTTCGAGCCGTGACAAAGGCTTTCCGGTAAGGGCGTCGATTTCATACAACTTTTCGATTTCGTCGCCGAAAAATTCAACCCTGACAGCCACCTCCGAGTTCGACGACGGGAATATATCCACAACGTCGCCACGCATTCTGAAAGTACTGCGTTGAAAGTCGATGTCGGCGCGCTTATATTGTATATTCACGAGTTTACGCGCCAAATCGTCACGGTCAAGTGTCATTTCGGGGCGCAAAGATATTGAAAGGTTGAAATATTCTTCGGGCGCGCCCAAGCCGTAAATGCACGACACCGAACTGACGACGATGACGTCGCTTCTTTCGCAAAGACTGCTTGTCGCGCTGTTTCTGAGCTTGTCGATTTCGTCGTTGACTTCCAGCTCCTTTTCGATATAAGTGTCGCTTCTTGGGATATACGCCTCGGGTTGATAGTAGTCGTAGTATGAGACGAAAAACTCGACGCGGTTGTCGGGGAAAAACTCACGAAATTCGTTGCAAAGTTGCGCCGCCAGCGTCTTGTTGTGCGCGATGACCAAAGCGGGACGTTGCACCCTTTCGATGACGTTTGCCATCGTAAAAGTTTTACCGCTTCCGGTAACGCCCAAAAGAACCTGCGTGCGAAATCCGTCGTTCAGCCCCTCGACAAGTTTTTCGATGGCTTGCTCCTGATCGCCGTTTGGCTTAAACTTCGATTTTAATTGAAAAAGGTGATTCTCCATCAACGAAATTTACCCCAAATAAGCGGGGCGATGACGTACCTTATGATAATCGCTATCGTGCCCGATACGATTGCCGTGCAGACGGTGATGAGAAGTTTATTGTAAACGCTCTTGCGCCACGCCCTTTCGACGCGGGCAAACGACAGTCCTTTTTGGTGCATCGTGATGCAATAGGTCAACTCCCCGTGGCGGTCGGCGGAAATATATTCCAAATAATCGTCGAGCGCAAGTCCTTTGAGCATAGGTTCGAGTTCGTCGGGGGTGTAGGCGTAATCGTACGGCAACGCCTCGAAAATTTCCAGCGGTTTTACAAGACAAACCCCCTCGTCGTTTTTTTCGGCGAGGTTCAAAAGGACGTGCATAAGTGCCCTTTCTTTTTTGTTTAGCGCGTGTTTTTCAACTGCCATAGTCTGCCTCTTACTTTAATTTCAGGAAAACTCCGATCAAAAGAGCGATTGCGCTTGCAATGAGCCCGCCCAGGAGCGCACCCCAAAACGACGCCTTTCTTATCATTTTCCTCAAAGAAATGCTGTCCAGTTTTATTTCTTTCGACTTGCCCTTTGCGTTGTCGTCGGGGACGTCAACGAGCGCGGTGGGGTGATTGTCTTTTGGATCGACCTTTTCAATGGCGCGCGCTTTTGCAAGCGTGGCAAGACAATACTCGTCCACGGTCGAATACTTTACTTTGATATAGTCGTTGTCGGACAGCGTGCGAATTAACCCCGAAAGTTCCACCTTAGTGCAACGGTCGGTGTCGGACAATTTCGCGATAATTTCGTCCGCGTCGATTATTTTATAAGAGCCGTCCGAGAAGTCGTTGAGCACGCTCAAAACGGCGTTGAGTTGCCTGTCAAGCATATACTACCTCATTTTAGTTACTATATTATAGCACTTGGACGGTCAAATTGCAAGTCCTGATAAAAGGTCTTTCGATTTAATATTAAAATCGTTACCCTTCCGGGAGATGCGTCATAAACTGCGCTTTTGACCAAACAATCGTCGCAAGCGACAGTTGTTTGTCTTTTGCTTGTTTATTCCTTTTCCCCAAAAGCACAAAGTATCTTTTGGGGTCCCCTAAAATACCTCGCAATGACATTAAGAAGAGAACTTATCGCTCCCTTCTTGGATTCTTATTTCAAAAACTCAATCGAAAATTAGTATTTCAATTTGCTTTTATTTTATAATAAAATGTGCTATCATTGATTAAATTCTAATTTTTCGAGCGAATATGAATCTTTTAAGCAAGTTTTTGAATAGAACGGATTTTTCGGACTACGACGATTTCAGAAGAAACGCGAAACTTTGCGTTCCGTCCGATTTCAACTTCGGTTTTGACGTCGTGGACGAATACGCGCGCCTCGCTCCCGACAAGCGCGCCCTCGTATGGTGCAATCAAAAAGGCGAGGAAAAAACCATTACGTTTGCCGAAATGCGGACGCTTTCTTTGAAAATGTGCAACGTCATTTCGTCCTACGGCGTGAAAAAAGGCGACTTCGTCATGAGTATGCTCAACCGTCGTTGGGAGTACTGGGTGCTGGTCGTGGCGTGTTGCAAAATGGGCGTCGTGCTTATCCCCGCCACACACATGCTCACCCCAAAAGACGTCGCCTACCGCGTGAACGAGGCGGAAGTAAAACTGTTGTTCACAACCGAGGAAGAGGACGTTTTGGAGCACGTTGCCCTTGCCCTGCCCGATTGCAAAACCTTGAAAGGCGTGTTGTCGGTAAACGGCGCGCACTTCGACAACCTTGACGAAAAACTTGAAAACGCGCCCGCGGAATTTTGCTTCGACGCGCGCCCGAACCCCCGCGATCTGATGCTCGTATATTTCACCTCGGGCACGACGGGTATGCCCAAAATGGTCATGCACGACTTCTTATATCCTTTGGGACACATCTTCACCGCAAAGTTTTGGCAGGACGTCGTTGACGACGGCTTGCACTTCACCATGGCGGAAACGGGTTGGGCAAAATGCAGTTGGGGCAAAATCTACGGTCAGTGGATAGCGGGCACGGCGGTTTTCGCCTACGACTACCACGGCAGATTTACGCCGACGGACGTCTTGCCACTTGTGCAGAAGTACGGCGTCACCACGTTTTGCGCACCGCCCACGATATACAGATTTTTGGTGAAAGAGGACTTGTCGAAGTTCGATTTATCGTCGATTCGGCACTGCTCCACCGCGGGCGAAAGCCTGAATCCCGAGGTTTTCAAGCAGTTTGAAAAGGCAACGGGACTCAAAATTTACGAAGGTTTCGGTCAGACCGAAGGCACCGTTATGCTGGGCACGTTCAAATACTTGTCCCCCGTCACGGGAAGCCTTGGAAAACCCAGCCCCCTGTACGACGTGCGCCTCATCGACGACAACGAAAACGAGGTCAAACCCGGCGAAGAAGGCGAAATCGCTATCTTAAAATCGGAAAATCAGTGCGGGCTCGTTTCGGGCTACTTCAAGGACGAGGCGCGCACCGCCGCCCTTAAAAACGACGTTTACTTCCACACCGGCGACCTTGCCTATCAGGACAAAGACGGCTGGTTCTGGTACGTCGGAAGAAAGGACGATATCATCAAATCGTCGGGGTACCGCATCGGACCTTTCGAGGTCGAAAGCGCGCTTATGGAGCACCCCGCCGTCTTGGAATGTGCCATCACCGCCGCCCCCGACGAACTGCGCGGACAAGTCGTGAAAGCAACGATCGTCCTGACCAAAAACTATCAGCCGTCGGACGCCCTTATCAAGGAATTGCAAAACCATGTGAAAAAAGTTACCGCGCCGTATAAATACCCGCGCATTGTGGAGTTTGTGCAAGAACTTCCAAAGACGAATTCCGGCAAAATCCGCCGTGTCGAAATCCGCGAAAACGACAAAAAATAAAAATCATAACGAATTATCCAAACAAAAACTCCGCATTTCTGCGGAGTTTTTTAATGCGATTTTCTTACAACATTTTTACCTTTATATGGTTTTTATCACTTGATAATACCTCGGCTTTTCCTTCCGATACTTTTGCGTTAAGCTCTGCAACCTTTGCATTAAACGCACTTACTTGTGCATCGGTCGCACCATCCGGAAGATAATATCCGGCGACACCAACCGTTCCTTTCCCGCTTGTGGATGTTTTATAAATAAATTCGATATACCCGTCTTCCTTTTCCATAATTACACCGCCTTTTTTGTTACTTTTAACAATTTTGGCATAACTGATAAAATCTTCCACCAGTCGAGCAGGTAAAGCACATTTGGAAACGTCTGCGTTTTTTACTTTTTCATAAGTATTTTTATCATAACAATAGACCATGGTTTTTGAATCAATTTTTGCAAAGTATTCATGATCTTCAAATTCAATATCTGCAAACTCTTGTTCTAATTCCTGCTCTGTTTTGTACGTATCAATAATAAATTCGCTTTCAACCAATTCAAGGTGCGATTTGGGCGTTCCCCCGCCATCCCATTCGTCTTCGGGAAAATAATAATGAATAAGTATATCATCAAGTGTACTTGCATACGAGATGAGATGACGTAATACGCTTTCGACGTTCGTAATATCAAACATTCCGTCATTTGTTCCGCCGTTTTTTCCGCCCTTGTCTTTGCCCTTATCCTTGTCGCAAGCGGCAAAGGCGAAAACGCAGGAAAGTAGTGTGGCAACAACTAAAAATACTGCAATAAGTTTCTTTTTCATAAATTTCTCCTTCTTGTTGTAGTATAAAATAATTGTAAATCACCTAATATACGATTGTCAAGTTATAAATCGTACAATATGCGATTATCTAAATAGGTGATTTTATGACTCTTTCGGAAATTCAACAACGCTTACGCGCCGCAATCAAAGACAGCGGTATCGAACAAAAAGAAATCGCACGGCTTCTCGGCGTTTCGCCGCAAACGGTGTCGAAATATATGTGCAAGGATATTTTCCCTGCCCTTGACACGTTTTCAAAACTGTGTGAGATTCTTGACGTTTCGGCAGACGATATTCTTGGGCTGAAAAGATAATACAAAAACTCCGCGATTGCGGAGTTTTTTAATGCGGTTTAATGCGGTTTTTGTGCGCTTTTTTGTGCGGTTTTTTACGTTGGTTTGTGCTGTTATTTTTTGTTGTCGCGGTCGTCTTTGCGCTTTTTCGCCTCCATTATGTTGACAAAAAAGATTATGCCCACAAGCACGACAAGCCCGACCAAAATCCAAACCTTGTAGGTGGCGAAAAAGATCTGCACCTTTTCCCAAAAGGTCTGCGCCTCTGCGATTTTTTGTTCAAAAATTTTAAAGGTGTCGCCGATACCGGCAAGGAGGATTTCTTTCATCATTCTTCGACGCGGATAAGCGCGGATATTTTTTGGACGCCGTCAAGGGCGGTGATTTCTTTAAGTGCTTTTTCGATTATTTTTTCGTGGCTTAAATGGGTGACAAAAACGATATCGCCTTTCGTATCGTCGTTTTCTTCGCACTGGAAAACTCTTTCGATGCCGATTTTATTTTTGCCGAACACCGTTGAAATTCTGCCCAAAATGCCTTCGCGGTCGTCCACCGAAACACGGACGTAATACTTGCTCTTGAAATCGGTGATAAAGTCACAATCGCGACTTGTGCCGTCGTTTTTGAACGGTAAATAGCGTGGTTTGTGCTGATGAGCGCAATAAATGATATCGCTGACGATAGCACTGCCGGTGGGCAAATCGCCTGCGCCTCTGCCATACAGCATAATATCGCCGACGCTGTCGCCGACAAGATAAACCGCGTTGAAACTGCCCGACACCGACGACAACGGGTGTTCGCTTTTTATGAATGCGGGGTGCACGCGCGCCTCGATTTTGCCGTTGTTATTTTTGCTGATTGCAAGAAGTTTCAGGGTATATCCCAGCTTCTTTCCGACGTTAATATCGTCCACCGAAATTTTACTGATACCCTCGCGGAAAACCCTTTGTACGGGCACTTTTTTGTGGTAAGCGAGCGTGGACAAAATGGACAGTTTATAGGACGCGTCAAAGCCCTCGACGTCGGCTGTCGGATCGAACTCGGCATACCCCAGTTCCTGTGCGGATTTCAGCGCGTCTTTGTACGACGTGCCATTTTCGCTCATCGCCGAAAGAATGTAGTTGGTGGTGCCGTTTATTATTCCCTTTATCGACAAAATCGTGTTCGCCTGCATACCCTCGGTGATTGCGCGAATGATGGGGACTCCGCCGACGCAACTCGCCTCGAAGTACAGCCCCGCTTTCCCGCGTTTTGCCGCCGCCTCGAGTTCGTGCCAGTGCTTGGAAAACAGTTCCTTATTCGCCGTGACGATACTTTTGCCCGCCTCGAGCGCCTTGATAAGGAAAGACTTTGCAGGTTCGATACCGCCGAAAAACTCGCACACTATCGAAATATCCTTGTTGTTGATGACGTTTTCGATGTCGGTCGATACGATGTCGGGGTTGACGCCCAACTCCTCAACCCTCTGCATATTGCGCTCCAAGACGTGCAAAACCTGAATGTCAAGTCCTTCGTTTTTCTTGAAAGCGTCGTGATTTTTTTGCAATATTCTGTATGTTCCTCCGCCGACCGTACCCAGTCCCAGCAGAGCAATTCCGACTTTTTTCATTTGTTTTCACCTTCTTTATTCAAATCGTACAAAATTTTCAGTCCTTTCAGCGAAAGCGAGCGGTCAACGATGTCGATAATCGACTTGTCCGCGTCAACGACCAGTTCCGACAAACCGCCGGTTGCGATGACTTTTGCGTCGGTCATAAGCGGGTGCTCGCGGAATTTTCTGACAAGATAGTCCACCTGCCCCGCATAGCCGAAAATCGTACCCGATTGCATGCCCTCGATTGTGGAGCGAGCGATTGCGTCACGGGGCGGGACAAGTTCGAAACGGGGGAGTTTCGCAGCGGTGTTGACAAGACTTTCCGACGCCGTCTTGACGCCCGCGCAAATTGCACCGCCCAAGAACACGCCGTCCGCCGTCACCGCATTGAACGTCGTCGCACTGCCAAAGTCCACGACGATGATTGCCCCGCCGTATATATGGTGCGCGCCGACCGCATCGACAATCCTGTCCGAGCCGAGTTCCAACGGATTGGAATATTTGAACTTCAATCCGGTTTTGAGCGTCGCGTCCACAAACACGGGTTTTTGCTTCAGATAATAAGTGCACATGTGCTCCACGGTGTAGTTGAGCATGGGCGCGACCGACGACATAATAATCCCGTCGATATCATGAAATTCAACCCCTGCGGTCTGGAACAAATCGTACAAAATCATGCCCAGTTCGTCCGCCGTGCGCTTTGCCTCGGTGGAAAGACGCCAACTTTTTTTGAGTACGTCGCCGTCGTACACGCCGAGTTTCATATTCGTATTGCCTACGTCGATAACAAGTAACATTTTTTAATCCTTTCGTGATTTTACGTTATTATACCAAATGCGCGCGCATTTTACAAGTATATTTTTTCAAACATATATATCTAAGCAACAAAATATAATTTGATATGGGAAAAGTGAAATGGCTGTACGCCACGTTTTTCGCGCTTGCATTCGCGTTGATCGTCGAATGGTGCGGAAGTTTTCAGGTGCAAAACAATATCGACTGGTTTTTGGGGCTGAATTTGCCGATTTTTTCGTTGCTTCCGCCGTCGTTCACAATTGCATACTCGGTGATGAGCGTCGTCGAAATGTACGTCGTATCGAGTGCACTCGTAAAAGGCGTCGTCAACCCGACGCTTAAACTGTACGCTTCGGTCAAGTTTTCGTCGCTTTTGTTCCTGACGCTGTTTTTCACCGCAAGAAGTTCGTTTTGGGGACTTGTCACTATGACAGTCACATTGACACTTTTTTGGATTTTTGCGATTTCCTTATTCAAATCACCCGTTGGAAAACCCGCAAAAGTCCTTTTGCCCGCACTTCTTTTGTGGTATTCCTATCTTTGGTCGTTTTCTTATGCCGTTGCCCTAATAAACTGACCGCATTTATGAAAAAGCATGGAAATTGCGACGTTTCTAATGATTTCCATTTGTCGATTGACATGCAAGACTTGAATAATACGAACCGTAGTCCGACATAAAAAAAGGGACGGCAACGCCGTCCCAAGTTGCAGGTGAAATATGTATTATTTGCACCCACCGCCACCGCCACAACCACAGCAACAGCAAAGAATTACCAGCCACGGCCAGAAGCCGTACGATCCGCCACCGCATCCGCAACCGTCGTTGCATCCGCCACCGCAACCGCCACAGCAACACAGAAGGATAAGTATCCACAGCATGCAGTCGCAACCCGAGTTCCCGCCGAAAAAGTTTCCGTTCATAGCACAACCTCCCTTTTATACTCGATAACCGTCAAGATTACCTATACTTCACAATACGCAAACGGCATTTTTTTTGTTACTTAAAAGGCGCGTCCTCGTGGCGTTTCGCTTGACTTTTTCTTAATATGTAAATAGAATATAAATAATCTTTTTTACGAGGTATGCGTTTATGGCAAATCTTACGATGGACAAACTCGTCGCTCTCGCGAAAAACCGCGGGTTCGTGTTCCCCGGAAGCGAAATCTACGGCGGGCTTGCAAACACTTGGGACTACGGTCCTTTGGGTGTCGAACTTAAAAACAATATCAAAAAAGCGTGGTGGAAAAAATTCATCACCGAAAGCGAATACAACGTCGGGTTGGACTGCGCCATTCTGATGAATCCCAAAGTCTGGGAAGCCAGCGGTCACATCGGCGGTTTTTCCGATCCTTTGATGGACTGCAAATCGTGCAAATCGCGCCACCGCGCCGACGACCTTATCGAAAACTGGAACGCCAAAAAAGGCATTACGCTGAACATCGCGGGTTGGACGAACGAGCAGATGGAAGAATATATCAGGGAAAATAAAATCCCGTGTCCCGTCTGCGGAAACTCCGACTTCACGGGCGTCAGAAAGTTCAACCTTATGTTCAAGACTTTCCAAGGCGTCACCGAGGACACAACTTCCACCGTTTATCTCCGTCCCGAGACCGCGCAAGGCATTTTCGTCAACTTCAAAAACGTACAACGCACCGCGCGCGCCAAAGTCCCGTTCGGAATCGGTCAAATCGGCAAGTCGTTCAGAAACGAAATTACGCCCGGCAACTTCATTTTCCGCGTGCGTGAGTTCGAGCAAATGGAGCTGGAATTCTTCTGCAAACCCAACACCGACCTCGAATGGTTCGCTTACTGGAAAGACTTCTGCAAAAACTGGCTGTACGGGCTTGGATTTAAGGAAGAAAATCTGCGCCTTCGCGACCACGACCAAGAGGAACTCTGCTTCTACAGCCGTGCGACAACCGACTTCGAGTTCAAATTCCCGTTCGGCTGGGGCGAACTTTGGGGCATCGCCGACCGCACCGACTACGACCTTAATTGTCACCAACGCGTCAGCGGAGAAAATATGGACTATGTCGATCCCGTCACAAACGAAAGATATATTCCTTACGTTGTCGAGCCGTCTTTGGGCGTCGAGCGTATGTTCCTTGCCACTCTTTCCAACGCCTACGACGAGGAAGAAGTCGACGGCGAAACCCGCGTAGTTTTGCATCTGCACCACGCGCTTGCGCCTTATAAAGTCGCCGTGCTTCCTTTGCAGAAAAAACAACTGGGCGACAAAGCGACGGAAATCTATCGCACCCTTCAAAAGCACTTCTCCTGCACATACGACGAAAGCGCAAGTATCGGCAAACGCTACCGCCGTCAGGACGAAATCGGCACGCCTTTCTGCGTCACGGTTGACTTCGACACACTGTCGGACAACACAGTCACCGTGCGTGAACGCGACAGCATGGCACAAATCAGAATGCCCGTCGAAAAACTTGTCGAGTATTTTGAAAAGGAACTTCAATATTAGGATAAACTGACAAAAGGCTCGGTTTACCGAGCCTTTTTACACGTTAAAATGGTTTTTGGTGTTTTATTAAAATCAGTCAGAAAGCGCAAAGGATACACAAGTCAGCAACTTGCCGACGCTTTGCACGTGTCGCGCAGTACTTACAGTCGCTACGAAAACGACCTTAAAGACGTCGAGCCCGACGTCCTTTTGGACATCGCGAATTTTTACGACACGACAGTTGACGACTTCCTTTTGTGGAATGCGCTGATGAAGTCGCCCGACTATCCCAGAAACGTTATCAGAATGAAGCGAGAAGGAAAATTAAAATAACTTTTCGACGATTAAATCTTTCAATTCTTTGACGCCGTCACCCGTTTTTGCGGAAATGACAACGGCGTCTTTTTCATTGGTCGAAAACCCTTGATTTTCGTCGACTTTGTTGTAAACCGTAATCATCGGGGTGTCCGTGACGCCCAACGACAAAAGCACGTCTTTCACAACGGCGATTTGCCTTTCGAGGTCTTTTGAACTGCAATCCGCGACGTGCAAAATAAGGTCGGCATAAGTAGCCTCCTCCAAGGTGCTTCGGAAGGCGTCGACGAATTCGTGCGGGAGGTTGTCGATAAATCCGACCGTGTCCGTCAAAAGATATTCCTTGCCGATATCGACGAAAATCTTTCTCGTGACGGGATCGAGCGTGGCGAAAAGCTTGTCCTCCGCCTTGACGCCCGCCTTTGTCAAAAGGTTCATCAGCGTTGATTTCCCGGCGTTGGTATATCCGACGATTGCGACGGTTTTTATGCCCGATTTTTTGCGACGTTCGCGACGCAGGTCGCGCTCCTTTTTCAGCACTTCGATACGCTTTGAAAGTTCATAAATATTTCGGCGAATGTGGCGTCTGTCGGTCTCGAGTTTGGTCTCGCCACTGCCTTTCGTCGCAGTCCCGCCCGAACCGCCACCACCGATTCTCGACAATTCCTTGCCTTGTCCCAAAAGTTTTGGCAAGGTATATTTCATCATCGCCAGTTGCACCTGAAGTTTGCCCTCGTTGGACGTTGCGTGACGGGCGAAAATTTCCAAAATCAGCATAGGTCTGTCGATGACTTTCGCGCCGACGTACTCCTCGATATTGTTCAACTGACTGCCTGTCAACATATTGTTGAAAATGACGAATTCCGCGTTTTCGACCTGCACGATACGCTTGATTTCTTCAAGCTTGCCAAGCCCCGCGCAATAGCCTTTATCGGGATTTTGTTTTTGCAAAACCGCGCCTTTCACGTCCAGCCCCATGGTGTCCGCAAGGCGGTGCAATTCCTCGATTTCCACCTCGAGGTTGTTGCCGGTGCCGACGTTTACGAGGATTGCCCCTCGGGTTTTTTGCGTATTTTCGACGACGTCGGGGAGCACCGATTTCTTTTCGTACTCCGTGATTTTATTTATCATCTCGGAGTTGTCGATTTTTAAGGCGGACTTGAAATAAAACTTCTCGACTTTTTTGCCGTTAATAAACGCGACCTCGGCGTCATTGGCTCTGCCGTGCAAAACGCCGACGGCAACCATGGCGTCCAGACGCATTTGCATCAGCGCGGACGTGTCCATATCCGACAATTTTCCGCTTCCTTTCGGGTGAGTATGCACGCACCTCACGCCCTGAAAACGCTTGTCACTGCGTTTTGACGAAAAATCGTCCAAGGACACCGTACCGCTGTCGCCGACTCCGACCGCGACGACCTGCCCGTTTCTTGAAATAAAAACGCAAATCTCGCGGTTGACCTTTTCGGTGATTTCGGCAATAGTCGAAAGGACCGTCTCGTCGATGAGCAGGTTTTTGTCGTACGCCCCGATAAGCGCGTCAAGCCGTGCGATGACGGTTTGTTTGATTCCTTTCGTATTGCCGTAAACCATAAAAACTTATTAAGCCCTTGTAGAGTAGTTGGGGCTTTCCTTTGTGATAGTGATGTCGTGGGGGTGGCTTTCGATGAGCGACGCATTGGAAATTCTGACGAATTCCGCCGTGGTGCGCAGTTCCTCGATGTTATGTTTTCCGCAGTAGCCCATACCCGAGCGAATACCGCCGACCATTTGATAAACGACGTCGGCAAGACTTCCTCTGTAAGGCACGCGACCTTCGACGCCCTCGGGCACGAGTTTTCTGGCGTCCTCGCTGTCTTGGAAATATCTGTCCTTGCTACCCGCCGCCATCGCCGAGATACTGCCCATTCCGCGATAGACTTTGAAGCTTCTGCCTTGGAACATTTCGATGTCGCCGGGGCTTTCCATAGTCCCCGCAAACAGACTGCCGATCATAACCGCCGACGCGCCCGCGCCGATTGCTTTCACGATGTCACCGCTGAATTTGATACCGCCGTCTGCAATGACCTTTTTGCCGTACTTGTCCGCCGTTTCCGCGCAGTCCATAATCGCCGTGACTTGCGGTACGCCGATACCCGCAATAACGCGAGTCGTACAAATACTGCCGGGGCCCATACCCACTTTTATGATGTCCGCGCCTGCTTCGATCAAATCGCGAGTTGCATTCGCCGTTGCGACGTTGCCCGCGATGACGGGAAGACACGGATATTTCTTTTTGATTTTCTTGACCGTTTCGACAACGATCGAGTTGTGTCCGTGCGCCGTATCGACGGCAATCACGTCAACCTTGTTTTTGACAAGTTCCTCAACCCTTTCCATCGTGTTGTTGGCAATGCCGACCGCTGCGCCCGCCAGCAATCTTCCGTCCGCGTCCTTTGCGGAGTTGGGGTACTGAATGGCTTTTTCGATGTCCTTTATCGTAATAAGTCCTTTGAGGTTGAAATCCTTATCGACGATGGGGAGTTTTTCGATGCGGTGCGCGCCCAAAATTTCTTTGGCTTCTTCCAAAGTAGTCCCGACAGGCGCGGTGACAAGATTTTTGGACGTCATAATATTGCCGATAGGTTGATTATAATTGGTCTCGAATTTTAAGTCGCGGTTGGTGAGGATACCCACGAGTTTGCCGTCTTTCGTGATTGGCACACCGCTGATTTTGTACTTCGCCATAAGTTCCACCGCCTCGGTGACGAAGTTTTCGGGCCACAGGAAAAACGGATCGGTGATGACGCCGTGCTCGCTACGCTTGACACGGTCAACGTGCGTCGCCTGTTCCTCGATCGAAAGGTTTTTGTGAATGATACCTACACCGCCTTCCCTTGCCATGGCGATTGCCATCTGGTATTCGGTGACGGTGTCCATGCCCGCGCTCATAAGGGGAATGTTGAGTTTCAGCCCTTTTGCGAGTTCCACCGACAAATCGACGTCTTTGGGGAGCACGTCACTGCGCTCGGGAATCAACAAAACGTCGTCGAAAGTTAAGCCGTCCTTTAAAATCTTTGCCATTTGTACACCTCTTAAAAAGTTATTTCGGAAAAATTTTGTAAATTTTTCTTATGTTATAATATTTGCCGTCAAAAGTCAACAGATTTTCTTATTTTCCCGCCCTCGTTTTTGAAAAAAACGAATATCGTCAGCGTGGTGGCAATCAAAATCCCCATTCCCGACACCACGGGATAGTAATAATCGACAACGTCTTTGAACGAAAAAAGTAGGACGAACGGCAAAGAAAACAAAACGACAAGCACGACGCTTTTCGTCTTCCCTTTTTTATTGAACGCGGGCGCGATGATTTCACCCGCCGTTTCAAGTGCGGACACCATCGTCGTGAAAACCGAAAGAAGTATAACCGCTCCCGCAACGTATTTGAGCCCCGACTTTTCGGCACTTGCCAGCATCGGCATTTCGCCCCCGCTCTTTTTCACAATAAGGCTGATGAGCGAAAGCATTGTCGCCATCACGAGAGCTGCCGTCACCCCCGACACCGCCACGGTTTTTTTGGAGGCGGTTTTTCCAAGGCGCGTCATCACGCCCATCGACAACATTACGTTCATTGCCGAGTACGTTATCGCATTGAAAAAGTTGTATGCGCCCTTTACGCTTGCCCTCTCGGAAAACGCAAAAATAACCCCCGTCAAAACAAGTATCACGGGCACTGCGACAATGTTTAGTCCCTTCATAAATTTCAGTCCGTTTACAGCGATAAATCCCGCCAAAATCACCCAAACGATACTTGTATAAGAAATGCCGAATATTTTCAAAAACAGCACTTCAACACCCGAAAACATTGCTATAAAAGTGATATATGCGCAAATGAACATACATACATCATACAGTACTTTTGCCTTGCTTTTTGCCAAAAATTCATTGTTGCGCATATTCATTTTTGCGCCTATAATCATAAAATACGCGTTGAAAAATCCAAGTAAAATTCCCGCAAAAACAGGCACTGCGATGCTCGACCTGCCAAAGTATAAAAGGACCTCTTGCCCCGTTGCAAACCCTGCGCCTATGACGGTGCCGATGAACACCGACGCGCACTTCAATCCGTCTTTCATAAAATAACCCTATGCTTGACTGCATAGGGTTATACAAAAATTTTTGCGTTTAATTTTTTGCGTCGGCGTTTTCCGAGTTTTCCGCGACTGTTTCTTCGCTATTCACATGGTTTATGTACTTATAATAAGGATCGTCCGAGAAATCTTTTTCCTCGCTCATCTCCCCGCCGAGTTCCTCGACGGCGTTTCTTATCTCGACGAATTCGACGTAATTTATATCGACTTCTTGTGCAAAACTTTTCAGAATGTCGATGGCGGAGGTGTCGCCGTACCGCCCGAGAAGTCCTGCGTACGTCGGCACGTCCTCGGCGCGTTGGAGCATCGTGACCAGCCAGAAAAACACGTCCTTTCTCCCCTTGAAGTTGGACAGCACTTCCACCAAAATGCCCTGATTTTTTTCGGGCACGCCGTTTATGATTTCCAGTATTTTGTCGGGAATGCAGTCGTCGCCGTCCGAAAGGTACTCGAACGCAACGGTCTTTACCTCGTCGGGCATTTCGTCGTTTGTGAGCAGGGATATGAAAATATCCTCGACTTCGTCACCGCCGATTTCTTTAAGAAGGAGCGACGCCAACAGTTTTGCGTCCTTATTGTTTTCGTACAAAAGCCCGTTCAGGTATTCGACCGCGCCCTCTGTGCGCACGACCTCGTCCAAAATCGTGTCGGTGACTTCGATGTTGTTTTCAAGGCACTTTGAAACGTAGTCGAAAATCTCGCCGTCTTCGCGGAGTTCCCGCGCGTACTCTTTTGGCGTTTTGCCGTCCAGCGTCCTTACTTTGACGTTTTCAAACCTATTGAAAAGCATACCGAGGTCGTTTTCCAAAGCCTCGTGCGAGGAATACTTTTCCTTATTTTTCTTTACGACGTCCTGCACGTAAAGTTCAAAAAGTTTGTCCAGATTTTCAAATTTCATATTTTTCGTCAACCTCTTTCAGTAATTCGACGTATCTTATATATTTTTCGTCCTGCACGGTCATCGGAGGAGTCGTCCTTATGCGGTGCGTCGACAAATCGAACAAAGCGTCCCTCATCGCCTGCATGGTATCGACGGAATCCAGTTCTTTCACAACGTCTTTCGAACTTAAATCGCTCATTCCGAACGCCGACAGTCTTTTCAGCCGTGCGGTCAGCGCGTTCACCGACGCTTTGGGTTTTTGCTCACGCAAAATAATCTGCGCAAACGCGAAATATGCCGAGGCTTTTACGACCTCGTTGACGCCCTTTTCCCAGCCGTAGTCGGTCATTTTCACCACTTTCAGTTTTTCATCGACGTTCGCCACCGCGACCTCGTTCGGCGTTGCGACAGACAAATATACGGCAAGTGCCAAATTCTTGAGATATGCCGATGCATACGGCGAAATAAGCAGTTTTTCGTACATATCGAACATCTGTTTCGACGTGTACGGCGCAAGTGCGGACATTATCGTATAAACATTGTGATCGCTTTCGTTCAGAAGCACGAATTCGATATTTTTATAGGCGTCTTTGTCGTATTTAAGGTAATTGAGAAGTTCGGCACTGTCCTGCATTTTCAGTTTGAGATCGGACAAAATGCTCACCCGTTTCAGCATAAGTTCAAAGTCGCCGTACGCCATAAGTCCGTCGTTGCCCGCGTTTATTTTGTCCAACATAAGACGAGCCTCGACGTTGTCCGGGAACATTCTCGTGATTTCCAAAAAAGCCGCCCGCGCAGGTTTGATATATCCGCAGTTGTACCTCGCCTTTGCAAACAAAATCATAAATTGCGGTTGATAAGCAAAGTCGGGCAAAATGCTTTCGACGGCATCGAGCACGCCTTCGTGGTCGAGCGCAAGCCTGCACGCGTCGAGTTTGACCATATATTCAATGGTGTTTTTGGGCTGTACGGCGGAAATTTCCTTATAAACTTTTTCCGCAGAAGCGTTTTCTTCCAAAAGTTTCAACGCAATGTAGTAATAGCACTTCAACGCAAAGTCGCGAGGAAGCCCTTTCAATGCGATTTCGGCGGAGTTTTTCATTGACTGTACTCGGTCGAGCGCAAGATAACACATTGCTTTATTCTTTTCGGCAATATAATAATATTTTCCGTTTTTCTCGTTTATGTTTTTGAGAAGTTCCAAAGACTCGGCGGGTTTTCCCGATGAAAACAACTTGAAAGCGTCGGCGATTATTTTTTCGCAGTCCGACGAGGGACGAGGATACACTTGTTTGAACCCGACTTCGGTGCGACGCTTTTCGCCCTTGTTGTCGGCAGACGAATCGTCGTCGTCATCAAAAGACATCAGCGTTTCCATAAGTTCGGAAAACTTCATAAATTCCATATTCCCGCCAAGCCCTTCCAAATCTCTTATGGTAAGTTTGGTATAGTCGATTTCTTTCGCCAGATTTTCTCCGCCCTTTTCCTTGCGGGACACGACAAGGCGCAAAAACCTTCCTCTTTCCGAGGTCTCTTCGTCATCATCGTCGTCGTCCGCAAACAGCGTTTCTCCGTCCTCGTTTTGGAAGGTCAGAAATTCGGCAAGGTTGTATTCGACGTCGTAGGTTTCCTTATAATACTTTGCAAGACGGAATTTTCCGCACACAAGCGCATTCGAAACAATGCCTCTTATTGCGTCCTTCGATTTCGTCTTTGCATACGCCCTCATATAGTAAAGGTTGCTTTCTGAAAAAGCGTTCATATCGGCGTAAACACGACCGATAAGCAACAGTGCGTCTTGATTTTTTTCGTCGCGCTCGACGACCTCGAACAATAAGGTAAGCGCGTCGGCGAAAGACTCGTCGGCGTATAATTCATTTGCGCGTTTCAGCTTATATTCAATTGTGTCGTCAAACTTAATAACTTTCGCCATATTGCAATATCGGCAGTTTATGCCTCTGAAAACAACCTGTTAACATCTTGTTTTGAAAATTCATACTTTTTATTGCAGAATTGACAAGTAAGTTCGATTTTTCCGTTTTCACGCAAAATATCGTATGCCTCGTCGCGCCCTAAGGACACGACTACACGCTCGAGCCTTTCAACCGAACAGTTGCATTCGTACTTCGGAAAAATGTCGGGAAGGCTGAAGACGTCCAGATGAGAAAAGTATTTTTCGATGATTTCTTCTGGCGTCATTTCCTTGAAAAGGTCGCTGACGCGGGTGAAATTCGTCATTATATCTTCCATCACGGTGATGGTGTTGTCGTCCGCTCCGGGGAGTGCTGTCACGAAAATTCCGCCCGCCGACACGCATTGATTGTCCCCCGCAAGCACGCCCAGCGCAACCGCCGACGGCTGTTGTTCGGACACCGTGAAATAATAAGCAAAGTCGTTGGCAATCTCGCCGTCGATGATATGACACCTTCCCGAATACGGCTCTTTCAGTCCAAGGTCTTTCACGACGCTGATGTAGCCGTCGTGTCCGACGCCACCGCCCACGTCAAGTTTCCCGAGAGTGTTCAAAGGAAGTTCGACCTCGGGGTTTTCGACGTAGCCTCTGACCTTTGCGCCGTAGTCGCCGAGCACCACGATTTTCCCAAGCGGACCACCGCCGTTTATCGTTATCGACAATTTTTGGTCGGTGTCTTTCAGTTCGGTACTCATATACGCGCCGACAATCAGCGACCTTCCGAGCCCCGCCGACGCCGTCCGCGAGAGTGTATGCAGTTTTATCGCCTTATCGACAAGATCGTGCGCGGAAATCACGCTCACCAAAATGGTCTTGTCGAACAGCATAAATCTTTTTATAACGTCCATTATTTTTTCGCGACAACGATAAGCCGATTGTCGTGCTCCGTGAATTTTCTGAATTTCTCGCCAAAAAGTCGGTACGAAAAGCCGACGCTTGACAGCGCGTCGCAAATGCTTTCCGTTTTGTGGATATATTGCGCCTCGCACTCGTCAAAGCGACGATAAATCTCGCCCTCGCGCACAAAAAAGGTCAGCTCCATATTGACCTTATCGCCCTTTTTGGTATTTTGCCAAAGGTATGTGAGGTTTTCGTCGTCCTCGAAAAAGAGGTTGTTCCCAAGGACGTTTTCAAGTTTGTGGCGGGAACTGACGTCAAAAATAAAAACACCGCCGTCGTTCATCGCGTCGTAAATCTTTAAGAATGTTGCGCCGACGTTTTTCGGCTTGACGTAGTTGAACCCGTCGCAAATCGCAGTGACGAAATCGCACTTTTTTTCGAGGTGCAAATTATTCAAATCCGCAAAGATAAACGGTACGTCCAACCTTTCTTTTTTTGCTTTTTCGGTTGCTTTTTCCAGCATTTCCGCCGACACGTCACCGCCGACCACCTTAAATCCGTCGCGCTTTAAGCGGAGCGCGATCTCCCCGCTCCCCGACGCCAAATCGTAGCCGAAGCCACCCGCGACGCTTTGCAAGTTTTCAACGATAAACTTTTCGTAGGCGTCGTAGTCAAAGTCATGCATCAAATCGTCATAATACTTTGCCAGTATCTCGTACAATTATTTCTTTCCGCCTTTTTTCTTTTTGACGTTTTGTTTGGGGTTTGCGTTGTTGGTATTTTTATTGTTGTTGATATTTGAATTGTCGCTTATTTCGGGGTTTTCGGACGCGGATTTTTCGTTTTCCGCCGTGTTTTTATCCGAAATCGCGTTTTGTTGTTTCGCCTTTTTCTCCTTCTTCGACGACGGTTTTTGTTGCGTCATCATATAAAGCGGAGTCAAAACGTTGTCAAGCGCCCACTGCGAAAACGCCGTGAACACCAGCCCGTACAAGGTCAGCCCGAACATAACCATCACGACAAGCCAAATCACCGTGAAGAAACTGCTTTTTACAAAGAACAGCGCGAAAGGCGCAAGACATACCAAAAACAGCGGGAGACCGATCGGCGCAAGTTTTACGCTGAACAGTATCGAGTCTTTGACTTGTTTCATAAACGGCAAATCGACCTCTGCTATCATCGGCAGAAGTTGCATATTCAGGTAAAGCACCAAAAATTCCGCAATGCACACCACGACAATCATCACCCAGTGTCCTGCGGTGAGAGCGCTAAGCGCTTTGAGTTTCAAAAAGTAAATAAACGCACTGCCGAGCGCGAATATCAAAAGCGCGTCGATAATCGCGACGATAAGGTATCTCCACCAAAATTTCTTCACGCCTTTGAAGAAAGTCTTTGTCACTTTTTCGACTTTTTCGCCCCACATAAAGGCTTTCAGACAGTTGAACGCGCCCGCCATACCGATAAAAGTCAGCGTGAATGCGGGGATAAACAGATAAAAAACGTACTGCCACGCGTTATAGACAGCCACCTGCGCCTGTTGCAAAGTGTCCGCCCCGCCCGGGTACGCCATACCGATGTTGCCCATAAAGTTGAACCTCGACACCGCCTGAGTAACAAAGTAGTTACTGCACCAGTACAGCACAAAAAACAGTGGCAACGCAAAAATCAAAAACCAGGCGTTGACGCGCATGAGCGAGTTCATCTCCGCTCCGAAAACCGCAAAGACTTGCTTTGCACGACCTTGCGGATATACGCCCTTCGGTTCTTCCGCGCGGATTTCGGGGCCGAGCGAAAGTTTTTTATACAAGGGACTTAATTCTTCCTTTTCGTTTTTCTTGTTCTTTTTGTTCATTATTTGCTCCGACAATTGTTGTTTCTATATTTTACACTATAAATAGAAATATATCAAGAAATTCACGCGGAGTTTTGTCGCCTTTTGGCACGATTTGACGTAAAATAATAGTATATATAAGACAATAATTGACAAAGGCTCTTTCGCGTGTTATCATATTAAACTATTAAAGAGTGATAAGACCTTTTACATATCGGAGGCATAAATATGAAAAAATTTAATGTGGCGGTTGTCGGCGCAACGGGTATGGTCGGCAATAAGTTTTTGGAAGTTTTGATCGAAAGAAACCTCCCCGTCGAAAACTATTACCTCTTTGCAAGTGCGAAAAGCGCGGGCAAGGTCATCGACTTTATGGGCAAACCCCACACCGTCATCGAACTGACCAAAGAAAACGTTTTGGACAAAAAAATCGATATCGCCTTGTTTTCGGCAGGTGCGAGCGTCTCGCGTGAGTTCGCTCCCGTTTTTGCCGAGCACGGCGCAATCGTCGTGGACAACAGCAGTTGCTGGCGTATGGACAAAAACGTCCCCCTCGTCGTTCCCGAGGTCAATCCCGAGGACGTCAGATGGAATAAGGGCATCATCGCCAACCCCAATTGCAGTACCATTCAGGCTATGGTGGCATTAAAACCCCTCCACGATAAATATACTATTAAAAGGGTGATTTACAGCACCTATCAGGCAGTGTCCGGCGCGGGCGTTCAGGGCTTCAACGACCTCAAAGACGGCATCAACGGCGTCCCGCCCAAAAAGTTCAACCACCAAATCTTCGCCAACTGCCTCCCGCAAATCGACGTCTTTTGCGACAACCACTACACCAAAGAAGAAATGAAAATGGTGGACGAAACCAGGAAAATCTTGCACGCTCCCGATATGCGCGTCACCGCAACGACCGTGCGCGTTCCCGTGTTCCACGGCCATTCCGAAAGCATAAACATCGAGTTTGAGAAACCTTGCGACCTTAACGGCGTGTTCGAGTGCCTTGAAAACGCCCCGGGAATCGTCGTCATCGACGACATCAAAAACTGCAAGTACCCCATGCCCGTCGATATCGAAAACACCGATCCCGTTTACGTCGGTCGCATTCGCATCGATGAAAGCGTCGAAAGCGGTGTCAATATCTGGTGCGTCGCCGATAACATAAGAAAAGGCGCGGCCACCAACACGATTCAGATTGCCGAATTGCTTATAAAGGAAAATCTCGTTTAATTCACGATTTTACAAAAGTTAAATAACCCGAATCGGTAATAACCTAATTAGAGGCGAAAATGTCAATTTTCAAAGGTTGCGCAACCGCGCTTGTTACCCCGTTTTCCGATTCGGGCGTCGATTACGATTCTCTCGGGCGCCTTATCGATTTTCAGCTTGAAAACGACGTGGGCGCTCTTGTTATACTCGGCACCACGGGCGAAGCGACAACTATGTCCGAGGACGAAAAAATCGCCGTCGCAGAGTTTTCGATAAAAGCCACGACGGGGCGCGTTCCCGTCATCGTCGGCAGTGGCTCCAACGACACCAAATCAGCCGTGCGCTTCGCCAAAATCTTTTCTTCCCTCGGCGCGGATGCCCTCCTCGTCGTCACGCCGTTTTACAACAAATGCACGCAGGACGGGCTTGTCACGCACTACTCGGAAATCGCAAATTCGGTCGATACGCCGATTATCGTTTACAACGTGCCCGCTCGTACAGGCGTCAATATCCTGCCCGAAACTTTCCGAAAAATCGCAAAAATAAAAAACGTCGTCGGCATAAAAGAAGCGTCGGGAAACCTTTCGCAAATTGCCGAAACAATAAGACTTTCTATGGGCGCCACCGTGTATTCGGGCGACGACGGACTTGCCGTCCCCGCAATGTGTATGGGCGCGTACGGCGTTATCTCGGTTGTTTCGAATCTGTTCCCGAAATTCGTGTCGGATATGACAAAATTCGCGCTTGACGGTGACTACGAAACAGCGTCGAAAATGCAACAAAAACTCAACCCGCTGATTCACGGTTTATTCTCGGAAGTCAACCCCATTCCCATCAAGTACGCGCTTCACAAATTCGGCTTTTGCAACAATGTTTTGCGCCTTCCGCTTACTCCTATGTCAAAAGTCAATTCCGACAAATTAGACACTTTACTTGACGATTTTTTACAATAAACTATGATAAATGTCATATTATGCGGGGCGTGCGGTAGGCTCGGCGAAGCATTTCAAAAGGTCGTGAATGAAGAAAAAGACGTCAAAATAGTTGCGGGTGTAGACTTAATTTGTCGCAACGATTTTTCATCTTTTCCGCTTTACAAAAGTTTTGATTTAATAACCGAAAAAGCGGACGTTGTCGTCGATTTTTCAACGCCGTCCGCTCTTGAAGATATTCTCGATTTTTGCTTGAAAAACAATACTCGACTTCTTATCGCAACCACCGGTCACAGCGAAGCGCAACTCCAAAAAATCATATCGGCGTCCCGAAAAATCGCGGTGTTCAAGTCCGAAAATTTGAGCGTCGGAATGTCGGTTTTAACGTCGCTTGTAAGGCTCGCCTCAGAGTTACTTTCGGACTTCGACGTCGTCGTGACGGAAACCCACCACAAGAAAAAACTCGACGCTCCGTCGGGCACCGCCAAAATGCTTTCGTCCGTCATTGAGTCCTCGTCCAAAGACGGCAAAAACCGCAATGTGCCCGTTAATTCCGTCCGAGCAGGCACGGCGGTCGGCAAACACGAAGTCGCGTTTTTTGGCAACTTCGAGACCGTCACAATCACTCACGAAGCCTATTGCAAGGACGTCTATGCCGTGGGTGCTCCCGCGCCCTCCGCTTCCTCCAAACCAAACCAGCCGGTCTCTTTTCCACCTCCGACCTTTAACTCTTCCGCTCTTTTCTCACTTTACTATACTCCAACCAAATTTTTCATTTCTTTTCAAGATTTTTCCGAAAATATCGCAAATAGGTTGCCAAATCCCTCGAAATGTTGTATATTACACACGTTGGGTATTTCCCCGACTTTTAATTTGGAGAGATATCGAAGAGGTCATAACGAGCCGCACTCGAAATGCGGTCGTCAGGAAACTGGCGCAAGGGTTCGAA
>CAKQMI010000010.1 GCA_934254835.1 uncultured Clostridia bacterium | reverse complement strand
GCTTGCTTGCTTGCTTGCTTGCTTGCTTGCTTGCTTGCTTGCTTGCTTGCTTGCTTGCTTGCTTGCTAATGATTGTCCCGTATTATTCAATGCTTGTCAACTCCTTTTTGCCTGTTTTATGCAAATTTCCGCAGGTCTTGCGGGGTTGATTTCGTATCCATCACAGGACACGTCTTATATTATTTATACTACCATATCCCACAAAAAAAATCAAGATATAATTTTTATCAACCGCAGTTTCGTTCCCGCGATATGCGTCGTATGCTTCGTTCCTCACAATGACAGTGGAGCGTACCTCTCCAAAATGTTAGAAAATTAAAGCGTGTTCCCTGCGTGCGACGCACTTATTGTCATTCCGAGCGTAGCGTGGGAATCTCCCGTAAGGGACACCTTATAAAGCGATGAAGCGATGTGTGCCTGTTGGCACGAGATGTTTTTGCCTGACGGCAAAGCGATGTGTGCCTTTGGCACGTTGCGGATATTATTCTGTCATTCCGAGGCACACTCCCCATACGTCATTGCGAGGCATCGCCCATTATGGGGCCCCCGCGGGATACTGTGTACTCGCGGGGAAAAGGAGCACACAAACAAAAGAGTGAGCATTATTCAAAGAATAATGCGATTTCAAAAGTGAAGTGTGCGACGTGGTGGCAATCTCCCGGAAGGGTATCCGCATAATCGTCAGCATAATTCACTCTATAAAACGGCGAGAATTTGATGGATTTTTGGAGTTTCTCGGTGGGTTCTCGCGAGGGCGCGTACGCGTCGCAAATCTCGCTCTTAACCAAACAAACTCATTACATTTATTTGTTTGTCTAATGCTCGTTTGCTCCTTCTCCCCACGGGTACACAGTATCCCGCGGGGGCCCCTGTTTCACGATTTTTCGGGTTCTGTAAAAACGCCGAAAAGGCGCAAATTGTCGCCGTTTTCCATCGTTCTATTTTAGCGAACTCCCCCTATATGCATAGCCCTCCTTATCGATCAGCCTCTGTTGCAACTTCAACTGTTCGATAAACTCTGCGTTGGACGAGGTCTTCATCAGCATTTGCAACAGGTTTTCGGCGGAGGACTCGGTATCGCCCGACGACAAAATCTTGCGCATTGTCCAGACGCCTTCCAGTTCGTCCTGCGTCAACAGCAAGTCCTCGCGACGGGTACCGCTACGGTTGAGGTCGATGGCGGGGAAGATGCGTTTTTCGGACAACTTTCTGTCCAGATGAATTTCCATATTGCCCGTACCCTTGAACTCCTCGTAAATGACGTCGTCCATACGGCTTCCGGTGTCGACGAGGGCGGTGGCGATGATGGTCAGACTTCCTCCGTTTTCAATGTTCCTCGCGCTTCCGAAGAAACTCTTGGGACTGTGCAACGCGCCCGGATCGATACCGCCCGACAGCGTTCTGCCCGTTGGGGGTATGGTGAGGTTGTAGGCGCGCGCCAAGCGTGTCAGACTGTCCATCAAAATCACGACGTCTTTGCCCATTTCCACCAGCCTTTTCGCGCGGGACAGCAAAAGTTCCGCCGCCTTTGTGTGGTGCTCGGGCATCTCGTCGAAAGTGCTGTAAACGACCTCGCCTTTGATGCTACGTTGCATATCGGTGACTTCCTCGGGACGCTCGTCGATGAGAAGCACCATAAGCGTGATTTCGGGATAGTTTTCGGAAATGCTGTTGGCGATTTTTTTCAACAGCGTCGTTTTGCCCGCCTTTGGCGGAGATACGATCATTCCGCGCTGTCCCTTGCCGATGGGCGCGATAAGGTCGATTTCGCGTATTGCAAAATCGGTGCGACTGCGCGCGTTTTCAAGTTTCAGACGGCTGTCGGGATAAATGGGAACCAAATCGTCAAAACGCGGACGCTTTCTCATCTCGTCGGCGGGGACGCCGTTCACCGAGTTGATTATCAACAGCGCGGCGGGTTTGTTGTCGTAGGCGACCTTGACGATTCCTTTTATATAATCGCCCTGCCTAAGCCCCGATTTTCTGATTTTGATTGCCGAAACGTACACGTCTCTGTCGCTGTGCTCGCAATTTCTGACGCGGATAAATCCGTAGCCGTCGGGGTGAATTTCCAAAATGCCTTCCCTCTCCTCGCACGAGTCGTCCACCGCCATGATTTCGCTGATTGACTCCTGCGCCTTTTCGGGGACGTCCGGTTGGCTCCGCTTCGGGTTTTCGACAAGTTTCGACGGGCGATTTACCGGGCGAATTTTCAGCCCTTTTACCCCGCTTGCCGACGCTTCGATAATTTTTGCGATAAGGTCTTCCTTATTAAATTTTGTCGGGGACTGCACCTTGTTGTCACGCGCAATCGCGCGCAATTCAAACAGGCTCTTGTCCTGCAACTGTTCGCGTGAAAAATCCATAAAAACTCCAAATAATTTAGAATATTAAAATATAAAAACGCAACACAAAACGTCGCATAATAGGCACAATATTTTGTTATAATAATACGCCTATTATGTCCGTTTTATTCAAATCTTTGCGAATTTTTGCGCAAAGCATTGCGATTATCTTTGGCTCTTAAAAATGTAAACTTTCGTGCTTTCGCCGTCGAAGTCGAAGCGGTCGAACTCAACAGTATCGCTGTCGAGATACACGATTTCATCTTTATCAAACAAATCGAGAAAATCATCAAGACCGTCGATGTCAAGACTGCAATCTTCGGTTTTGAAATGCATGGGAATCACCACGTCGGGCATAAGTTTATCGACGTACTCTTTTGCTTCCTCTGCGTTGATGGTATAGTTCCCGCCGATGGGGATAAGCAGGACGTTTGTGGGGACAAGTGCCTCGGCAAGCAATGCGTTGCACTCCTCTCCGATATCGCCAAGGTGGCATACCTCGACGCCGTCCAGACGATACTGGAACACGAGATTTTTGCCACGGAGACTGCCGTCCTCCTTGTCGTGGTCGGTCAAAAGACTTCTGATGTGCACGCCTTTGACCTCGAACAGTCCTTGTTTGTCAATGATAACGGGGTTGCCCTGTATCCCTTGGACGTAGTTGTGATCCTCGTGATTGTGACTGAGCGTCACGGCGTCGCAGGAAACATCGGGCATCGGAAAACCGACGTACGGGTGGTACGGATCGGTGATGATCGACGTACCTGTGCTTTCTTCCAGTTTGAAGCATGAATGCCCCAACCAATGAACTTTCACAATAAACTCCTTATTAAATAGTTATGATACGGCTACTGCTTGCTGTTGTGACGGCGCAATAAGTCGTGAATTTTCTCGTGCGGATCCAAAAGCCCCGATACCGACGCGTTGTGGTTGCACGCCGAGATGATATAAGCCATGTATTTGGCAAGTTCCGCTTTCGCAAACCATTCCTTTTCGGCAAGTTCGGGCAAGGTGTAGGAAAGATTTGTGGAGATGACGCCGTCGAAAACGCCCTCTTCGTACGCCTTATCGAACCTCTCGACGCCCTCGGTGAACATTGCGAACGTCGGAACAAGGAAAATGCGCCTTGCGCCCTTGTCTTTCAGGTCTTTTGCAAGGTGCAACATACTGTCGCCCGTTGCGATGATGTCGTCGGCAACGAGAATGTCCTTGCCTGCGACGGGATTGCCGATGTATTCGTGCGCGACGATGGGGTTTCTGCCGTTGATGACGACCGAAAAGTCGCGACGCTTATAAAACATACCAAGGTCCAGCCCCAAAACCGAAGCGTAATAAATGTTTCGGCTCATCGCGCCCTCGTCGGGAGAGATGATCATGGTGTGTTCCTTGTCGAAAACGATGTCGGGATATTTCCTGACGACCGCCTTCAAAATTTGATAACACGGAAAAAAGTTGTCAAACCCCATAAGAGGCACCGCGTTTTGTACGCGAGGATCGTGTGCGTCGAAAGTGATAAGGTCTTTTACGCCCATTTCCTCGAGCTCGCGAAGCATGATTGCGCAATCCAAAGACTCCCTTGCGTTCCTTCTGTGCTGGCGACCGCCGTACAAAAGAGGCATAACGACCGTGATACGCGACGCCTTTCCACCAACCGCCGAAATAATGCGCTTGAGATTTTGGAAATGGTCGTCGGGGCTCATGCATTGCATGTGACCGAACATTTTGTACTGCACGCCGTGGTTGCCGGTGTCGATGACGACGTATAAGTCTTTGCCACGAACGCTGTCCAAAATCATCGCCTTTGCGTCACCCGACGTAAAACGAGGGAAATTGGTGGGTACAATAAAGGAAGAGGGTGTTTTTTTGTCGTTTTCTTTGAAATACCAGTCAACGAGATACTTATCAACTTTTTGGGCGAACTCCTCCGCGCCGGGTAATGCGATGACGGCAAGTGGGTATGCGGGGATATCGTCCTCAGAAAAAACGGTGTCAAAAGCAGGTGTCATTTGTTAACCTCCCGGAATTCTAACGATATTTTATCATATAAAATCCATTTCGACAAATGATTTAAGGGGGTTAAACGCAATAAATAAAAAAATGTTTTGTGTCATTATGACACTGTTTGCTGTCATTTCTCACGACTTTGTATTTTATTGTAATTTTTCTTCAAAATTTCCCATGCTCTTTTTCCCTGTCCTAATTTGGATAAACACAATCAATATTGAATATACTAACTAATGTCGGACAAGAACAAGAACAAAGCGTACAAATTGTATCGGAGTGTGAACAAAACTAAAACGCCAAAGTATTTTTGTTGACTATAACGTGTTCCGCGGTCTTGAGCCGTGCTTTTGACGAAAACTTTGTTGCTTGGCGGTTATACAGAAGTATTAACCTGCCGACGCGCCTCGTTTTCGCCTAAAATCGCAACCCAATCCCCCGCGCCAAAATTATCGATACTTATGGTTTTGGTTTACACTCCTGATTATTTTTGTTTGGTAGCTGTCAACTAAAAGGAGTGCGAACAAAACTAAAACGCCAAGGTTTTCGATGATTTTTGGCAAAGACGAACGATGTTGTACTTTTTGAACAACGAGCGAGCATTTGTCGAAAAACGCGCCCCTATTACTCCGTCGAACCTAATCATATATTAGTTGGCTATGCCAAACAAAAACAATGCGTACAAAGCCAAATCCCCCAGATTTTCGATGATTTTTGGCAAAGACGAACGATGTTGTACTTTTTGTGATTTTAGTTGACTATGCAAAAAAAACAATGCGCACCTATCGCAACATCAATGTTTCGGTTTTGTACATAATGGTTATTTTTGTTTGGTGGCTGTCAACTAAAAGGAGTGCGAACAATACTAAAACGCCAAGGTTTTCGATGATTTTTGGCAAAGACGAACGATGTTGTACTTTTTGTACAACGAGCGAGCATTTGTCGAAAAGCACGGAAAGATTGCGCGTTTTAGCGCAGTTTGTACTCCTTTTAGTTGATAGAAAGAGATTGACACGCTCGCACGCGTGGTATATAATATCTGTATGTAGCAATATTTTTGCAATTCTAGATTTAAGGAGAACGGAAAATTATGAACAAAATGCAAAAGTTGACTTGTGCAAAAGTTCTGAAAGTAATTTTCTATTTACTCGGTTTCCCGCTTCTTATGTTGTTCGTCGCGAAAGACAGCATGATCTTCTTCAACGAAGGCGCTTTCACCGAAACGGCGAAAAACGGCATAACGGCGGCACTCGTTTTGTGGATTGGTTTCACCCTACTGCAAATCGGGTTGTACCTTGTATTGAAAAAACAACAGGCTGTTCGCACGATAATACTCGTCGTTCTTGCCATTACGCTTATGCTTGCGCCCATTGCGGGGCTTGACATGCGCAATGAAAAGGAACTTGATAAAATCAAGACAGAGTATGCCGAGAAAGGCGTTTCGGTTGAAAACTACGCCCTTCAAAAGCAGTGGTTTAATGCGTTATCCGCAAACAAACGCACCTCGGGCTATGCCTACAAACTGAATACTCGCGTCGAAAAGGTCATCTCAACGTATGGTCTCAACGATTATTATCCCGACATGTATCGCGAACGCACGCAACTCAACACGGCAGTCGCATATTATCAGGTCGGCGGTTTGGACGGCAAGATGATCGAGGTCACCAAAGACAACATAGACGGCTTGTTCGACAGTCTGAAATTCCAAAGCCCGTACGCTTACAACCCCAACGGTTTGCTGTACGACGGCTATATTTTCGGTGTCGAAAACGCGTTGGAACTGCTCATCAAATACAACGAATACGCAAAGAAAACGGTCTATCGTCGCTCAAGTCTTACCGACTATGCCGAGGCTTTCAAAGCAGGTTGCTACGTCATTAAGGACGGCGCATACGTCACGATGAAAACTGCCGGTGAGGCTTATTGCAAACAACCCGACACGGTTTATTACGAAAAACTTTCAATCGCCGACGCCTATCAAAAGATGATTGACGAAATCAACGCAAGTGCCACCGACGCAACGAAGTACGGCAGTGACGCTTGGTACAACTACGTCAACGACATTACCGAAATTCTTGATACCCGCTCCGGCAAAATGACGAATTATTCCACCCTTCGCATCGAAGAAGACAACTATCGTCTGACCGACAAACGTCTGAACGACGTCCTCGGCAACTTGTTCGAGTACATCGGCATGACGCCCGAACTTAATGATTTGTTCAAAGGGTTGAAACTTGACTCGATTATCACAATCGTCAACTCACTGCTCAAAGAAAACGACTCAAACCTCTCAAGCGGTGACACGGGCAACGTCATCACCCAACTTTTGTACGGCTACAACAACGGCAAAGGCGGTACGACAACAGGTCTTGCGCTCCCCGCACAATATCTCTTTGGCAACCTTAACTTCACCGGCAAGGATATGTACAAAGCGACGGGCAAAAACGTTTTCAAGGGTTACACTCCGCTCGAAGACGAAATCGTTTACGTTATTAAGTATGAAGTTGAAAAAGATAAAGCCGGCAACATAGTGTACAGCGAAATTGACAAGACGCCCAACCTTATCGCAACCGTTACTCGTCAAGCTTACGACCATGCAACAATGCTTAAACTTCCCGAAAATAAAACGGAAATTGTAGAAGGTCAATTGTACACCACCGGTGACGTTTTCAAGACGGAAAAAATTGCCGAAGTTTACAAAGCTTACGCAGAAGAAACCGCAAAGAAAACCAACCCCAACACGGCGGCACTCGTTGACATTATCAAGAGCTTGCAACCCGCATTGGGACTTGTCGGCGGACTCCTTGACCTCAACAGTATCATCGGCGGTCTTGTCCCCGGTCTTGACGTTGCGGGCATTCTCAAAGCAGTCGCTCCCGACCTTGATTTGAACGTTGTTTTGAAATACGTCCTCGGCAATATCGACCTTACCGGTATCACCGTTGAAGGCGTTCAAAAACTTCTTGGCACAGTCCTTGGCGAGCTTTCCTTCTACAGCCATCCGCTTCTCAAAAAGTGCTGGCAGTCCGACTTCGTGTCAGACGAGGACAAAGCGCTTGTCACCACCACCGGTGAAACGGTTGATATGAGCGACTACGCTTGGATAAAATACGCTTGCGAAGATCACGGCATTACGTCGGGTTGCGCCCTCGTCGCAAAAGGCGGACTTTTGACGGGCAAGACTATTGGCAACGGCACTCCCGCAGAGAGCGCAATCTCTTTGAACGATTGCTATCAACTGCAAGCCGACCTTGCTTACCAACCCCAAATGTACCCCTTGCTTGCCGCAAGACGTTACTTCTCGATGTGGGCGGGCATACTTGCGATGAGCATTTTCTTCTCAACATACTTCCATAATAAGGAAAAACTATATGCCTACGAAATCGCTCTTAACGGAGGTGAATACTGATGAAAGCATTGCTTAAAATCGCAAAAGTTATATGTTACGTTTGCAGTGTACCGCTGTTTATGGTTTTCGCAATTCTTGCGTCGATGCACAACGTTGAAAAAGGTGGCTCGTATAGCGCAGCAGGTGGTATTGACTCCATATTCCCTTATGTGAGCATTATCGTTGCCGTCTTATTCTCCGTAATATGGGCGATCATCGTCTTTGTGCAGGAAATCAAACTTTCCAAAAAAGACGTCAAAAATAAGGCGAAAAAGATTAAAAAACAAACCGCAGGTCAGGTTGTCGCTGGCTTAATGCTTTGCGCAGGTCTTATGTTCGTGCTTGACGGCATACTTCCCGCAATCTTCGGCGACCTTACTTCGGGCACAATCTTCTACGAAGACGTTGCCGAGTCCGACGCAGCCAACAACCGCGCGACGCTCAACAAGGATATGCTTGACGCAGTCATAGCGCGCAGTGTGCTCAACGGCATAATCGGCGCAGACGAGGACGGCAACACTCAATACTTCACGTATTACAAACAGTCAAACGAGGACAACAAAGGCAACAAAACAGGTCCTTACACCGGGCGTGTCGTCAACAAAGACGGCGATCCCCTCGTCCTTTGCAAATACGGATTTTATATCAAAGATGAATTTGGTTCCGACGACTCCTCTTATAAAGATTTCTCAAAGGAGGACTGCCGTAAAAACGCGTCTGAACCCGCCGTGAAATCCGACGAAGAAATCGCCACCATGGTCAAGTTCTTCCAAAAGAAAATCAAAAAGTACACCGACCTCGGCTATAAGAGCGAAGAAGTCAAGTCAATCATCGCTCGCGACGGCAAATACAATATGTACGACAGCTTGAACCTTTCGGGTTACGAAAGCTGGGTTGGCCCTTGGGTTGACCTCGCCAACGACGGTCGTATGACTATTCCCGTTGTTCTGAACCTCGTTCTCGGTCAACGTCCTTCCGTCGCCACAGGCGACCAAAAAGGTGCTGTAAAAGAAAATGAGGACGGTACCCGCGTTATGCAACCCGGTTTGCACTTGTACCCTTGGTACAACCCCACAACTTGTAAGGTTCAGATGATCGAAGTCGGCTGGACTGTCCTCGATATGATGGGCGACGGCTACACCTACAACCCCGACAAAGTCGACGGCGTTGACGTCACTCTCCCCGTTGACCTTTCCGGCACTCTCGGCGAAGGCGGTTTGTTTGCAATGATCACCGGTATGAATATCGGCAGTGACAACGGCATCAACGTTGGCGAACTGTTGAAAAAAATCGGGCTTGAAAACTGCTTGACGCAAACCACGTCGCTCCTTGGCCTTCTCGAAATCCCGCCCATTTACGGTCTGCTTGACGGCATTCTCAACTCTGTTGCATACGCTGTCGGCTCTCCCGCTGTCGCAGGTACCCCCGGCTTTGCCGATGACGGCATCACCGTTGATCCCGCAAATCAAGGCGACTCCGGTTGGAGATACGGCTTCGCGCCTTTGTTCCTTAAGCTCGCCAATGCGGACGGCTCAACAGTCGGCGCAACCGGTGGCAAATATTTCGGCAACGTCGGCGACAAACCCACTCAACTCGGCGTATATTCGCAAAACGCTTCTCGCGGTACAATCGACTATATGCGATTCAGCTGGGTTGACGCAAACGGTCTGATTTTCGCAATCACCGGCTTGTTCGCAATTCGCAAAGTCTGCTATATCTTCTCGGGCATCTCGGTCGTCCTCGCAATCGCAATCGGCGCAATCCGTATGAAGGAATATCGTATCGACCACCCCGGCACCGACGGCAAAACTCACGACGACGTCGCTGAACCCGTCACCGAAGACGAGGCTCCCGCAGAGGAACCCGTCGCAACCGAAACTTATGAAACGCCCTATGCGGACGCCACTTATGAGGCTCCCGTTTACGACGTTTACAATCAATAACGTTTTCCGTTCACAAAACCCCTCGCCCCTCGCGAGGGGTTTTTTTATTGTTTATTATGCCAACCGTGAACAATACAAACTGTTAGAAAACGCCGATATTTCCGTGCTTTTTTGCAAAAACTCGCTTGTGGTACAAAAAGTACAACTGCGTTCGTTTTTCCCAAAAATCATCGAAACTCTCGACGTTTTTGTCAAGGAGCAAGACCATAGTTCGTATTATTCACGGTTGGCATACACCTGTCATTCTGAGGAACACTCCCCATACGTCATTGCGAGGCGTTGCGTTAGACGCAACGCCGTGGCAATCTCCCGGAAGGGACACCTTGTCATTCCGAGTGTAGCGTGTCTTTCCTCTCTCTTATGTCATTCTGAGGAACCCCAACGGGGTGACGTGAGAATCCCCTGGGAAGGCACCTTATCCAACTGTCGTTTATGCGGTTCCACATTCTCTTTTCTGCCACAAAAAAACGCTCGGGTGTTCCGAGCGTTTTATGCTTTTGATTTGATTATCTGTTGTCGCTTAAAAGGCGCGAGAGGAATCCTTTTGTCCTTTCTTCCTTGGGGTTGGTGAAGATGTCTTTCGGCGAGCCTTCCTCGACGATGACGCCCTGGTCCATAAACACGACGTTTGTCGCGACGTCCCTTGCAAACGCCATTTCGTGCGTGACGACGACCATTGTCAGTCCGCTTTCGGCAAGTGTTTTCATGACGGACAAAACCTCACCCACCATCTCGGGATCGAGCGCGGAAGTCGGCTCGTCAAAAAGCAGAACTTCGGGCTCCATAGCGAGGGCTCTTGCGATTGCCACGCGCTGTTTTTGACCGCCCGACAGTTGTTTCGGACGCGCATCGATGTACGCTTCCATACCGACAAGGCGCAGATATTTTCTGGCTCTTGCTTCGGACTCTTCCTTTGAAAGTTTCAAAACCTTGCGGGGACCGACGGTGCAATTTTTCAACACGTTCATATTCTTAAATAGGTTGAACGATTGAAATACCATGCCGACTTTTTTCCGAAATTCCGACGGTTTTTTAGTGTTGACAACGTTCTCGCCGTTCAGGTAGATTTCGCCCGAAGACGGGGTTTCAAACAGGTTGATACAACGGAGCAATGTCGATTTCCCACTGCCCGACGCGCCGATAATGCACGTAACGTCGCCACGACGCACGGTGAAGTCGATATCCGTCAAGACCTCGTGGTCGCCGAATGATTTGCCAAGGTGTCTGATCTCGATGACAACGTCGTTTTCGGCGGGGTTTTCGGCGTCGCACGCTGGGCACTCAAACGGAGCGTCGCACATTGAGCATTCGCACGCATTGTCGGTGCTTGTGGCGCAGACGTCGTTCTCGGCGGGGTTTTCGGCATTGATTTCTTCGTTCATTTCGTTTCTGATTTCATCAGCCATTGTTGCCACCTCCCTGCGTCGCTTGCTCACGCACTATAGACTCTGCGTCCATATTTTGCGAGCCCTGCACCGTATAGTCTTTTTTGCCGTCCATTTTCTTCTCGATGAGGCGCAATATACGCGATATAGTAAAGGTAAGAATGAAATAGACAACGCAAACGATGAAATACGTTTGGAATATTTTAAGGTTAAATCTCCTTATGACGCCCGCATAGAAGTACAATTCCGTAACGCCGATAACGTTAAGAACAGAGGTATCTTTTATGTTGATTATAAATTCGTTGCTTACCGACGGCAACGTGTTGCGCAGAACTTGCGGTAACACGACGTAGCGCATAAGTTGGAAGTGTGTCATGCCGATAGCTTGTGCGCCTTCAAACTGTCCCTTGTTAATAGAGATGATACCGCCCCTGACGATTTCCGCCATATACGCACCCGTATTAACGGATACGATAAGGATACCCGAGGGGATAAGCGGTAGAGTGTTTCCACCGCTTGCAAATGCATATCCCCAGTAAATTACCATAGCTTGCACCATCATCGGCGTGCCACGGAAAATTTCAATGTATGCCGAGCAAATAAAGTTAAGGAACTTTTGCAATGCCCTTAACCATTTGTTTTTTGCAACAGGCATTGTCCTGAATATTCCAATCAAAATACCTATAAGGAGACCAAGAATCGTTCCCGTGAGCGCAAGAAGTAAAGTGTTTCCTACGCCCCTTAAAATGTACATGTAGTATTTTGAAAGTATTTCACCTACATCTTTAAAAAACATTTTTATTGCCTACTTATTTTTTATAAATTACAACAAGATTTGAGGTATAATAAACGTCGGTGAAGTCAACTTCCGCTCTTCTTTCGGCAGTGGGAGACATACCTGCGATTATTGCATCGAACGTACCTGCTTTAACACCGGAAATAAGGCTATCCCACTCCACCATGTGGATTTCAAGTTCCATTCCCAAGGCATTCGCGATAAATTTTGCGATTTGTACGTCATATCCGTTTGCATACAAATTCTTTTTATCTTTGATGGGCACAGCTCCGTTTTCAGCCGATTCTTGCGACCAGTTAAACGGATCGTACGCACATTCCATAGCAACTCTCAGTGTCTCGGTAGTAGTTTCGGGCGCGCTATTCGACACTGCGAAATTTGTGATTTTTTCGTCCGTATTCCTAATTCTGACAATTTGCTCCATCAAAGTTTTTCTTTGTTCAGCAGTCGTTTGTCTAATGGCTGTATTTATTTTTTCCAACAATGCCGAGCCTTTTGCGACGCCGATTGCAATGGACACGTCGTCATCGGTTGCCGTGAAGCCCGTGTCGTTGTTGACAAGCCTTACGTAGTCCAAATTGCTGTTTTTAAGGCAAACCGAAAATGCGGTGGGTTCTTCGGCGATATAGCCGTCGATTGCGCCCGACAAAAGTGCCGTAAGTAATGAATCGAAATCAGGATAAATATCACCTTTAACGTCCTTGATTTGATTTCTTGCGGTGACGTGGAAAGTGCCCGCTTGAGCAGAAATTTTTGCACCTGCAAGATCGGCAACACTTGTGGCCTTGCTTAAGTCTTTTTTCGTGCGATTTTGGCAAGCGGTAAGTGAAAACATCGTGATTACTGCCATAATTGTGGCGATGATGCCAATAAGTGCTTTTTTCATTTTAGTTACTCCTTTATCTAAAATAATTTTTAATACAAAAAATCCGTTAGCCTGAAAACTAACGGATATACAAATGATAATATCGAAAATATTAAACATCAAGCACTCCGCAAGTTTCCCTGCGACAGTTTGCAACGTATTCCCCTGCAACCCAACGAGAAAATCCTTCGGATAAGACTTTCCGTTTCGGCAAAACTTCCTTTCGCGTGCCCCTTCAATCCGTTACGGAGCGGTTACTGATAAGCTTTGCGCCTCTTAATTGTTGTTACCATACTATCAGCATTTTCCGAATCTGTCAACCGATTTATCGCACAAAAGTAAAATTTTTGAAATCCGTTGCATTTTGATAGTGCCTGTAAAAAAATCTAATTGCTAGTATCAAGGCGAAACCTATCGACGTTTTACCTCAACTCCGCCGTCCTCGTCATCCCCCTCCTCTTCCCGCCCCATACACAAAAAACCCGACCACCGTCGAGTTTTTATATTATCTTCACTATTAAAAAGAAATTAAACTTCATCTTTATTAGTTTAAACTATTCTTTATCATAGCCTCACGGATTTTTTCTGCGATTCTTTTTATCACCGGAACCACTACGCTATTGCCACACTGCTTATATGCGCTGTTAAGCGAAATCCCCTTAAAATTGAATTCTTGCGGAAATCCCATAAAAGCCAGGCATTCCAACGGCGTTATTTTTCTTATCCCATAATTATCTAATATCACAGGCACCCTATCGGGAAACGTCCCCATATTTGCTGTAAGGGTTGGGCAAATATAGTATTTATGATTTGATACTCCATTATCCCTGATTTTATATAACGCTTTTTTATCCGTAACAATACGTTGCAATTCTTCAAAATAAAAAGAGTTATTTGAATAATAGTAAATATCATCGTGTTTAATCGACCTATCTATGACATCATTTATTGTTTTAGAACAAGGAATCTCTTCTGGAAAAACGAATGAATCACAAACTTTATAATCCAAAAAAGCAACAATAAATATTCTTTTTCGTTTTTGAGGTACGTCGCCAAACTCATACGAATCCATTATTTTATATTTTATACAATATCCAAATTGTGCAAGTACATTATAAATTACAAGAAAGGTTTTCCCGTTATCGTGATCAAGTAAATTCGCAACATTCTCTAGAAAAACAATCGGTGGACGTCTCTTATCTAATATCCGTGCTATCTCAAAAAACAAGTTGCCACGCGCATCTTTGAATCCTTTTTGTTTTCCTCCGATAGAAAAAGGTTGACATGGAAATCCCGCGGCTAATACATCAAACATAGGTATGTCGTCTATCTCGACATTCCTAATATCACCTTCAATTAAGTTGCACTCGGGAAAATTGTTGCAATAGGTTTTTATTGCATCGATATCATATTCATTTGCGCATACAATATCGAATCCCGCCTGTTGAAAACCAAGGTCTATCCCGCCTATCCCGCTAAACAAACTGCATACTCTCATATGTACCTCTATCTATTATAACATTTTTTTATAAACAAGCAATTAGAAACCGCACAACCTACAAAATGAATTGATTATTTTGTAATCTTTTGATATCATATAATAAATTGTGACACGTTGTAATATAGGAGTTATCAATGAGCATTTGCAATATAAACAATTTTACGTGTGCCTCCTTTTTTGCCGGGGTTGGTGGCATAGATTTAGGTTTTGAATTAAATGGATTCAAGACAATTTATGCCAATGAATTTGACGAACAACCCAAAGTTACATTTGAGAAAAATTTTGATACGCCCGTTGATTGTAGAGATATAAATATCGTTCCAACAAGCGACATTCCAAATTTTAATATTATGCTTGCCGGATTTCCTTGTCAGGCTTTTTCTGTTGCGGGATACAGACAAGGATTTGATGACGAAAAAGGACGTGGCGTCCTATTCTTTCAATTAGCGCGAATATTTAAAGAAAAAAAACCCGAGGTAATATTTCTCGAAAACGTAAAAAATTTAGTCACTCACGATTCAGGTAAAACGTTTAGAATAATTATCGAAGCATTAGAAAGCGAAGGTTACTTTGTTAAATATAAAGTCCTCAATACTATGGAATATGGTAATATCCCTCACAATAGAGAAAGAATATATATTGTGGGATTCTTAAACAAAAAAGCGTACTTGGCCTTCGATTTCCCAAAACCAATTCAATTAACAACAAAATTGACTGATTTAATTGATTTTGAAAATAAGGTAGATGACAAATACTATTATACAAAAGAAAATTTCCAACACTATGACGAACTTGAAAAAGTAATGATACATAAAGATACCGTGTATCAGTGGCGCAGAATATATGTTCGAGAAAATCAAAGCAACGTTTGTCCTACATTAACCGCCAACATGGGCACCGGTGGACACAACGTTCCCTTGGTATTAACTAGGTACGGAATAAGAAAACTTACACCAAAAGAGTGTTTTTTGTTACAAGGATTCCCCGACACCTTTTTATTACCGAAAACCATGGCTAATTCTCATTTATATAAACAAGCGGGCAACTCTGTTTCCGTAACTGTTATTAAGCGAATAGCAAAAAATATTAAAGATGCACTGATTAGCACAAATAAATAAAGGGACGTTTTCGTCCCTTTTTCCTTATTTTAATAGATTAATTCTCTTGACTGGTTGCAACCCCTTTGCATTTATAATTGATTTTTTTATTGAAAACCTTGGTCTTCGCCCTTGTCTTTGTTGATCCGCAAACGTTTCACCTTTTTTATTATTCAGTACTAAATTATGTATGTCATCTGACTCAATTTTATAAAACCAGATTTCACCATCAATCTTTCCATTTGGTACAAAATCAGCAAAATACAACAGATCCCATGTTGAAGTCGGCCCAAAAGAAGTACAGTCATTTGGGATTGAGGCGGACTTCACTTGTACTCCCTCTCCGGTTGATTTCATTACACAATCATAAGAATGTGCGGTTGCATTTGTTCTAACTGCACCAAATGCAATACAAAAAACCGCTTCGCTGAAAACATCAGGAACATTTAAGTTCCTGCCACCTAATGCTTTCAAATCCGCATTAATATTTAACCATTTTTTAAATATTATCTTTAATTGTTCAAAATCTTTAGCATCAAATTCGTCTCCATAAACCTTACTTCCATCTTTCAATTGAACAAGAATCTTCTTCATTCGTTTTTCTCCTTTATTTTTCTGCTTTGATAATATTAGATAGTATTTCTTTCAACTCTTGTTCTTTGCTGGTGATCTTCCCAACCAACTCTTTTTGTAAAAAATACTCTCCAGAAGTAGATCCACTTCTGTTAAGTTCTGTAAATTTTATTTGATAAATGCAACCTGCTTTTAATGAGGTTGTATTAAATACACAATCCTTGATAGTTTTTATGTAAACACTGCTTTTATTTCTTTTAATACAAAAAATGGCATTAATATCGCTACAATAAAAATCTAACCATTGTTTTTTTGTATCAGAACACCAATTGTTATTAAATCTATATATGTTATTATCTCCTTTTTTATCACAAAAACTAATAAAACTTATTTCTTCTAATTGCGACAAGCGACGTTGTATAGGCTCACTTATAGAATTAATTCTTATAGGACTAATTCCAGCACCACAGTAATTGGCAAGTTTAGTAAATAAATCTGTTTTAGTTACACAAAGCAAATCAATACTTCCTAAATCATCCCGTGTATTAACTACTTTTTTTAAGTGCTTTATGTTTTCATTTTCGTTTTTTAAAAAAACGGCATCATTCATTGTCATACTATCATATACTTCGTCTGAGAAAAACGACTTATCAAAGAAAGGCAATAAATAATCTGTTCTGAAATTTGTATCAACAAATACTAAATATTTCCCGTCATATCCTTGATTTCGTAAAGACACCATTTTTTGAGAAGATTTAAAAGTTTTAACTTCTATTTGTGGTTTGCCTTCAACTGTTTTCCATCCACCGTCATAAACAACGAAAGGAACAACCGTATTGGATATTTTTAGACCAATTACATCAGGGGCAATACCCGTTGTTTCTTGTCTTGGATTGTATTTATAAAAATCAATTATAACCTCAACTTTTTTACCGTGAGATATATCCTTTAATAAAAGTTTATTAAAAATTACACTTTCAGGAATTTGGTTTATCCACCTATCAAAAACTCCACCAATAAAATCACTTTTTCCCGCCAAACCGCCATACATGCCTTTTTTGCCTGCATTTTGAACCATTTCGGCAATAAAATATATGTTTTTAATCACATCACTTTTTTCGATTATAATGCTCATTTGTTTTCTCGCAATTAAAAATTAAAAAATTCACTTAAAGATACTTCCAGTGCTATTACAATTTTTTCCAATGTTACGACAGAAACATTGCGCTTACCAACCTCGAGACTTGCTATATAAGTACGATGTATTCCTGCTTTGTCAGCCAATTCTTCTTGACTTATACCTAATTTATGGCGTAAATCTTTAATTCTTTTCCCAACTTTAATTTGAATCATAAATCCCTCAACTTTTTTATTAATTATAAATTTTTGTTACTTATTTCTCAACACTCAATGAGTAACAATTTTGCGCTATTTACAATTAATATCATCGACTATCAACTGTTTTATGGGTAAAACGTGTAATTTGTCGAAAAACTTTTTCGAATATAAAAAATGCAATCCTACGGATTCGTAAGATTACTTAAATTGGCGGAGAAAGAGAGATTCGCCTTTCAGCGGGAACGGGCGAGTTTACTCGCGTTAGTGGAGCGTGCAACGGAGAGTTCGACGGCATAGTCGTCGTGTGCAATCAATGTTTGATTGCACTGAATCTATCTTTCTGCGACAAAAAACCCGACTGCAACGTCGGGTTTTTTTGGCGGAGAAAGAGAGATTCGAACTCTCGAACCGTTTCTCACGGTTACACGATTTCCAGTCGTGCGCCCTCGACCAACTAGGCGATTTCTCCAAAAATATTAAATTTACAACGCTAAAATTATACTTAATTTATATGGCGTTGTCAAACGATATTCGCCGAAATAGCGTAAAATCTGCGTGAAAACGGATAAAAGTCAGTCGTCGTCGAAAATATCGTCAAAAGATTCAAACTCGTCAATATCGGTTGGCGTCGGAGCGACGGAATCTGCTGAATTATCGGTGGAGTTTTCGTCCTTTTTTGAAAACAGTCTGAAAATACACATATCTTCCTAAAAAAACCGCTATAATGCGGAAAAAACGATTATTTTTTGATTTTGCAACCCATAAACGTGCAAAAAGCGACGTCAACGCCGTCTTCGTCCAGCACTTTTACGAGGTACACGCAAATTTTATGTCCGTCGCGGAAGCACGACGCCTCTGCGACAAGACGTTTTGACGAGGTTGTCGCCAGAAAATGCGAATTGCTTTCGATAGTGACCACGCAACAATCATCTGAGGTCTCGAAATTCGACGCGACGGCGAACGCGGAATCGGCGAGCGTGAAGATTGCCCCACCCTGAATCAAACCGTCCGAATTGACGTGGACGGGTTTGACGTCGAGCGAACACACCGCCCTGCCTTTTTCGACCGCCTCGATTTCCACGCCGGACATGACGGCGAACCTATCGTTTTTGAAAAACTCTCTTGCCGACTTCAAATCGTTGTACATACTATTTCACCCTGCCGAGGATAATGGGGACTTCTGGCGGTTGGACGTCGCCGAAAGTCAATGCGGATTTCAAAATTTTCTCAGCCGTTTCGAGCCTGCTTTCGTCCGAGGTATAGAGGGTTGCCAAGACGTCGCCGACATTCACGAAATCGCCGGTTTTTTTATTGACGGCAAGTCCCGCCGAAAAGTCGATTTCGTCCTCTTTTTTATTGCGTCCCGCGCCGAGAGCGAGGCTTGTAAGCCCGTATTTTTCGCAATCCATATTGACGATATAGCCGGATTTATCCGATTTAACCTCGCGCGAAAACTTGCCGAGCGCAAACTTTTTCGGATCGTCCAGATACGACGTATCCCCGCCGTGCGCCGATACCATCGCCTTGAACGTATTGAAAGCGTCGCCGTTTTCGAGTTTTGAGGTGGCGATTTTTTTGCAATTTTCAAGGCTTCCGCGCCCCGCGATATACAGCATATTCCCTGCGAGTTCAATGCAAATATCCTTCAATTCCTTATCGCCGTTGCCCTGCAAGACTTCGACGGCCTCCTTGACCTCGATAGCGTTTCCGACGGCGTAACCCAGCGGTTTATCCATATTAGTAATGACCGCGCGCGTGATTTTTCCCGCCTTATTGCCGATATTGACCATAATTTTTGCAAGAGCGAGTCCCTCGTCGAAGGTTTTATTGAACGCACCGCTCCCGACCTTGACGTCCAAAACGATGCCGTCCGCACCCGACGCGAGTTTTTTACCCATAATACTCGACGCAATGAGGGGGCGTTTGTCGACGGTTGCGGTGACGTCGCGAAGCGCATACAACTTTTTATCCGCAGGCGCAAGCTCCCCGCTTTGTCCGATGACACTGCACCCGACGGTATTGACGATTTCAAAAAATCTTTCGCGCGAAAGCGAGGTTTCGTAGCCGGGAATCGCCTCGAGTTTATCGACAGTCCCGCCGGTATGACCAAGTCCTCTTCCGCTCATTTTTGCGACTTTGACGCCTGCGGAAGCGACAATCGGAGCAACGATAAGGGTGGTTTTGTCGCCAACCCCGCCCGTCGAATGTTTGTCAGCTTTGAACCCTTTGATACCCGACAAATCGACCTTGTCGCCGGAATTTGTAATGGCAAGCGTAAGACAAGTGGTCTCGTCGACGTTCATTCCGCGAAAATAAATCGCCATCAAAAGCGCGGACGCCTGATAGTCGGGAATATCGCCCGCGACGTAGCCGGAAATAAAAAACTCGATTTCTTCTTTCGTCAACACTCCGCCGTCGCGTTTTTTCTTGATTATGTCGTACATTCTCATAAGTTGACCTCCGTGAAAGCGAGCGGTAACAGGTCTTTAAGTGTCAAAACGGTGTATTCATCTGTCGATTTTGCCAAAACAACCTGCATACTGCCGTCGTCGAACTCGGTCAAAGCCTGACGACAAACACCGCACGGCGCGCAAAAATCGAAAGGTTTATCGTTCTTGTGTCCAACGATAACGATAGCTTGAAATTCTCTTGCGCCGTCGAAAATCGCCTTGTTTAGCGCAACTCTTTCGGCGCAAGTCGTGACGGAATAAGACGCGTTTTCGATGTTCGCGCCCTCATATTCCCGCCCGTCTTTGGCAACGAGCACCGCCCCGACCTTGAAATGCGAGTACGGCGCATACGCCTTTTCGGACGCTTGAATCGCCATATCTATCAATCTTTTATAGTCCATTTTACGCTCCTTTGCGAGTTGCGAAAACTGAAATTACCTTATAATATCCTCATAAAAACTTTTGCCGGCCAAAGTGTTTTCGATGTTAAACATTTGTAAAATTGTTGCGGAGATATCGCTGTAACTGTCGCGCGTGCCGAGATTTACGTTTTCTTTCAGCGGTTTGCCCGTCGCCAGCAAGAAGATATATTCCCTGCTGTGGTCGGTGCTTGGCGTCAGCGGATCGCAACCGTGGTCGGACGTAATCATAAGGACGTCGTCGTCGCGCATATCGTCCAAAAACGACGGGAGCCACCCGTTAAATTCCGCGACGGCGTTTGCATAGCCGTCCACGTCGTTGCGGTGTCCGAATTTCATATCGAAATCGACGAGATTGACAAAGCAAAGCCCGTTAAAATCTTTCTTTTGGAGTTCCTTGGTGACGCGCATTCCGTCGGCGTTGTCGCCGATATGGAAAGTTTCGTTGACGCCTTTTCCGTTGAAAATATCGAAGATTTTCCCGACGCCGATGGTATCGAGCCCTTTCCTTTTTATAAGGTCGAGCATAGTGTCGCCGGGCGGTGTCAGCGAAAAATCGTGGCGGTTGGCGGTGCGGACAAAATCGGGATATTTCCCGACGAAAGGTCTTGCGATAACCCTGCCGACGCCGTATTTTCCCGTCAAAATCTTCCGGGCGATTTCGCAATAACGATAAAGTTCTTTCACGGGGACGACGTCCTCATGCGCGGCGATTTGGAACACGCTGTCAGCCGAGGTATAGACGATGAGCGCGCCCGTTTCGACGTGACGCCGACCAAAGTCTTTTATGACCTCGGTGCCCGAATACGGCTTATTGCACAAAGTTTTTCTGCCCGTTTCCTTTTCAAACGCGTCGATGACCTCTTTCGGAAAGCCGTCGGGGAAAGTGGGCAGTGGATTTTCTGACACAAGTCCCGCGATTTCCCAGTGCCCGACGGTGGTATCTTTGCCCGCCGATTTTTCGGACAATCTGGCATAGACGCCCGTGGGATTTTCGATACCTCCGTCAACGCCGTCGATATTGAACATACCGAGTTTTTCGAGGTTGTCCCCCACAAAATATTTGGACGTTCTTATCGAGCGCAAAGTGTTGCTTCCGACGTCGCCAAACTTATCGGCGTCGGGAAGTTCGCCGATTCCGAGACTGTCCAAAACAATCAGAAAAACACGTTTAACCATTGATTTCGGCAATTTTAAGTGCGATTTCCATCATATCGGTGAAAGTATTTTGTCTTTCTTCAGCCGTGCAACTTTCACCCGTGAACGGACAATCGGATATAGTGCAAATGCACAGTGCGTTCTTACCTAAGCGTGACGCATTCATATACAGTGCGGCGCTTTCCATCTCGACGGCAAGCACGCCCATTTTGCGCCATTCCGACAAACTCACGGCGTCGTCGTAAAAGGTGTCGGACGAAAACAGATTGCCGACCTTGAAATTGACGAGCGAGTCCCGCGCGATTTCCACCGCCTGTTCCAAAAGCTTATAGCTTGCGATGGGGGCGTATGTACCCGGCAAATTATATTGCGCCGAGTAATTGCTGTTGGTGCACGCGCCCTGCCCGATGACGATATCGCGCAGGTTGACCTCGTCGGATATTGCGCCGGCACTGCCGATTCTTATGATATTTTCGACGTTGTAAAAATTGAACAGTTCGTACGAATAAATCCCCATTGACGGCATGCCCATACCCGACGCCATAACCGACACGATTTTTCCGTTGTACATGCCGGTGTAGCCGTTGATACCGCGCACGCCGTTGACAAGCACGGGATCTTCCAAAAAGTTTTCGGCGATGAATTTTGCACGCAAGGGATCGCCGGGCATCAGGACGGTTTTTGCGAAATCGTCGATATTTGCGCTGATGTGTGGGGTAGGAATATTACTCATAAAAACACCTCACTTATTTTCGTTTGCTTTTGCGATTTTAACTATACGGCTGGTGCCGAGCCTATCCGCGCCGAGGGACAGGAATTTTTCGGCATCGTCAAGGGAGGCAATCCCGCCCGCCGCCTTGATTTTGACGTCGCTTCCGACGTGGTTTTTGAAAAGTCGGACGTCGTCGAAAGTCGCGCCCGCGGTCGAAAAGCCCGTGGACGTTTTTATGTAGTCGGCGTGAGCGTCCGTGACCGCCTTGCACATTGCGATTTTTTCCTCGTCGGTCAAAAGACAGGTTTCGATGATGACTTTCAAAACCTTTTTCCCGCAGGCGTTTTTCAAAAGGCGAATTTCGTCGGTGACCTTTTCAATGTTGTGCTCTTTGACGTCGCCGATATTGACGACCATATCGATTTCGTCCGCGCCCTCGCGCAAAGCCTGTTCCGTTTCAAACAGTTTGACGTCGGGGGTATTGTAGCCGTTGGGAAAACCGATGACGGTGCAAATGCTCAGCTTATTGCCGACGTACTCTTTGGCGCGCTTTACAAAGGACGGCGGAATACAGCACGACGCAACGTTATACTTGATACCATCGTCCAAAATCGCCTTAATTTCGTCCCAAGTCGCAGTCTGAGCAAGAAGAGTATGGTCGCAATGATTCAATATTTCCCTGATATCCATAAGACGTCTCCTTATTTGACTTTTTTATAACTGCCCGTGATTGCGCCCATTTGCATTTCGGCGGGCATATCTCCTTTTTTGATATGCTTGGTGATGGAGCATTCGACAAACTCAAAGATAAGTCCGTCCTCGTCCTTGCCCATATAGGCATAGCGGATTTTCGCGCCACCGCTTGAGAATGTCGCGTTTTGGAACACCTTGTATCCGTTCTCCGAAAACTCCTTAATCGTTCTGTCGAGGTCTTTGGTCATATACATAAGATGATGCACCGCCTCTCCGCGTTTTTCGTAGAAGTAGTCGTAGATATTCTTTTCGCCCTGAGTTTCGATAATTTCAAGCTTTGTCGTGCCCTTACCGCCGTAGAAAATGCGAACCTTGCAGTCCTTTTTCTCGCCGTGGTATTTGAGGTCGAAAGTGCCCTCGTCGGTGACGATTTCGTACCAGTGTTTAATGCCGAAGAGTTTGCCGTATCTGTCGGTTGCCTCGTCCCAGTCTTTGACGACGATGCCGACGTGATTGATTTTGCCGTATTTCATAAAGCCCTACCTATAAAAATATTTGCCAGTCGAATTATTTTGTTATTCGGTTGTCATTCACTGCTATTTTACACTATGTGCGCGCGCTTTGTAAACTTAAATTTCAAGTGATTGATTTTTTCTGAACAATGTCAAGGATATATGCGGATATATAATATCTATTATTGACAATTTGGCGATATTTCGATAAAATATTTTCAATATGAAAAACGAACTCGCAGGATTTACAACCGAAAGCGTCTGTCAGGACACCAATAAGTCGTCAAGAACAAAGGACCTTACCTACGTTGCGCTGGGCATTGCCGTCGTGACGGTTTGCGCTTGGATTTCGATACCTGTGGGCGACGTGCCGTTCACTCTGCAGACTCTTGCGGTCTCGGCAATCGGCGGGATTTTGGGTTGGAAAAAAGGACTGCTCACAATCACGCTTTATATCTTGCTCGGGCTTATCGGCGTACCCGTGTTTGCGGGGTTCAAGTCGGGCGTACCTGCCCTTATGGGCGCGACGGGCGGATATATATTCGGGTTTGCGTTCGCCGTGATTATATCGGGACTTGCCAAACTTCTGCCGGTCAAAAACAGATACGGGCGCGTCGTCGCATTTTTCATCGCCAACGTATTGGGACTTACGATATGTTACGTTTTCGGCACGGCGTGGTTCGTCACGGTTTATGGCAAAAACGTGGGTAGTATCAGCGTAAAAAGCGCGCTTATGCTGTGCGTTGTGCCCTACATAGTCCCCGACCTCATAAAACTATTCATCTCGGCGGTACTCTCCGCCCGTCTTGAAAAATACATCAGATAAAAAATCTTTGATTTTTTACAATTTCATTTTTGCGACTTATATTCCGCTTATCGCGGTTGTTTACGCTTGACGATTTTTTACAAAAAAATTATAATTGGAAAAGATAAATTTTACGCATTAAATGCGTGTGGAGTTCTATATGAGAAAAACCAAAATAGTATGCACGATAGGTCCGTCGTCGCGGGACGAAAAAGTCTTTCGCGAAATGTGCAAAGCGGGGTTGAACGTCGCAAGGCTCAACTTCTCGCACGGGACGCACGAGGAACATCAACAAACCATCGAAATGATTAAAAAAGTTCGCGAGGAACTTAACCTGCCCATCGCGATAATGCTTGACACAAAAGGTCCCGAGTACCGCATAAAAACCTTTGCGGACGGCAAAGTCACCCTGCCCGACGGCGCGGATTTCACCTTTACGACGCGCGACGTCCAAGGCGACGACAAAATCGTGTCGGTAAGTTACAAAAATCTGCCGTCCGACCTCAACGTAGGCGACAAAATCCTTGTCAACAACGGGCTTGTCTCGTTTGAAGTGGTGGAAATCGACGGCACGGAAATCAGATGCAAAACCCTTATCGGCGGGGAACTTTCCAACCGCAAAAGCATGTCTTTCCCCGGGAAGACGTTAAGGCAAATCTACCTTGGCGAACAGGACAAAGCCGACGTCTTGTTCGGCATAAAAAACGGCATCAGTTTTATTGCGGCGTCGTTTGTATCGTGCAAGCAAGACCTTGTCGATTTGAAGACGTTTCTTTCTGAAAACGGTGGCGCAAACATCGACATAATCGCCAAAATCGAAAACCGTAGCGGTATCGAAAATATCGAAGATATTTGTTCGGAGTGCGAAGGCATAATGATCGGTCGTGGCGACCTTGGCGTGGAAATCCCCTTTGCCGAGGTGCCCGCCGTCCAAAAGTACCTTATCACAAAGTGCAGACTGCTTGGCAAGCGCGTCATCACCGCCACCGAAATGCTTGAGTCAATGATACAAAATCCGCGCCCCACGCGTGCCGAAATATCCGACGTCGCCAATGCCGTTTACGACGGAACAAGTGCGGTCATGCTCTCGGGCGAGTCGGCGGCGGGCAAGTACCCTGTCGAAACGGTGCGCATAATGTCAGAAATCGTCGAGGAAACCGAACGCCACATCGACTACGCCACCCGCTTCCACGACAGCCACTTCAAAATCAAAAATAAAGCCGACGCCGTGTCGCATGCAACGTGCGGTATGGCAATCGATATCGACGCCAAAGCCATTGTGGTCACTTCAAATTCGGGCACGACCGTCCGTATGGTGTCCCGCTTCCGCGCGCCGATGGATATCATCGGTATGGCAACCGACAAATCGGTGTGGTATAAACTGGCGTTGTCCTGGGGCGTACTTCCCGTGATGAGCGCGCAATACACCTCCACCGACGTCCTGTTTTACGAGGCGGAAAAAGTCGCCGTCAGTAATATGCCGGGGCTGAAAGCAGGCGACGCAATCGTCATCACCGCAGGCACCGCAGGCGAAAAATCCGGCAACACCAACACAATCAAAATGGTGACAATATCGCGATAACACGCAATCAAGCGATATGCCAACCGTGAATAATATGAACCGTGGTCTTGCTCCGTGTTTTTGACTAAAACCTCGTTACGCTCACGGTTTATACATACAGTATTAACCCGCTCGCGTGCCTTGTTTTCGCCTAAAAACGCGGGGGCAATACTCCTTAGACCAAATCGTCGAGAGTTTCGATGATTTTTGAAAAAGACGAGCGCAGTTGTACTTTATGTTGTACTACAAGTGAGTTTTTGCCGAAAAGCACGGAAATATCGGCGTTTTGGCACAGTTCTTATTATCCACGGTTGGCATTGCCCTATTTTCAAGTTTTGGATAATAAAATGCTCCGCACACCTTTTTGTGCGAAGCATTTTTTCTTATCATAAGAGCGCGTCTTTCTCTTGAATAGGCACTTCCTCACTCGAACAAATACAATAAATACCCATACCCCTCTCTATCCATTTTCCCGTATGGAATAAATCGCAACGACGCGCTGTTTATGCAGTAACGAACGCCGTTTGGCGACTCGGAATCGCCCGTAAAGACGTGTCCCAGATGGCTGTTGCCCGCGCGACTTCTGACCTCGGTGCGACGCATTCCGTGCGAGTTGTCCTCCACCTCGACGACGGCGGGGGCTTCAATCGGTTTTGTGAACGCAGGCCAACCGCAGGAACTTGCGTATTTGTCCTCTGACGAAAACAGCGGTTCGCCGGTCACTACGTCAACGTAAATACCTTTTTCAAAAGTGTCCCAAAACTCGTTTTGATATGGTCTTTCGGTGGCGTTTTGTTGCGTCACGCGGTACTGCTCGTCGGTCAACTTTTCACGTATCACGTCAACGGCGGGTTTTGTATAATCGCCGGGATCTATCCGAAGTTTTGAAAACAACTCGATTTCCGCACGCGGAATATGGCAATACCCGTTGGGATTTTTTGCAAGATAGTCTTGGTGACGCTCCTCGGCGGGATAAAAATTATAAAGCGGTCCGATTTCCACCAAAAACCTCTTGCGCCTGCTCTTTTCGATTTCGGCAATACGCTCGACGGTCGCTTTCGCCTTGTCATTTGTGTAATACACCCCCGTTTGATACTGTGTGCCGAGGTCGTTGCCCTGCCTGTTTTTGACGGTCGGATCAACGACGTAAAAATAAGCAAGCAGTATGGCGTCCAAACTGATTTTGTCGGGATCGTATTCCACCCGTACCGTCTCGCGAAAACCCGTTTTGCCGGTGCAAACTTTTTTGTAGTTGGCGTCCGCCTTGCACGTCCCGTTGGCGTATCCGCTTGTCGCGTCGATAACGCCGTTCATCGACTGCATAAGGTGCTCGATACCCCAAAAGCAACCGCCCGCAAGATATATTACGTTTTCTTTCTCATTTGAAAAATCCATAATTTCCATCTCCTTTTTATTTCTGCCACATGCGACAAACGTCAAACTTGCCGTCAGCAACAACGTAAGTATTCCCATTAGTTTTTTCATCTTCTGCCTCCTTTATTTTTCGGCAACGATATTTCAAATACCGCTCCTTCTTTGTTGTAGGCTTTAATTTCTCCGCAGTTTTGAAGTTCTGCAAAGTACTTTTCCCAAAGGTTTGCTTTTCAGTCAAAAGACTTTTGGTATTCCGCCTCCAAATTCTCGATTTCTGTGACGGTTTTTCCGTTATTCTTCAACGCCTCGGCAGTCTTTGCGGATTGCGTTGCCAACGCCTTCTTTTGCTTGGGCAGGAATATCGACATAAGCGTAATTGCGGAAACTGCGAAAACAACTATTATCGATACAAGCGCTATCTTTTTTGTTTTCAAAGATTTTTCGTTTTTCATAGGTTTACACTCCTTTCGTTTTGTTAAGCCTTGTGCTTACAATTAAAGTTTAGCAAACCTTACCGCCGAAAATCCCCGAAAAATTGCGACACGTTTGCAACAATTTTGCAACATTTTAAGTACGTTGCGCGACGTGCATAATGCAACGTCGCGCTTCGCTTAGGGGAATATAGGGAATAAGATCTTAATTATTACTCAACAACGGGTGCAGGAGGGGTGATGGTGAATTCAAAAATCGCTTCTGCCATTTTATAGTTTGCGCTTTCTGCTACCATAACTTTCACTTTGTGTGCGCCTTCCGCCGAGGGAGCGGTATTTGTCCATTCGCCGTCACCGGTTTGGAACATAAAGGTAACCGCGCCTTCGCCCATGAAATTGAACATATCGGCAGTGATTACAACGGGAGTGCCGTCTGCAACTTTACCAAGCGTTACGCTCTCTTTCAAGGTGATACTGTTTTCGGCTTTCTTGATTTCAAAGTCGAATACTTTTTCGCCCGCATTGTAGTTCATACACTCAGCGACCATGACTTTGACTTGGTATTCGCCTGCATTCATGGGAGCTTCCGCCGTCCATTTGTCATCGCCTTCGGCTTTTGCCTTGAACATAAACGTTACGTCGCCGGTTCCCATCACGTTGAACTTCTCTTTGGTGATTTCAACGGCAGTTCCGTCATAAGTTTTACCAAGCATTTCGCCCTCTTTCAAGGTGATGCTGTTGTCGGCTTTTTTGATTTCAAAGTCAAACTCGGCAACGCCCGCTTGATACATATCGGTTTCGGCAACCATCACTTTGAGTTTGTACGCGCCGACTGCCATGGGGGCTTCGTCCACCCATTCTTCTGCGTCAACTGCTTTGAACTTGAAGGAGACTGCGCCGTCACCCATAAAGTTGAATTGCTCTTTTGTGAAAGCAACTGCTTCGCCGTCGTACTTCTTGTCAAGCATTTCGCCGTCTTTCAAGGTGATGCTGTTGTCGCCTTTTTTGATTTCAAAGTCAAATTCGGCAACGCCCGCTTGATACATATCGGTTTCGGCAACCATCACTTTGAGTTTGTACGCGCCGACTGCCATGGGGGCTTCGTCCACCCATTCTTCTGCGTCAACTGCTTTGAACTTGAAGGAGACTGCGCCGTCACCCATAAAGTTGAATTGCTCTTTTGTGAAAGCAACTGCTTCGCCGTCGTACTTCTTGTCAAGCATTTCGCCGTCTTTCAAGGTGATGCTGTTGTCGCCTTTTTTGATTTCAAAGTCAAATTCGGCAACGCCCGCTTGATACATATCGGTTTCGGCAACCGTCACTTTGAGTTTGTACGCGCCGACTGCCATGGGAGCTTCCGTCGTCCACTCTTCTGCGTCAACTGCTTTGAACATGAAGGAGACATCGCCGGTGCCCATAAAGTTGAATTGCTCTTTTGTGAAAGCAACTGCCGAACCATCGTAAACTTTGTCAAGGGTTTCGCCCTCTTTCAAGGTTACGTTGTTTTCGGCTTTCTTGATTTCAAAGTCGAACACTTTTTCGCCCGCATTGTAGTTCATGCACTCAGCGACCATGACTTTGACTTGATATTTGCCGACCACCATGGGGGCTTCGTCCACCCATTCTTCTGCGTCAACTGCTTTGAACTTGAAGGTGACATCGCCGGTGCCCATCACGTTGAACTTCTCTTTGGTGATTTCAACGGCGGTTCCGTCATAAGTTTTACCAAGCATTTCGCCGTCTTTCAAGGTGATGCTGTTGTCGCCTTTTTTGATTTCAAAGTCAAACTCGGCAACGCCCGCTTGATACATATCGGATTCGGCAACCATCACTTTGAGTTTGTACGCGCCGACTGCCATGGGGGCTTCCGCCGTCCATTCGTCCTCGCCCATCTTGTACATAAACGTGACCGCGCCGGTGCCCATGAAATTGAATTGTTCTTTCGAGAACATAACGGCTTTTCCGTCGTACTTCTTGTCAAGCATTGCGCCCTCTTTCAAGGTCACGGGGTTGGCTTGAAGCGCGGGAATCTCCTCGGTTTGTTTTTTCGTACAAACGGTGCAGTAACGAGTTTTCATACCCTTTTCGGTGGCGGTGGGTTTTTTGGTTATTTTCCATTCGCCGTAGGTATGTTTCGCCTTATCTTTCACTTCTTTGCAGTCCTTGTCGGAACAAGCGTGCCAATGATATTCGTTATCATAGGTGTAAGTCTTTGAGAAATTGTGTTTTTTGCCACACGCCGCAAAGACGGTCATGCCGACAACGAGTACAGAAATCAGCGAAATCGCCATCAATAAATGTTTTTTCATACTCTGCTCCTTTCAAATGTATTTATTTATACGGCGCGAGCCGAATAAATCCATAATAAATTGTTAATAAACGTCGCCCGCGCGTTCAGCGGGAACTCTTAAAACGGATACCTCATCACAAATGCTTGTCGATAATCTTTGAGATTTCGGCAAGTCCGCGAAGTCCGACAAACGTCGCAACCGTCTTTCCGTCCTTGAAAAAAATCACCGTGGGGATACTTGCAATGCCGTATCTCGTGGCAAGACTTTCTTCCTCGTCGACGTTCACTTTGACGATTTTTACTTTGCCGTCATATTTTTTATCGACCTCTTCGAGTATGGGCGAAAGTGCTTTGCACGGTCCGCACCAAGTCGCATAAAAGTCCATAAGGACAATCCCTTTTGACGACAAAACTTCTTCCTGAAAGTTCCCTTTGTTTCCTTTTATGATCATAAATACTCCTTTTTTACATTGCGCAACCCTCACTTATATAGACAACAAAAATTGGCGATGGTTGCGAAATTTAATATTTTTTATTTCAATAATTGCTTTATATAATCTCTCAGCACCGCTTCGCTCATCGCACCGAGGCGTTTTTCTCCGATTTTGCCGTCGGCGGTAATGAACACCGTCAGCGGTATGCTCTTCACCGAATAAGCGTTTGAACCGCTCTCGTTTTTGTCGAAGTACAGCGGGAAGGTATAGCCGTTGTTTTTCACAAAGTTTTTGACTGCGTCTTTATTGTTGCTTTCGACGTTCACCATCAGAAAATGCACCTGCCCTTTGTACTCTTTTGCCAACTTGTCAAAGTGCGGAAGTTCGGCTTTGCACGGCGGACACCAAGACGCCCAAAAGTTGATAATCACGGGTTTACCGATAAAATCCGACAATTTAACCTCGTTTCCGTCCACGTCGGTCATTGTAAAGTTTTTGTAGTCGCCCTTGTTTTTTATGGTGCCTTGCCCACTTGGCGAGCGCGTTCCCGACAGTTTTTTATATCCGAAATACGCCCCGGCAACAATCCCTGCAAACACAATAATAAGCAAAGTCGTCATCAGCATTTTTTTTGTTTTCTTGTCCATTTTTGCCTCCTATTTTATGCCAACCGTGAATAATACGAACTGTGGTCTTGCTCCGTGTTTTTGACTAAAACATCGTTACGCTCACGGCTTATACATACAGTATTAACCCGCTCGCGTGCCTTGTTTTCGTCTAAAAACGCGGTGGCAATACTCCTTAGACCAAACCGTCGAGATTTTCGATGATTTTTGGGAAAGACGAACGCAGTTGTACTTTTTGTACTACAAGTGAGTAATTGCCAAAAAGCACGGAAATATCGGCGTTTTGGCACAGTTCGCATTATTTACGGTTGGCATCAGACTTTTATAAGCTTGTCCATTACGCCCGTTGCAAGCAGTATTCCCATCACAATCAGCAGACTTCCGCTGACGATTTTGACGACTTTGAAGTGTCGCTTGATAAACCCGAACAACTTTTTGGTTTTGTCCGTCAACAGCGCGGTGATTATAAACGGTATGCCTATGCCCATCGAATAAAACAGCAAAAGGATTATGCCCTTTAACGCCGTCCCCGACGTTGACGCCAGCGCAAGTGCCGATCCCAAAAACGCGCCCGTACAAGGTCCGACGCCCACCGCAAACACCATGCCGAACAGGAACGCCGACCACACGCTGTTTATCTTATAGGACTTTTTCAGTCCCTTGAAAAACGGCAGTCCGAACAGCCCGATATACGACAGTCCGAATATTATGACGATGACGCCCGCAACGATATTGATGACGGTTTTGTATTTGTTGATATATCCGCTGACAAGTCCCACCAGCCCGCCGAACACGACGAACATAAGCGTAAATCCGAGCACGAAAAACAGCGACCTGACAAGTACGCGATACTTTTTCTTGTTCTCTTTTTTCTTGTCTTTTGCACTTTCCTCGTCCGCGACGATTTCCGTCTTATCTTCCGTGACTTCGCCGTCCGTGGCGACTTCCGTCTTTTCTTCCGTGACTTCGCCGTCCGTGACGATTTCCGTCTTTTCTTCCGTGACTTCGCCGTCCGTGACGACTTCCGACTTGTCTTCCGTGACTTTCTCGTCCGTGGCGACTTCCGTCTTGTCTTCCGTGACTTCGCCGTCCGTGACGATTTCCGCACTTTCTTCCTCGTCGTCCTCGTCGCCCGCAAAGTAGGATAAATACAGCGGTATCATCGGGAGCATGCACGGCGATACAAACGACGCAAGTCCTTCAAGAAACGTCAATAAAAAATCCATATATCGTGACCACTCCCTTTTTTTCATCATTATAAATTAAAAGGCGGGAACGTAAAAGAGAGTTACTCTCATAACGCACTATCAAAATTCACACAATAAAAGCCAAACATAAAAAACCGCAAATGAAAAGCCGAACGGCTTGCGTTCGGCTTTGCGATTGACCTTGTTATTTTGTCTGAATGATAGATTTAAGGATTTGTTAAATTTTTCTTGTTACTTTATGGAGATTTTAGTTCTAGCTTTTTTCGACCGATAAAGCTTCTTTCGCTCTTAAGAGGATAGTTCCGTCGACTGCGTCGATGTAGTAAGACCACTGTGTTTCGCCGTCGTTGAATACGAAGTAGAAGTACGGGGTTCTTTCAAGGTCAATCAATTCTTGAGCGGTAAAGGTAATGTTGTTTGCGACCGCTCCCGAAAAAACGTCTTTAAGTGCGATTTGTTTTGCTTTTTCGATGTAAAGGTACTGGGTTTTTGAGATAATTTCGCCCGAGTTTGCATCGATTTTGTAACTGTACTGGTATTTCCCGGCGTAGAACTCCAAGATCCAGCACGGACGTCCTTTATTTCGACTTAAAACTTCCTTTGTAAAGACGATTTCCAGCGACTCGCCGATATTTGCGTCCATGATTGCAATCTCTTTCGCCTCGGCAAGGGTAATCCAAATGCGTTCCTCGTTTTTTGAAAGCACGGTACCGTTAATTGCGTCAATGCGATAAGTCCACTGCGTGATTCCGTTGTTGAAAACGAATAAGAAGTACGGGGTTTTAATTCCACCGCCTGCGATCAGTTCTTCGGTGGTGAAGTGGATTTTTTCGATATTTTCAAAAACACCCGCGTCTTTCAACGCAATTTCCCTCGCCCTCAAAATATTGATGAACTTAGTGCTTTCCAAAGTATCTACTTCGCCCGAGATCGCGTCGATTTTGTAAGTGTACTGATATTTTTCGGTATAAAATTCCAAAATCCAGCACGGGCGTCCCTGATTGCGGTTCAATTCTTCCTTGGTGAAAGTAACGGTTTCGGGATTTTCGATACCCGCGTCTTTCAACGCAATTTCTTTTGCTTTTTCCAGCGAAATCATAATTTCTGATTTGCTTTTTTCAAGGACGGTTCCAAGCGTTGCGTCAATCTTATAAGTCCACTGCGTTTTTTCGTTGTTGAACACGAAGTAGAAGTACGGGGTTTTGATTCCGCCTCCGACGTATTCCTCGACGGTGAACACGAGTTTTGAAAATTCGTCGAACACGCCTGCGTCTTTTGCCGCGATTTCCTTTGCGTCTCTAATGTCGATGTGATAATCGAAATAGATGACATCGCCGGTTTTGGCGTCAACTTTGACAACGTATTGGAACGCTTTGGTATAGAATTCCAAAATCCAGCAGGGACGACCTTGATTGCGGTTCAACTCTTCCCTTGTAAAGACGACTTTTTCTTCGACCTCGACGTTCACGTTCGCAAACTTCAACGCAATTTCTTTTGCTTCTTCCAGCGAAATAAAGAACACTACACTGCTTTTTTCCATGATAGCACCGCTCGTTGCGTCGATACGATAAGTCCACTCGACGTGCCTGTCGTTGAACACAAGACGATAATACGGGGTTTTAATTCCGCCATCGACAAGGACAGCCTCGGTGAAAGTGACTCTGTTGACACAGCCGGAATCTTGAAGGGCGATTTGTTTGGCGCGGAGAATCCCGATAAACCTTGTGGAAAGGACTTTGTAATCGACTTTTTCTTGCAAATTGACCAATTCGTCCAGCGGGAGTTTGGCAAGATCGTCAACCGTCAGACTGCTGACTTTCGACGCTTCTTCGATAAGTTTTGCCTTGCCGACGGACACGCCGTACTTTTTGGCGATTTCTGCGGTAACTTTGCTGTCCGCCTCCTTGACGTACACCAACGTATTCACGGCATTTGTTTCTTCCAGAGCGGACTGCACGTTATCAGCCACCGATTTTTGCAATTTCTTATTTTCGCTCAGTTGTTTGTTGAACGATACCAAAACGGTGTCGTTTCTGTCCATATAACCGCCCGCCTTGTACGCCGAGATTGTCAGCATAATTGCGGTTCTGAGGTCGTGTCCTTTCAGCGTCAATGCGCCAAGGACGTCTTTCGCGTCGTCGTTAATAAAGCGCACCGCTTTGACGCTACCGTTTCTTGCGATAGTGAACTCGACGCCGGGGTTGATTTCCATCGTGACTTTGCCCGCTTCTTTGTTGCCAAGCGACAACGGCGTCACGATACTTATGCAAATCGCCAAAATAAGACACGCCGCCAACAGCGCAAACCACTGAGGTTTGACCTTTTTCTTTTGCGTTTTCACTTCGGGTTTTGCTTCGGTAATAAAGTTGTCGTCAATCTGACCGATTGCGTTCAATAATTTTTCCTTCTTCATAGGTAGATTTCCTCCTCTTCGAGATTTTGTTTGAGTTCGACGCGCATACGATACAAAATGGATTTGACCTTACTTTCGCTCATATCGTGCATTTCGGCGATGTCGCGAATGGGATACATATACCAGTATCTTTGCACAAATACGTTGCGTTTCGTCTTGTGTTGGGCGTGCAAGAAGCGGTTTATCACAGCCACCAAATGCGCTTCGTCCACAGCCTCCTCGATGCCCTTAATATCGGGAATACAGTTTTCAAGCTCGGACAAAACGATTTCGACCTGTCCGTTCCCGCGTTTGGATGCCGAGTAACGCTTGTAGCGATTGATGGCGAGATTGCGAGTGATTTTTCCGAGAAACGCCGTCAGGTTGTTGGGCTTTTGCGGAGGGATACCGTTCCAAGCACCAAGGTAAGTATCGTTGACACATTCTTCCGAATCGAGATGATTGAAAAGAATGTTGTAAGCGATCGTGTGACAGTATTTGCCGTACTTATCCGCCGTGGCGGATATTGCACTCTCTTGTCGCTCCCAAAACAATTCGATAATTTTTTGGTCATTCATGTTGCATCTCCTTCGTTGCCTCAAAACCGCGCCTGCGATTTCAATGGCAACAAACTTTTGCGTCCTACCTATAAAGACAACAAAAAATCCGCGACGTTGCGTGAAAGTTAAAAATTTCAAAAACTTTTCACACGTTGCGGATTATAAAGTGGATTAAATTTGTTTTATCTTTTAACTTTCCGTTTATGTTTTACTCATAAATTTATTATAATATAAAACTCAAAAAATTAAAAGAGATTTGGTCTCACGCCAAAATCGACACCGAAAGCAGACAGAAAATTATGAGCGACAGCGCGTCGACGATAGTCGTGATGAACGGCGAGGCTACGACCGCGGGATCGAGTTTCATCGCCTTTGCCAAAATCGGCAGGCTTCCGCCGATGAGCTTTGCAATGACGATGGTTATGAACATCGATACCGCTACGATTGCGCTTCTTACCGGCGTATAGCCCGAATATCCGAACAGCAAATTGTCGATAAGTTGCAGTTTCGCAAAGCACGCCACGGCAAGACACAATCCAAGTATAAGCGACACTCTCAGTTCCTTCCACATGACTTTCAGGGCGTCCCGAGTGCCGATTTCGTTCAACGCCAGCGACCTGATTATCGTGACAGACGCCTGCGAGCCTGCGTTTCCGCCGGTATCCATCAGCATAGGCACGCACGCCAACAGCACCGTGCTTATGGCGTTCAGCCTTTCCTCGTACTTGTTGATAATAAGCCCCGTGAAAGTCGCGCTGATCATCAATACCATCAGCCACGGCAGGCGGTTTTTGCAAATGGAAAATACGCCCTTTTTAATGTACGGCTTATCGGACGGGCGGATAGCGGCGATTTTGGACATATCCTCGGTGGTTTCGTCTTTCAAGACGTCGATTGCGTCGTCGATTGTGACGATACCCACCAGCCTTTTTTCGTCGTCCACGACGGGGATTGTCAAAAGTTTGTATTCCGTCATCGTGCGCACCGTGTCTTCCCTGTCGTCGAGGGTGTGGGCGTAAATGACGTTGGTGTGCATAATACTTCCGATTGTTGCCTCGCCGTCTGCGACAAGCAGTTCTTTCATCGTGACAACGCCTAAAAGTCGCCTCGATTCGTCGGTGATATATGCGGTGTAAATGGTCTCTTTGTCAAAGGCGGAAATTCTGATTTTGTTCAGCGCGTCCGAGCAAATCGTATCGGACGAAAACGAAACGAGTTCCACCGTCATAATGCTTCCCGTGCTGGACGTCGGATACTTCAAAATTTCGTTGATGTTTTTCCTTGTTTCGACGTCGCTTTGCAACAGCAGACGTCTGACGACCGACGCGGGCATTTCTTCGATAATATCCACCACGTCGTCGATGAAAAGGTCGTTGATGACCGATTGAATTTCCTTGTCCGACAGCTTGTCGATGAGTTCCACCTGGACGTCCGCCGACAGCTCGACAAACACGTCAGCGGCAAGGTCCTTCGGCAACAGTCTGTACATTATGACAAACTCTTCTACGTCCAGCTCCTCAAAAACCGAGGCAATGTCGACACTGTTTTTTATGGCAAGGATTTCTTTCAGTTTTTTGAACTTTTTTTGCTTGATAAGCGTGCGAATAACGTCGTTGTCGGCAAGTCGGCTGGACGCGCTCGCGGGCAACAGCGACACCATTCCCAGCATTACGTCGTCGGGAATTACGTCAATGACTTTTTGCAGTTTTTTGTGCAAAAGCCCCTCAATGATAATTTGCTGTTTTGCGTTGTCGAATAATGGCAGATACGCGCCCAAATCGTACTCGTCCAGACGATTGCATACTTGCACCAAGTCGTCGTTGGAAAGCGACGCCAGCGTGGCGACTGCTTGGTCCACCACCATTTGGGACACAATGAAAGCAACCTCTTCATAGCAGTGAGATTGCAACAGATTATTCAATTTTTTCATGACGAAATTAAGTTACAGACTAACTGACAATTCGGAAAAAGAAATAAGAGACACGAGCCGTTTTATTACTTCGTCCACATAAACCATTGCCATCTATGTTACTATCCACAACCCATACCTCCTTTTTGTTATATTCCGGTCAATAACAATACGTGCCTTTCAAAATGCCGATATTTACGCGCTTTTTGGGAAAAACTCGCTTCTGTACAAAAAGTACAACTGCGTTCGCCTTTCCCAAAAATCATCGAAAATCTCTGCATTTTGTCGCCTTTTAGGCTCTGCGGTACGCATTGGTATTGCCCGTCATGGCAATTTTAAGATTACCCGTTTTATGCGCTTTTTCAGAAAAACTCGCTTGTAGTACAAAAAGTACAACTGCGTTCGCCTTTTCCAAAAATCATTGAAAATCTCTGCATTTTGTCGCCTTTTAGGCTCTGCGGTACGCATTGTTATTGCCCGTCATGGCAATTTTAAGATTACCCATTTTATGCGCTTTTTCAGAAAAACTCGCTTCTGTACAAAAAGTACAACTGCGTTCGCCTTTTCCAAAAATCATCGAAAATCTCTGCATTTTGTCGCCTTTTTAGGCTCTGCGGTACGCATTGTTATTGCCCGTCATGGCAATTTTAAGATTAACCGTTTTATGCGCTTTTCCCGATTTATGCGCGCTTTGTCGCCTTTCGGGCTCTGTGATATCCCTTACCCCATTGCCCTTTACAACAGTTTATGAACAATATGTTCAAACGTTGCTTCGCAATTGTTTTCGATAATTTGACCAAAAAAAGCGTCGTTTTCGGCTGGCACACCTCGACTGTATCACATATTTCCAAACTCGTCAATCAAATAATATGCCCTTTTTGCTTAGGTCATGTCTTTTAGTTTCTGAATGTCCAAAAGTTTGATTTTCCCGCGCCCGTATTCAAGGAGTCCTTCCTCCGCAAACTGGCGGATAGTTTTGCCTGCAACCTCGCGCGCTGAGCTTGTCAATTTGGCGATTTCTTCCTGCGTGATATTGAACTCGGTCTCGCCGGTGTACAGGTATCTTTCCACCAAAAACGACGCCATTCGCCTTTCGTACCGCGTGAAAAGCAGTCCGTGCAACGTCTGCATGCACAAGGAAAATCGGTCGCTCAGCGTCTCGAAAATTAAGCACCTGACCTCGGCGTTCGCGTCCATAATTTTTTTCACCGCGCACGACTTCACCGTCAATAACTCGCTGTCCGCTTGCACCACGAATTTCGCGTCAAAAGTGATGTGCTCCAGTATGCACGACGCCGACAACAACCCCATCTCGCCCGAGCGCAACTCAAAAAGCGTCACCTCGCGGAAGTTCTCGTCGTCGATTATCGCCCTGACCTCGCCGTCCAAAATCAGGAACGGTCCGATGCAGTGACTGACCAGTCCCGTGATAACGTCACCCTTTTTCAGCGACAAGATCTCCGAGTTTTTCAGGACAATTTCCCGTTGCTCCTCCGTCAAAAACTTAAAAAACGGCAAGTCCTTTATCGCCACCGATTTATCAAACATTTTTATCACTCCTTATTCGTCTTAAAGATTTCTGTTCCTTTTCAAAATTTTTATCGCAAGAAAACATTAAAAAAGCGCAAAGAAAAGATTTCTTCCTGCGCTTTGTGGTTGTGGTTTTTTCATAGGCTGTCCTCCCGTCGTCGTGGGCACTAACCTGCAATTATATTCATAATTCCCCTTTAATTTACTGTATTATACCACAGTATTCTAAATTTTACAATAAAATTGTTTATTTAATCTTTTTGCCAAATCTCGGCATTCGCGTAATACCCAAACGTGTTGGTTCCGTCGGATTGCCCTTCGTACGGACGCACGGGCGAATGTCCTTTCGTCACGTCCGGCAAGCCGTCCGCGCGTTCTTTTAAAACCCATTTGTTTTTAGTAATATCCCTAATAAAAGTTGCTCTGAAAACGTTTTCCAAAATATCGCCATTGTTCATTGCGCTAAGTTCCGCTTTGCTTTTTGTCATTAAACAAAACGCACCAGAAAAAATAGTTCGGCTTTAATTTTAAAGATTTAATGAGAATCTTCGGGTTTAGTCCAGAATTTTTCCATCGATGGACAGCGTCGTGACTTGCCACGGAATGAATTTTCCGCTGTTTTGAAGGGCGTTTTTCACTGCGTTTTCGATGCCTCCGCAACACGGCACTTCCATTCTCACAACGGTCACACTTTTGATGTCGTTGTTTTTGATAATCTCGGTGAGTTTTTCGGTATAATCAACCGCATCAAGTTTCGGACAGCCGATAATCGTGATTTTGCCTTTCATAAATTCGTCGTGCAGATTTGCGTATGCGTACGCCGAACAGTCGACTGCGACAAGCAGTTTTGCACCGTCGAAATACGGGGCGTTGACGTTCACAAGTTTGATTTGGCACGGCCACTGACCAAGTCTTGACGTCGATTTTTTACAAACACTTCCTTCATTCTCGCAATCGTCAGCCTCGTGCGTCGCCACTTTCAGTGACATCGCCCTGCTTCCGGGACAGCCTTCATGATGATGTCCGCCCAACGACAACCCGCCGTTTCTCATTTTTTCTTGCATTTTGGCTTGTTTATTTTTGAGCACGGCTTCCTCATTGTACTCCACCGCTTCCCTCTCCACAAACTTGATTGCGCCCGTGGGGCACGACGGCAGACAATCTCCAAACCCGTCGCAGAAGTCGTCGCGCGTAAGTTTCGCCTTGCCGTCAATCATTTCGATTGCCCCCTCGTGACAGGCATTTGCACACGCTCCGCAACCGTTGCATTTTTCCTCATCGATTTCGATAATTTTTCTTTTCACATTAGTTCTCCTTGTTTATAATCTCAAAGCCATTTTCTACAAAGGCGTTTTCTATGCCAACCGTGAGTAATACGAACTGTTAGAAATCGCCGATATTTCCGTGCTTTTAGGCAAAAACTCACTTGTAGTACAAAAAGTACAACTACGCTCGTCTTTTCCAAAAATCATCGAAACTCTCGACGGTTTGGTCTAAGGAGTATTGCCCCCGCGTTTTTAGTCAAAAACAAGGCACGCGAGCGGGTTAATACTGTATGTATAAGCCGTGAGCGTAACAAAGTTTTAGTCAAAAACACGGAGCAAAACCACGGTTTGCATTATTCACGGTTGGCATGGCTTTGATTGGTATATTTTTAATGCGTGCGCCCTTGTTTATGGACGTAAACCTACCAAGTGTCGCAAGCGCGGTAGGATTATCAAGCATATTAAACCCCAAGTTTTTTAGGATTTGTTGCGCCTCGGGATACTCTTTAATCGTATCTTTCACAGGTTTTGAAAAATCAATAATTTTGCTCAAAAAAAATCTCCTTTGTTTTCTGCCCTTATTTTACGGCAAAAGCAAAAGAATGTCTGTTGTAAAAACAACCAAATTTAGAAAAATAAGTGGATTTAATATAAAAATCGAAACAATAAATTATTTATGACAGCAGTTTGAATGAATTTTTATGGAACGTAAGCAGTCCTTCGTTGCGCATTTTGCAAAGCTCGTTTGACATCGCACTCCTGTCAACGGACAAAAAATCCGCCAGTTGCTGGCGATTGAACGGTATGACGATTTCCGCGCTGTTTTGCTTTTTCGCCTCTTGCGACAAATAGGAAATGAGTTTTTCGCGGGTGGATCGCTTTGTGACGTGCCCGAGTTTCTGCACGAGTTTTCGGTTTTTATCGGATATCACCAAAAACATGTTTTGTACCACCAACGTATGGAATCGACAGGCGGTCGAACACGTCGATATTACTTTTCTTGCGTCCAAATACATCACCACGCTGTCCTCGACGGCAACAACGTCGTTTATGAGACTTTCGCGCGAGGTGACGTACGCCTCTCCAAAAATTTCGCCAACTGAAATGTGTCCCAAAATACTGCGGTTGCCCCAATAGTCGTCGCATTGAACGTGAAGCGCGCCGGAAAGCAGTATGGCAATATCGTCAATTTTTTCGCCTTGTCGCAAAATGTATTCACCCTTTTTGTGCGAAAAAACTTTCGCGCCTATGCAAGTAAGCAACGATAACACGTCTTTTTCGTCAACACTCGAAAATAATGCGGACTTTTTTAATACGGACAAATACTTTTCCATAAAACCTCGCCCGTTGCAAAAACAACGTTTTTTTCATTATACCAAATTTCCAAAAAAATTCAACGTCATTTTGCGAACTTTTTGTCATCTCTATGCCCCGTTGCCACTGTGACACTCTTTTTGACAGTTAAACCGCATGTTCGCATTTAACCAAATCTCCCTTCCGAGGCAACAAAACACCCGACAGAAATTGTCGGGTGTTTTGTTGCGGGAGCGGCGGGAATTTATACGAACACAAATTTTTATTGTAATTAAGCGAAAATCCGCATCTCAAAATACGGACAAAAAACGGAAAATGCCGTAAACGAAGAATAGCGGTGATTCGCCAAGCGGGTTAGTGGCGAACACCGCTTTCGTTACGCTTCCGTTTTCCGTTATTTCGGTCGGTTCGGTTAAGTTTAGGCGTGGCTTGTCTT